>NZ_CP193482.1:1238000-1547500 GCF_050703275.1 Sphingosinithalassobacter sp. LHW66-3
TTGTCGAAATAGTCCGGCGGCTCGGTGGTGCCCGGCTTGTGGAACGGATGGTCCTCGGGAACCTGCAGCACGGCCTCCGTCCCCTGCTGCATCGTCTGGAACAGCATCAGATCGCCCGCGACATGCTCGCGGATCAGATCGAGGGCCAGCAGCGGATGGCGCAGGTGATAGAGAACGCCCATGAACACCACGAGATCGAATTTCTCGCCGAGCGCGGCGACGTCATAGACGTCGAGCTTGGCGAACTCGATACCGTCGAAGCCCAGCGCCTCGCTCGCGAGCCGCGCCTGCGCCAGATAGCGCTCGTCGCTGTCGATCCCGACCACCCTGTCGGCGCCGCGGCGCTTCATCTCCACCGAATAGAAGCCGGCATTGCAGCCGATATCGAGCACCGTCTTGCCTGAAAGGTCGTCGGGGAGCGCACCGGCGAAGCGTTTGAACTTGAAGCTCGGATAATCGCCGAGGAAATGATCCGGCGCCGTCTGGACGCCGCCACCAAGATCGATGTTGTGAAACCAGGGCGCGAGTTCCGCCACGCGCTCGCGCAGGTCCTTCGCCGCTACTGCTGTCGCCATCATGCCACCTGTTCGTTGAGGCTCAACACCCGTCCGCCCCAGTCGCCGACGGCGACGCGGCTCACCGAGGCGGGGTCGATGTCGAAGGAATGGATGCGGTCAAGCGAGAGGCCGAGCCAATGCGCCACAGCCGCCCGAATGATGTCGCAGTGGGTAACCATCGCCACCGCGCCGTCCGGATGCGCCGCAGCAGCCTGCTCGGCATGCGCGACGACGCGGGCCTGCGCCTCGGCCATGGCCTCGCCGCCCGGGCAGCGCGCTTCGCTGCGCCGGGCGTTCCAGTGTTGCCACTGGGGATCGTCTTCGAGATCGGCGAACGCCTTGCCGGTCCATGCGCCGAAATCGATTTCGTCGAGCGCGGTATAGACCTGCACATTCTCGCCTCCGCGCGCCTCGCGGACAGCATCGGCGGTTTCGCGCGCGCGCTGAACGGGGCTCGAATGAAGTGCGGCGAACGGCCGGTCGGCCAGCCTGGCGCCGAGCGCCCGGGCCTGCCCCCTCCCCGCATCGGTGAGTGGAATGGCCGGCTGCCTGCCGCTCAGGGTGTTGCCGATATGTCCATGTGCCGCGTGCCTGATGAAATAGATCGTCGCCGTCACGCGGTCCAAGCCCCTCACGTAAATTCCCGCAGGATTCGGGATCGTTACGGACCCAAACCCGTTGGGGCGAATGGGGTTCCGGTCCCGATCAAAATTTGTGGAGCCGTTCGGGAACTCAGATGAAGAAGAGGCATTGAAGGGAGTCCGGAGTTGAAGCTGAACGGCAAGTGAGGATCGATGCTGCCGAACAATGAACATGCAGAAGAGTGCAGCTTTTCTCGAATCGGGCTAGTTGGTGGGGGCGCCGGACTGTGACGGAATCAATACTCATTACCGGCGGAGCGGGCTTTATCGGCCGCTTCGTTTGCGAAGAGCTGCTGCGTCGCGGCAACCGCGTGCGGGTGCTGGATTCGCTGATTCCCCAGGTGCACGGCGATGTCGAACGTCCGCCCCTGCTCCCCCAGGATGCCGAGCTGATCCGCGGTGACGTGCGCGATGGGGATGCAGTCGCGCGCGCGCTGAAGGGCATCGACAGCGTAGTCCATCTCGCCGCCGAAGTCGGCGTGGGGCAATCGATGTACGAAGTCGAGCGCTACACTTCGGTCAATGACGTCGGCACCGCCGTCCTGTTCGAGCGGCTGATCGACAATCCCGTGCGCCGCGTGGTCACGGCATCCTCCATGTCGATCTATGGCGAGGGCCTGTACGAGAATGCCGATGGCGAACCCGTGCAGGATGCCGAACGCAAGACGCTGAAGGACGGCCAGGCGAACTGGGAGCCGCTCGACGAGCAGGGACGGCCGCTCACGCCGGTCGCCACGCCCGAGTGGAAGCGGCCCAATCTCGCGTCAATCTATGCGCTCAACAAATATGTGCAGGAGCGCACGACCCACATCATGGCAAAGCCCTATGGCATCGAGGGCGTGTGCCTGCGGCTGTTCAATGTCTATGGGCCCGGCCAGGCGCTTTCCAACCCCTATACCGGCGTACTCGCCATTTTCGCGTCGCGGCTGCTGAACGGCCAGCAGCCGATGATCTTCGAAGACGGCGAGCAGCGGCGCGACTTCGTGCACGTCACCGATGTCGCCCGTGCCTTCTCCGATGCGCTCGAGCTGCCTCAGGCAGCGGGCGAGACGTTCAACATCGGTTCCGGGCAGGACCGCTCGGTCACGGAAGTCGCCAATGCACTGGCGGAGGCGATGGGCAAGAACGACATCGAGCCCGAGATCGTCGGCAAGGGCCGCATCGGCGATATCCGGCATTGCTTCTGCGACACGTCCAAGGCCGCCGATGCGATCGGCTTCCGGGCGCGCAAGGATTTCGGCGAAGGCCTCGCCGAACTCGCGGAATGGGTTGCCGAGCAGACCGCCGAGGATCGCGTGAGCGAGGCGCGCGCCGAGCTGGAAAAGCGCGGGCTCGTCGCATGACCGCCGATACTCGCCCTGTCCTCATCACCGGCGGCGCCGGCTTCATCGGCGCGAACCTCGCCGATCGGCTGGCGGGCGACGGCCATGCGGTACTCGTTTACGACGCGCTCAGCCGCCCCGGCGTGGAGCGCAATCTTGCGTGGCTGCGCGCGCGCCACGGCGATCGCATCCGCGACGTGACCGCCGACATCCGCGACGTCGACCGCCTGACGCTGGCGGCCCGCGAAGCAAAAGCGGTGTTCCACCTCGCGGCGCAGGTGGCGGTGACCACGAGCCTCGCCGACCCACGCGAAGATTTCGAAGTCAACATCGCCGGCACGTTCAACTTGCTCGAGGCGCTGCGCGGCTCGCGCACGCCGCTGGTCTTCGCGTCGACCAATAAAGTCTATGGCGACCTTGCCGACATGGAATTCGAGAGCCGCGACGGCGCATGGCTACCCGCGGATGCCGCGGTCCGCACCCATGGCATCTCCGAGACCCGCCCGCTCGATTTCCACACGCCCTATGGCTGCTCGAAGGGCGCGGCGGACCAATATGTGCTCGATTACGCGCGCAGCTTCGGGGTGCCGGCCGCGGTGCTGCGGATGAGCTGCATCTATGGCCAGCGCCAGATGGGTACCGAGGATCAGGGTTGGGTAGCCCATTTCCTGATCCGTGCGCTCGAGGGGCGTTCGGTGACGCTCTATGGCGACGGGCGGCAGGTGCGTGACGTGCTCGACGTTCGCGATGCAGTCGATGCCTATATCCGCGCCTGGGAGAATATCGATCGGGTCGCAGGACGCGCGTTCAACCTCGGCGGCGGGCCCGACAATGCAGTGAGCCTGCGCCAGGTGATCGCCGAGATCGGTGCGCTGCTCGGCCGCGAGGTGGCCGTCGACTTTTCCGACTGGCGCGCGGGGGACCAGCGCTGGTTCGTCGCCGACACGCGGGCTGCGGAAGCCGCGCTCGGCCTTCAGCCGAAGCGCTCCTGGCGCGAAGGCATTGCCGCGCTGGCGCAGTGGCTCGCCGAAGAGCGTGGCATTCCGCTCGGTCGGTCTTCCGAGCCGGAGCCGCGCGTTCAGGCGGTGGCGACATGAGGAGCGGAGGCCGGATGCGCATCCTGATGACCACCGATGCCGTCGGCGGCGTGTGGCAATATGCCACCGATCTTGCGGCTGCGCTCACGCCGCATGGCGCGCAGACCGTGCTTGCCGTGCTTGGCCCCGAGCCTTCCCCCGCGCAGCGCGCGGAGGCCGAGGCGATCCGCGGTCTCGAACTCGTCGAAACGGGCCTTCCGCTCGACTGGATGTGCGATTCGGCAGCTCCGGTGCGCGCGGCTGGCAAGGCGGTGGCGGCGCTTGCCCGCGAGAAGCACGTCGATCTGGTCCATCTCAACTCGCCTGCGCTTGGCGCCGACACCTGGTTCGGGCTGCCGGTGGTGGCAGTGAATCACGGCTGCCTCTCCACCTGGTGGGAAGCGGCGCGCAGCGAACCGCTGGCGCCGAACTATCGGTGGCACCGCGCCTTGATGCGGCGTGGCCTCACGTCCGCCGACATCACCGTCGCGCCCAGCGCCGCCTATGCCGCGACCATCGCGCGCCACTATCGCCTGCCGGACACGCCGGTGGTCGTCCACAACGGGCGACGGCCCTTGCCGCTGCCGCCGCAATCCGGCGAGGCTCCGGCCGATTTCGCCTTCACCGCAGGGCGGCTGTGGGATGATGTGAAGAACGCCCGCACGCTCGATCGCGCCGCCGCACTTCTGACGGTTCCGCTCCGCGCCGCCGGATCGACTCGGGGTCCGCACGGCGAGGAGCCGTCGCTGGAACATCTCGACCGGATGGGCCAGATCGACACGGCCGAACTCGCCGGGACGCTTGCCCAGCGCCCCATCTTCGTCAGCGCGGCGACATTCGAGCCGTTCGGTCTCGCCGTGCTCGAGGCAGCGGCGGCAGGCTGTCCGCTGGTGCTTTCGGACATCCCGACGTTCCGTGAGCTGTGGGACGGTGCCGCACGCTTCGTCGCTCCGCATGATGCGGCGGGCTTCGCCGAAACGATCGAGGCGCTGCGAGACGACCCGCTCGCGCGCCGACAGCTCGGCCAGGCTGCACGCAAGCGCTCGGCCCAGTACACGCCCGCCGCCATGGCTGCCGGAATGGCGCGGCTCTACTCGGGATTCCTGCCGGACGAAGGGCAAGGGAGAGCCGCTGCGTGAGGATCGTCTACTTCACGCACTCCTTGCGCAGCTGCTGGAACCACGGAAACGCACATTTTCTGCGCGGCGTGCTCCGCGAGTTGATCGCAGCCGGGCACGAGGTCCGTGCATTCGAGCCCGAGGCGAACTGGAGCCTCGCGCATTTGCTCGAGGATCATGGCGCGTCCGGACTCGACGCGTTTCGTCGTGCCTATCCCGATCTCGCGTCGATCCCCTATGCCTCCGGCGATCCGATCGAGCCCATGGTCGAGGGCGCCGATCTGGTGATCGTCCATGAATGGAACGAGCCGGCGCTGGTCGCCCGGCTCGGCCGACTGCGCGCGCGCGGCGCCCGTTTCCTTCTGCTGTTCCACGACACGCATCATCGCGCGGTGAGCGCGCCGGAGGAAATGCGCAGCTACGAGCTTGACGCCTATGATGGCGTGCTGGCGTTCGGCGAGACCCTCTCCAATGTCTATCGCGACTGGGGTTGGCGCGACCGGGTATGGACCTGGCATGAAGCGGCCGACACCCGCCACTTCCACCCCCCCGCCGAGCCGCAGGATCGCGAGGGGCTGGTATGGATCGGCAACTGGGGCGACGGCGAGCGGACTGAGGAGCTCGAGCGCTTCCTCTTCCGCCCCGCCCGCGACGCCGGGCTTCCGCTCGACGTCCATGGGGTTCGCTATCCCGACAGCGCAAAGGCGACGCTGCGAGACTTCGGCGCGCGCTACCGTGGATGGGCACCGAACGCCGAAGTGCCGCGCCTGTTCGCGCGGCATCTGGCCACGGTGCACGTGCCACGCCGATATTACACGACCATCCTGCCCGGCATTCCCACGATCCGCGTGTTCGAGGCACTCGCCTGCGGCATTCCGCTCGTCTCGGCGCCCTGGGACGACAGCGAGAATCTCTTCCGTCCAGGCGAGGATTATCTGGTGGCGGCCGACGAAAGCGCGATGCGGCGCCATCTCGTCGCGCTGCGCGACGATCCTGCGCTGCGGCAATCCCTTGCCGCCAAGGGGCTCGAGACCATTCGCGCCCGCCACACATGCGCGCACCGCGCCGACGAGTTGCTCGCCATCGCCGCCAGCCTGCGCGCCCAGCCTGCGGAGCATTGCGCATGAAAATCGCCTTCTACGGATCGAGCCTGTTGTCGAGCTACTGGAACGGAGCGGCGACCTATTATCGCGGGATGCTGAAGGCGCTCGCGGCGCACGGCCACGATATCCACTTCTACGAACCCGACGCGTTCGACCGCCAGGCGCACCGCGACATCGAGCCGCCGGACTATGCCGCCGTGACGGTCTATCCGGCGGACGAGGACGGGCTTCGGTCAGTGCTGGCGGACGCCGCCCACGCCGATGTGGTCGTAAAGGCGAGCGGCGTCGGCGTGTTCGACACCGAGCTGCTGCAAGGCGTGCTGCGCCATGCCCGGCCCGACGCGACACGCATCTACTGGGACGTCGATGCCGCGGCCACGCTCGACGAGATTCGCAGTGCGCCCGATCACCCATTGCGAAGCGCGCTGCCCGATTATGATCTGGTGCTCACCTATGGCGGCGGCGCGCCCGTCGTCGACGCCTATACCGGCTTCGGTGCCCGCGACTGCGTGCCGATCTACAATGCGCTCGACCCGGAGACGCATCATCCGGTCCCACAGGATCCGCGCTTCGAGGCTGATCTCGCGTTTCTCGCCAACCGGCTGCCCGACCGCGAGGCGCGTGTGGAGGAATTCTTCCTGCGTGCCGCCGCCGCGCTGCCCGATCGCACTTTCCTGATCGGCGGCAACGGCTGGCACGACAAGACCATGCCCGGCAATGTCCGCCCGATCGGGCATGTCGGCACGCGCGACCACAATGCGTTCAACTGCACCCCCAAGGCGGTGCTGAACGTTGCGCGCGATTCGATGGCGAACATCGGCTTTTCGCCTGCGACGCGCGTGTTCGAAGCCGCGGGCGCGGCCGCGTGTCTCATCACCGACGCCTGGGAGGGGATCGAGCAGTTCCTGGTACCCGACGAGGAAGTGCTGGTCGCCCGCGACGGGCAGGACGTCGCCGACCACATCGCAGCGCTCACGCCGGAACGCGCCGAGGCGATCGGGCAGGCAGCGCTGCGGCGCGTGCTCGCCGAACACACCTATGCCCTGCGCGGCGAACAGCTCGACTCGATCCTCAAGGCCGAGCGCGCCAAGGCGCGGGAGGCGGTGTGACATGAACCTCGTCGTCCTCGGCCTCTCGCTCAGCTCCTCCTGGGGCAATGGTCATGCCACCACCTTCCGCGCGCTGCTGAAGGCATTCGCGGCACGCGGGCACGACGTCCTGTTTCTGGAGAGGGATGTTCCATGGTATCGCGACCACCGCGACCTGCCGGACCCGAGCTTCTGTCAGCTCCGCTATTATGACGATCTCGACGATCTAGCCCGCTGGAGGAGTCGGATTGCCGCCGCCGACGCAGTCATCGTCGGTTCCTATGTTCCCGAAGGCGTTGCGGTCGCCCGGCTGGTGCAGGACTGGGCGCAAGGCCCGGTCGCCTTCTACGACATCGATACGCCGGTGACGCTGGCGAAGCTCGCGCGCGGCGACTTCGAATATCTCTCGCCCGAGGTGATCCCCGGCTACGACGTCTATCTTTCGTTCACCGGCGGGCCGACGCTCGATCGGATCGAACGCGACTATGGTTCGCCGGCCGCACGGCCGCTCTACTGTTCGGTCGATCCCGAAGCCTATCCGCCGCTCGATGTGCCCAAGCGTTGGGATCTCTCCTATCTCGGCACCTACAGTCCCGATCGGCAGCCCACGCTCGAGAAGCTCCTGATCCAACCGGCGCGACGCTGCCCCGAGCGGCGCTTCGCGGTCGCGGGACCGCAATATCCCGAAGACATCGACTGGCCGGAGAATGTCGAGCGGATCGATCATCTGCCGCCTGCCGACCACCCCGAATTCTATGGCGCGTCGCGCTTCACGCTGAACGTGACGCGCGCCGACATGATCGCTGCCGGCTGGTCGCCTTCGGTGCGCATCTTCGAGGCCTCGGCGTGCGGAGTGCCGATCCTCTCGGATCACTGGGAAGGCATCGAGACGCTGCTGGAGCCGGGGAGCGAATTGCTGCTCGCCGCCGGACCGGACGACGTGCTCGCCGCGCTCGCACGCGACGCGCGCGAAATCGGCGGGAAGGCGCGTGAGCGCGTGCTGGCGGAGCATAGCGCGGCCCATCGTGCCGCCGAGCTGGAGCATCATCTCGGCGATGCGGGACGAAAGAGCACCTTCGCCGGAGCAGCGGCTGCAACTGCCTAAGGTCTTGAGAGTTGTTGTTTTGCAATCGTCACAAGGCGTTCGCGAGACGTTATTCGAGGAGTAGATGATGCGTAATGGAAAGGAATCGCTGGTCCTGGTCGCAGGTGGCGCCGGGTTCATCGGCTCGCATCTCTGCCAGGCGCTGGTCGATCGAGGCCATTCCGTCGTCTGCCTCGACAATCTGCAGACCGCACGCCCCTCGAACTTGCGCGCGCTGGAGCGTCTCCCGGGCTTCGAATTCGTCGAGCACGACGTTGTCCAGCCCCTCCCCGCCAGCATTCGCGAGCGCGCCGATCGCTTCACCCAAATCTACAATCTCGCCTGCGCCGCCTCGCCGCCGCAATATCAGGCGGACCCGGAGCACACGATGCTGACCAATGTGGTCGGCACCGATCATCTGCTGAAGCTGGCGGAAGCCGCGGGCGCCCGCTTCCTGCTCACGTCGACCAGCGAAGTCTATGGCGATCCCGAGATGCACCCGCAGCGCGAAAGCTATCGCGGCTTCGTCAGCTGCACCGGCCCGCGCGCCTGCTACGATGAAGGCAAGCGCGCGGCGGAGACGCTGACCTTCGACTATGCCCGCATGGGCCGCGCCGAAGTGCGCGTCGCGCGTATTTTCAACACCTATGGCCCGCACATGCACCCGGATGACGGGCGCGTCGTTTCCAACCTCATCTGTCAGGCGCTCTCCGGCCGCGAGATCACCATCTATGGCGATGGCAGCCAGACGCGCAGCTTCTGCTACGTCTCCGATCTCGTCGACGGGCTGCTGCGCCTGATGGACAGCGAATCTGACGGGATGGAGCCGGTCAACCTCGGCAATCCCGACGAGCTGACCGTGAACGAGCTGCTCGGCCACATCCTGAAGCTCACCGGGTCCGACGCCCCCGTCGTGCACAAGCCGCTGCCGAAGGACGATCCGCGGCGGCGCCGGCCCGACATCGGCAGGGCGAAGGCGAAGCTGGGCTGGGAGCCGCGGGTGCCTCTCGCCGAAGGGCTGGAAAAGACCGTCGCCTGGTTCGCCGAGGAACTCGACGCTCCGGTTCGGACCGGGCGCGGCCGGCGCCAATGGACCGACATGCCGGCAGTCGCGGCGAGCGCCGTCTGACCGCCGACTTCCCGCCGGTACGCGCGTCACCCGATCCCACAGATCTGCGGAGAATGGCGACTCAACCGAACCGTGCCTTGGGCGCTCGTGCCGATCGCCACAAGCCGTGCCGCCAGCCGGTCATCGCCTCCGGCTGGCGGTAGCGCGCTCGAAGCAAATGCTTAGATGCACGCTTCGAACGCGTCCAGGAGGCGCCTCCCAAGCGCGCTTGAATCGAACTCGACCCGGATGTTCTTTTCGGAACGATCGCTGCCCCCCTCGTCCTCATAGTTCGCCGACGGAGACAGCGTGACGACCCCATCCTCAAGGTCGATTCCGACCGCTTTCGCGCCCCGCGCGAGTGCCCTCCAGTCTTTCGCGCCGACCGCATCGAGCATTGGCTTCTGCACCAGCGGCCACTCGTCGCGCTTCGGATACGGCACGCCCTGCGTCGAGACTTCGAGCGCCGCGCGAAGATGCTCGGTCATCGCTTCGATGTCGCCATAGTCGCTGACGAATACCGGGCCGTAGGATATCCAGACGACATTGTCCGTTCCGGCAAACGCCTGCGTATAGACCTTGCCGTTCTTTAGCAGTGCACACGCACTTTTCATTTCTCTACCTCCCTGACGATGACGATCCGGACCTGTACAGGGCGCGGCAGTGATGCCGAATATTCGCTAACTTGCTCGAATGCCCTTTGCTGGAGAGCGTTCGCAGCATGTGGAACGGCCAGCTCGAGAACCCGGTGTCCGATCATTTCTTCCCACAGCCGAAGACCACCCCACCCGCGCTCGCGAGTACCGCTGTAGCGGGAAATCTTGTCCACATAGCCGGTGAGCGTGCCGCGAAGTCGGTCGGCAGCACGATGCGAAGCCGCATCCAAGTCGATACTTTTGATGCTTGTGATTTCCCGATTGATGATCCGATCCACGACCGGAAAGTTGACCGTCACATTATGGCCCAGGGCCTTCTCGATAGCCTCCCCGCGAAGCGTGGGCGCGAGCAGCCACGGGTTCGCCATCTCTGCCGGGATGACCGCCTCGGCCCGCACAGCGCTGGAAACCCGTGACGCTGCTGCCTGCGGTCCGATCGCCAGTCCGATGTTGGCCAACACCGAACCCGAAGCGTAGCCAAGATCGTGCGGCGACGCAGTTGCCACCGACGCAATCGCACGGCTCAAGTGAACGTAGGTAGGGGTATCCTCCGCTTCGATCGCCGCATCGATCGTTCCGGCGATGCCGCTTCCGATCGCCCCGACGGTCGTGATCGGACTGGTCGTCAGCAATGTGTAAGTGCCGGTGACGGCACCTTCCGCGACGTCGTACACTCCTTCGGCGACGCCGGTCGCAAAATCGGCCAACGGGTTCGGCGGATCGGCGGGCGAAGGCGCGAGCGCTTCCTGCTGGCGTCGCCGCCAGTCTTCGATCAGCGCGCGGTTTGCGGAGGTGTCGCCATGCAGCGCGAGAAGCCGATCCCGCTCCGTATCAGCCTCCTCCCGGCTTCCAACAGGCGGAAGGATCTCGCGCAGTTCGATGGTCGGAGCATCCTGGCGAACGCGGGGAGCTGCGCCACCGGCACTCCGAGCAAAATATCGGCCCTGACCGGCAAAGGTGAACCTGCCCGTTCTTGCGTCGTGCCATGGATTGAACTTGAACTCGCGTCCGCGCGCGTCGACCGGACCTCCGGCGCGCCCCGTCCGCAACCAGGCGCGAAACGCCGCCCGGCGTTGTTCCATCGAAATCTGCATGCTCTGCCCCCGACTCGCTCAAGGACGAGAACATTTGAGCAACATTTTCCAACAAGTCAATCGCCGCGGATTGCGGTCAGCGGGCGAGCGTCGGCTGGGGCATTCCGCTCAAGGGCTGGTGTCCCGGAGAGGATTCGAACCTCCGACCTCCAGATTAGGAATCTGCTGCTCTATCCTGCTGAGCTACCGGGACACGGGCCGCTGGGTAGGATGCGGCATCGGGATGGTCAATCTGCCCCATCAGTCGCGCGGGCGGCGCGTCAGGCGGATTCCGCGCACCTCCGGCCCCGCGCCTTCGGGGAATTCCAGAGTCAGGATCGAATCGGACAACTTCAGATCGCCGTCGGCAAAGCGCCAGACGCGGCCGGCATAGGGCTCGTCCCCGACGATCTCGGGGCGACCATACCAGAAGTTGATCGTGTCCAGCAGTCCCGCCTCGGTTTCGTCGATCTGAAAGTCGATCGAAGTGATCCGGCCGTGCTGCACATGCGCCACGCCGCGCGTGATCGCGCGCATGTGGAAGCCGTCGTCGCGGACCTTGCACTCCGCATAGCCGCGCGGATCGTTCCGTTCGCCGGTGCAGTCATAGGCGATTGCCCCGAACCCCTGCTCCCATTCGGGATCCAGCCGAGTGAGCGAAATCCCCCGACGCGCGGCACGGGCCGCGTCGAACTCGCGCCGGTAGCGGACCTGCTCGGCCTCCAGCTCGCGTGGGCTGACAGCATATTGAAGCGTCAGCGATGCGGTGCCGGTGGTGAGATAGAGGCAGGCGATCGTGATGCTGCGCGCATCGAGCGGGTCCTCCTGCGGTTCGACCAAGCGGACGCGCGACTCGTGGCCGGCATTCTGGCGCTGCTCGATCAGCCCGGGAAACCGCAGCAGTGCGATCTCGGCAAGCGTCTGCAGATCGCGATCACAGGCGCGTCGGTTCAACTGCCCGTCCGGAAAGCTCGGGTGCGGATGGTTGTACCAGCCATCGCCTTCGATCCGGGTGACGACATTGCCGTTTTCGGGGTCGATGCGCACCCGGTCCACCGGCCCGCCTGGCCGGCGGATCAACGCGTTCCGATCCAACTGTGCGACCCGCTCGTACCCGCTGGAGTGCAATGCCGCCGCAGGCCACCCGAGCAAGGCATCATAGGCGCCGCGGATGAGGTGGTCCGGCTCCGCCTCTTGCGCGAGCAGCTGCGACGAGACAATCACTGCCGCCGCCGCAACGGCCCACTTCAAACCCCGCACGGTGTCCCCCCCCTGCGGCCATAGCAGCCGGAAGCGCATGTTTCACCGCGGAACGACGTACGTCAATTGCGCGCTTCGGGAGGGACCACCGGAAAGGGGAGCGGCGCGACGGGAACACCGTCGTCGATCAGCTGCTTCGCCTGTTCGAGCGTCGCCTGACCGTGGATCGGGGCCTCGGTCTCTTCGCCGGCGTGCATCGCACGCGCACGCTTTGCGAAGCTCTTGCCCACCCACTGCGATGTCTCGAGCGCCTTGGTCTGCGCCTGCGCCAACACCTGCAGCGCCGCCTTGATTGCATCGGGAGACGGAAGTGCCTCGGCGGCGGGGGTCGGGTCGAGGCGAGCGGCAGGAGTATCGGCCTTGCGGTTTCCTTTCGCCGCTACGTTGGGTGCCATCACCGCTTTCTCGATCGCAGGATCGCCGCACATCGGGCATTGCACGAGCCCGCCCGCTCGCTGTTCCTCGAAGGCGCGGCTCGAGCCGAACCAGGCTTCGAACACATGGCCCTGACCGCACTTCAAGTCGAAGACGATCACAACGCCTCCACCCCCGGAATCGGCCGACGATGGCTGAGCACGGGGATACGGCTGCGCGCAGCCTCGACACGCGCGGGATCGATCTCGGCATAGCCAAGGCCTGGCGCCTCGCCCATGTCGAGCAGCAGTTCGCCCCAGGGGTCGACCACCAGCGAATGGCCATATGTGGCGCGCCCGTCCGCATGCTCGCCGGTTTGCGCCGCGGCAACCACGAACGCGCCCGCCTCGATCGCTCGTGCGCGCAGCAGCACATGCCAGTGCGCCTGCCCCGTCGGCCGAGTGAAGGCGGCCGGCAGCGCGAACAGTGTCGCGCCCGCATCGCTCAGCGCACGGAACAGGTCCGGGAAGCGGAGATCGTAGCAAATCGCAAGGCCAAGACGGCCGAGCGGCGTCTCCACCGTCACCGCGCGCTCGCCACCGGCATAGGTCGCCGATTCGCGCCAGCTCTCACCGGTCGGCAAGTCGACGTCGAACAGATGCATCTTGTCGTAGCGCGCCCGGATCGCGCCCGAGCCGTCGATCACAAAGCTCCGATTGGCGAGCTTGCCGTCGTCGCGCAGCAGCGCCAGCGAGCCGAGGTGCACCCAAAGCCCGTGCTTCGCCGCCGCTTCGCGCACCGCGGCCAGGACGCGATCCTCCTCCTCGCGCGCCACCACCTCCGCGGCGCGCTTGCGGTCCCGATCGAGCAATCCGCACATCTCCGGCGCAAACAGCATCGCCGCGCCCTCGCCCGCCGCGTCGGCAATCGCCTGAGTAATCGTGCGGCCATTCGCGGCGGGATCGATCCCGCTCGTCATCTGGAGCAGCGCAGCGCGCATCATCGGCCGAGGAGGGGATCCAGTCCGCCCCCGCGATCCAGCGCGGCAAGGTCGTCCGATCCGCCGATGTGGCGATCGTCGATGAAGACCTGCGGCACAGTGGTCCGGCCGTTGGCGCGCTGGATCATCTCCTTGCGCTTCTCGCCGCCCAGCGTGATGTCATATTCCTGATAGGCCGCGCCCTTGCCGTCGAGCAGGTGCTTTGCGCGATAGCAATAGGGGCAGAATGCCTTGGTGTAGATTTCAACTTTCGCCATGTCTCTCCGACCTGTGATGCAGGGCGCCGCTTGTCAATCGGCCGCTTCGGTTTCGAGAACGCGCGCCCAGCACAGAAGGATCACTCGCGTCGCCCCGCCGCGTTTGAGAATGCGGGCGCAGGCGTTGCCGGTGGCGCCGCTCGTGTGCACGTCGTCGATCAACACGACGGTGCGGCCGGCCAGCTGCTGGCGGGCGCCGGGGGCAAGCGCGAAAGCGCCTGCGACTGCCGTGGCGCGCTGGCGCGGCGAAAGGCCGCGAAGCACGGGCGTCGCCTTCGCGCGGCGCAGCAGGTTCTGCGTCGCCGGCACTCCGCTGCGCCGCGCCAGCGCCGCGGCGATCAGCCCTGACTGGTTGTAGCCGCGCGACCAAAGCCGCCAGCGGTGAAGCGGCACCGGGACCAGCAGTTCGGCGTCGGCCGGCATGAGCCGCAGCATCGCCGTCGCCATCGTTTCGGCGCATGCCATGCGCCCGCCATATTTCAGCTTCAGCGCCACCGTTCGCGCGACATCGCCGTAGGCGACGGCGGCGCGCACACCGTCGTGTGGCGGGGCCGATGCGAGGCACGTTCCGCACAGCGCATCCGGTCCGCGCTCGAATTCGAACGGCAGATGGCAGCCCGCGCACCAGGGAGGACCCAGAAAGCGAAGGGAGCTCCAGCACGACGCGCAGAAGCGATGATCCTCCGGAGTGATCGTCCCACAGCCGGGGCAACGCGGGGGCAGCGCGAGATCGGCGATCCGTCGGAGGGAAGCGAGGCTGGCCACACGCGCCTTGTCGCCGGGGACGCAACGCTGCACAAGCACGGCCGTGAGCGACTCCGAAATCTTCGATCGCGCCCGCCGCCGCCGCCGTCGCGACCGGGCGGCACCCGCCTATTCCGCTTATGACTTCGTACGCGCACACATGCTGGAAGGCATTTTGGAGCGGCTTGCCGATGTGAAGCGCACGTTCGGCGACGTGCTGGATCTCGGCAGCTTCGGCGGCGCTTTCGAACTGCCCGGCGCCCGCATCGCCCGCCTCGACGCGGGCTACCGATTCGCAAGGTCCGCCGGCGGCGTGCAGGCGGACGAGGATCGGCTACCCTTCGCCGACGCCAGCTTCGACCTGATCGTCTCCGCCGGCGTGCTCGACAGCGTCAATGACGTGCCCGGCGCGCTGGCACTGGCGCGGCGCGCGCTGCGCCCCGATGGCCTGTTCCTCGGCGCCTTGCTTGGGGCAGGCACGCTGGCGACGCTGCGCGCCGTGATGCTCGAGGCCGAGACCGAACGGCCTGCCGCGCGCTTCCATCCGCAAATCGACGTCCGTGCGGCCGGCGATCTGCTGGCGCGCGCCGGATTCGCACTGCCGGTCGCGGATGCGGAGACGCTGACGGTACGCTACCGCAGCGTCTTCGATCTGCTGCGCGACCTGCGCGGCATGGCGGGCGGCAATCTGCTCGCAGAAACCGCCCCGCTCACACGCGGCACGCTCGCCCGCGCTGCCGATGCCTTCGGGGCGCGCGCGGATGCGGAAGGCCGCACTGCCGAGCGGTTCGAAATCGTCTATGCCACCGGCTGGGCACCCGATCCCTCGCAGCCCAGGCCGGCACGCCGCGGCAGCGCGACAGCGAGTTTGGCCGACGCGCTCCGCTCGGGCGAGACGAAGCGCTGAAAGCGGCGCCCGCCTAGACCAGCGCCTCGAGCAGCCCGATCAGCGGCTTGTCCGCAGGCGGCATCTCCAGCCGATGCAGTTCAACCGGCCGCAGCCACCGCAGCGCGCTTGCGTGTCGCGCCTCGGGCACTCCACTCCATTTACGCAAGGCGTAGAGCAGCAACAGCAGGTGCCGCTCGCCGAGCGGTTCGCTCGCGAAGGTGGCGGGCGCCAGGCATGCGGTTTCTACTCCGATCCCCAGTTCCTCCGTCAGTTCGCGCGCAAGGGCAGCCTCGGGCGCTTCGCCGGGCTCCACCTTGCCGCCGGGAAATTCCCAAAGTCCCGCCATCGGCTTGCCCGGCGGCCGCTGCTGAACCAGCACCCGGCCGTCCGCATCCACCAGCGCGGCCGCCACGACAAAGAGCATCGGCATGGTCACGCAACGTTCCTTAAGCACTTCATTACCATTTCTTCGCTACAGCCAGTCGAGCTCTGGAAAAGAGGGATGTCGATGCGGCCGCTGCTGAACTTCGCGAAGGAGCTGATCCACAGCCCCAAGGCGGCGACAGCAGTGGAATATGGATTCATCCTCGCCCTCATCGTCGTAGCGATCATTGCCAGCATCGTCGAACTGGGCGGCGTGACTTCCGGCATGTGGAACAATGTGAGCGCAAAGGTCCAGACTGCCGGCTGATCCTTAGCGGCGCCCTTCTCTCGCTTAGAGTTTCTTAACGTCCGGTCGCTAGCGTCGATCGTGCCGAACCGGTTCTCCGGATCGGCCGGGTGACTGAAGCAACCATTGGAACGATGGAGACCGGTATGCAGAAGATTCGTGCTTTCCTGAAGAACAACAAGGGCGCCACCGCAATCGAGTACGGCCTGATCGCCGCGCTGATCGCCGTCGCCGCCATCGCCGCGATGCAGGGTCTGGGCAATCAGCTCAACAAGACCTTCGGCAACGTGACGTCGAACATGAAGGCGTCGTAAGACTCCTTTCGAACGACACCGGAAAGGGCGGCGAGACAAGGGTCTGGCCGCCCTTTTTGCATTTGCACAACAGCGAAGGACGCGCTCCTGCCCGGCTGAGCTCAGGCGCGACCCATCGCCAGGAACTTCGCCCGGCGCGCTTGGCGCAGCCCCTCGCGCGGCATTCCTTCATACTGTGCCAGCGCAGCCGCGATCGCATCGCCAAGCGCCGTGATCGCGGCCGCAGAGTCGCGATGCGCGCCGCCCAGCGGCTCCGGCACGACAGTGTCGACGACGCGCAGCTCCTTCAGATGCTGTGCGGTCACTTTCATTGCCTCGGCCGCATCGGCGGCCCTTTCCGCGGTGCGCCAAAGGATCGAGGCGCAGCCTTCGGGGGAAATCACCGAATAGACCGCATGCTCCATCATCAGCACGCTGTTGCCCGCAGCCAGCGCCACGGCGCCGCCTGATCCGCCTTCGCCCAAGATCGACGCGATCACCGGAACGCCGACGCTAAGGCACTGCTCGGTCGAGCGTGCGATCGCCTCCGCCTGACCGCGCTCTTCGGCCTGCACGCCTGGAAACGCGCCCGACGTATCGACCAGCGTGATGATCGGCAGCCCGAACTTGTCGGCCAGCCGCATCAGCCGGATCGCCTTGCGATAGCCTTCGGGCTTGCCCATCCCGAAATTATGCTTGAGCCGGCTCGCGGTATCGTCGCCCTTCTCATGGCCGATCACAAGCACCCGACGCCCCCGAAATCGCCCAAGGCCGCCGATGATCGCGGCATCGTCGGCGAAGGCGCGGTCGCCGCCCAGCGGCGTGAAATCCTCGATCAGCCCCGCGACATAGTGTTTGAAGTGCGGCCGCTCGGGATGTCGCGCCACCAGCGTCTTCTGCCAGGGCGTCAGCTTGGAATAGGCGTCCTTCAGAAACTTGTCCGATTTCGCCTGCAGCCGTGCGATCTCGGCCGCGATGTCGACTTCGCCGCCGGCGGCGGTTTCGCGCAACTCGTTGATCCGGCTCTGCAGCTCGGCGATCGGCTTTTCAAAGTCCAGAAACGTTGCCATTCGGCCGCTGAATCCCGTCGTTCCACCATATTCCCGCTCGTCCCGAGCGCTAGGTGCGGCCTAGGGCGCGCGTGTCACTGCGTCAACGCGGCACGTCCGCAAGGGGATGCCGGGCGTTCACCAGCTCGACCAGCCGGCGGCTGTCGACATGGGTGTAGATTTCGGTGGTGGCGATGTCAGCATGGCCCAGCATCGCCTGCAGCGCGCGCAGATCCGCCCCGCCTTCGAGCAGGTGAGTCGCGAAAGCGTGTCGCAGCACGTGCGGACTTACGCGCTCGGGCGCGATTCCCGCCTCGGCAGCCAGCCCGCGCAGGATCTGGTACAGGCGCACGCGCGACAAATGCCCTTTGCCCGAGGGAAACAGCCATGGCCGGTCCGCATCCACATGCGTCCGCCACGCAGCCACGGCCGCCCGCGCCCGATCGGAGATCGGCACCAGCCGCTCCCTTCCGCCCTTGCCCTTCAAAATGAGATATGGCCGATCGGGCGCGACTGCGTTGCGCTGCAGTCCGACGAGTTCGCTAGCCCGCAGCCCAGACCCGTAGAGCAGCTCGACGAGTGCGGAGAGGCGCAGGTCACGCGGATCGGGCGGAGCGCGCGCGATCCGCTCCGCGATCGCAGCGAACAGGCGGTCGACTTCGATCGTTGACAGGATCTTCGGCAATGGGCGCGCCGCTGCCGGGCGCGGCAGCGCGGCGCCGGGATCGTCCGCGCGCAGCTGCTCATCGGCCAGAAAGGCATAGAAGCGCCGGAGCGCGGCGGACTTACGCGCCGCCGTCGCGCGCGCCAGCGGTTGCCACTGCGTACCGAGCCGTTCAAGATCCGCTTCGTCGGCTTCGCCGAGCCGCCCGCTCAGAAACTCGGACGCGAGCCGCAGATCACTGCCATAGGCCGCGATGGTATTTGCCGCCGCGCCTGCTTCGGCGGCCATCATCTCCAGAAACCGTTCGATCAGCGCGGCGTCCGTGAGCGCGGTCACGCTCGCGCGCTCACGCCCGGGTAATCGCTTCGACCGCGATCATCCGGGCATAATCCTCCAGCCCGGCGGCGCGCAGGCTCGCAACGATATGAAACAGCGCGGCGGGCGTAACTCGGCTCCAGTCGTGCGTCTGCATCCCGACCGCAGCAAGCAGCGTCGCATGCGCGGATTCGTCGCGCCGGCCGGCTGCGTTGATTTCCCGCGTCCAGATGTTCTCCGCACCGATCTCGACATCGAGCGCCCGGGCCATGCGCTGCGCGTCCTGCGCTTCCATGCGGCCCAGGCCCGCCAGCCCGGCGAGGAAGAGCTGCGCCTTGCGCCGGTCGAAATTGGCGCGATAGGAATCCGCGTCCGAGTAGGAAACCGGCGCCGTCGGTGCGGGATCGGCCAAGGTCAGCATCGCCCAGCCGTCGCTGCCGCGCTCGACGATGTCGCGCCACGCTTGCGCGCGGCCCGCGAACCCCGCTGTCAGCATGGATGCGATCAGCATGTCGCTCGCGTCGCGCAGCTCGGGCGACGGCGGCAGCGCCGCGGCGGCACGCGCCGTCAGCACCAGCCGGCCATAGCGCGCCCGCTCGTCGCGCGCGGCGTTCCACAGGCTGCGCATCGCCGCGACTCGATCGTCGGCGTCGGCCGAGGCGAAGGCGCGGCGCAGATCGCGCGCGACGCCTGCCTCGTCGCTGTTGCCGTCGTCCTGCTCTTCGATCTCGCCATAGAGATCGACCAGCCCGACGCTGGAGAAGACACCATTCGCGGCCGCGAGTTCCGCCGCCTGAGCACGGGCGCGCGACTCGGGAGTCGGCGAGAGTGCATACCAATAGCGGACCTGCGGGCCGACGGTGGCGAACAGCCGGTCGGGAATTTCCACTCCGGTCGCGGTCGCAAGGCCATATCGCCATGCCGTGAGGTCGCCGACGCCGTCCCACTCGATCGTCACGGCGCGCTGGCCGCGCGATCCGGTGCCGACAACCTTTTCGGCGAGCAGCGTATCGATATCGTCGCCGCCGCCGCGGCGCGTCGCTTCCTCGAGCAATTCGCCGGCGCGCTGAGGCCGGCCGGCGAGTCCCGCGCACATCGCCTCGGCCAGTTCCCATCCGCGCGCGCCAATCCGGTCGGCGCCTTGCTCGGCGAACGGGCAGAGCGCGGCCGGATCACCCGTTGCGAGCGCCACCTGCATCGCCACCCGGAACATCTTCGGCGTGTAATTCTCGACGTCCACGCTCTGCAGCACGGCGCGCGCGGCGATCGGCTCGCCCATCCGCAGCAGCAACCAGGCGCGCTCGGCGGCGAAATCAGGGCCGGTCACGCCGCGCGGCGTATCGACCGGCGACATCAACGCCCGGCGCAATGCGATCGACAGCCAGCGTGACGCGATCGGGGCGTCGAGCCGGCGCATCAGCGTCTGCAGATAGCGGCCATCGGCATGACCGAAGCTGGCAGCCCCGAAGCCCGGGTTGCCCCAGGCTACCGCACCGATCCGAGCCGTCGATCGCTTCGCGAAATCGGGCATTTCATAGCGCGCGAGTTGCGCCGCACGCTCGGCACGCCGAGCTGCTTCTGCCTCCGGATCGTCCGGCTGTCGATCGGCGGCTTCCGAGTCTCCGCTCGGCGGTGCCGCTGCAGGCGGCGGCGCGGGCGCCGGAGCAGGTGCCGGCGCGGGAGCCGGCGAATCGGGCGCGCGCGTCGGGCGCGACACCGGCGCAGGCGCAGGCTGGTCGAAGCCGGGCGGCAGCAGCGATTCGGGAGCGTCCTGCGCGTCTTGCCCCAGCGCGGGAATTCCCGCGCCGAGCAGCAGCATCGCAGCGACCGCCCCAGCTGCCGCGCTATTGCGTGAGATTTTCAAGCGATACGACCTTCTCGACGCGGACCGGTTCCGTGCTGGTGTCGCGGCTGGACAGGAGGAACAATCCGACGACCAGCAGCAGCAGGACGACGATCAGCACAACGAGCGAACGGGACATGAGGTGCGGGTCCGTGAACAGTGAAACCGGTGTGCGCGGCCTTTTGCCCGACAGCTGGCCTCGCTGTATAGCCCCTGCCGTCATGTTACAAACCCGCCCCGCCGATCCGCTCTGGAAGGACCGGCCCATCGTCCTCGTCGGGTTGATGGGAGTGGGCAAGACAACGGTCGGGCGGCGCCTGGCGCAGCGGCTGCGGCTACCCTTCGTCGATGCGGATCACGAGATCGAAGCGGCGGCGGGCATGTCGGTCTCCGATATCTTCGAACGCTTCGGCGAGGCGCACTTTCGGGACGGCGAACGCCGCGTGATCGCGCGTCTGATCGACGGCTCGCCCAAAGTGATCGCAACCGGCGGCGGCGCCTTTCTGAACGAGAAGACCCGCGCGCTGATCCTTGATCAGACACTGGCGATCTGGCTCGACGCCGAGCCGAAGGTCCTGGCTGAACGCGTGCGGCGACGGGACACGCGCCCGCTGCTGCGCGGCCGCGATCCGCTGACGGTGCTCGAGGAACTGGCGCGCGTGCGCAATCCCTATTACGCGCTGGCTCCGGTGCGGGTCGAAAGCATCGCCGCGCCGCACGATGCCACCGTCAACGCCATCCTGAAAGTCCTCGGCAAATGACCGTCGTTCCCGTCGCGCTCGGCGCACGCAGCTATGAAGTGCGGATCGAGGCGGGCTTGCTCGCCAGCGCGGGCGATACGCTCGCACCGCTGGCGAACGGCCGCCCAATGCCGGTAGTGACCGACACGAATCTCGCGCCTCACCTCGCGACCCTCCAGGCGAGCCTCACCGCCGCAGGCATTGCGAGCGAGGCAATCGTGCTCCCGCCTGGAGAAGGCTCGAAAAGCTGGCAGACTCTGGAGGAGCTGACCGACCGGCTACTCGCGCTCGGCATCGAGCGGAGCGATCATGTGATCGCGCTGGGAGGTGGGGTGATCGGCGATCTCGTCGGCTTCGCGACCGCAATCCTGAAGCGCGGCTGCAATTTCGTGCAGATCCCCACTACCCTGCTGGCCCAGGTCGATAGCTCGGTGGGCGGCAAGACAGCGATCAACACCCGCGCCGGCAAGAACCTCATCGGCGCCTTCCACCAGCCCGGGGTCGTGCTGATCGACCCGCAGGTGCTCGACACGCTGCCCGCCCGCGAACTGCGCGCCGGCTATGCCGAAGTCGTCAAATATGGGCTGATCGACGATCCGGACTTTTTCGACTGGTGCGACGCGAACGCCCCGGCGCTGCTCGCCGGAGATCCGGCAGCGCGCCAATATGCCATCGCCCATTCCGTCGCCGCCAAGGCGCGCATCGTCGCCGAGGACGAGCGCGAGACCAGTGGCCGTCGCGCCCTGCTCAATCTCGGCCATACCTTCGGCCACGCGCTGGAAGCAGAAACCGGTTTTTCCAGCAAACTACTGCACGGCGAGGCAGTGGCGGCGGGGATGGCGCTGGCCTTCGGCTTCTCGGCAGCGCAAGGAATCTGCGCGCGTGAAGATGCCGAGCGCGTATCGCACCACCTTCAGAATATCGGTTTACCGGATGGACTGAACGGCGCAGAGGTTCGCGCCGACGGCGACACACTCGTCGCGCACATGCGCCACGACAAGAAGATGGAGGGCGGCACCCTCCCCTTCCTGCTCGCGCGCGGCATCGGCGAAACCTACCTTGATCGCAGCGTCTCGCTCAGCGAGGTGGCTGCGTTTCTGGATACGGAACGCGCGGCGGCCTGAACGCCGACGTGCGGCTATTCGACCAGCGCTACCGTCAGCGTTGTCGCCTGCGGCTGAATCGAGCGGACGCTCACCGCACCGTCTTCCTCGCCCTGCTCGACCGCCGCGATCTGGACCGCCGTTACGCTCTCGCCGGTCGCCTCTTCGGGCGGAACCACAGCCTGCACGCCATCGCCCTCGGAACGGATTTCCTCGAAGACGTAGACGCCTTGGCTGTCGAGGTAGAAGGTGTTGTCGCCGAAATGGCCTTCGAGGCCCGATTCAGCGGCTGCTTCCTGCGGAATGGGGGTAAGGCCCGTCTTGGCCTGGATCGTTTCGACCTGATCGTCGCTGAGCTTCATCGGAGCGTTCTCCTGTTGGAACGGGAGGGACACGCCCGGATAGCGAGCCCCCGAGGACGCCGATCGGCGCCGGGTGTGCCTAAAGCCTATTCCTCTGCCTTGTGCGGTCCAGCCAAAAGCGGCTCGACTGATCCCGCCTGAGCCACGCATTGCCCCGCGCGGTCGTGCTGCTTAAGGTCCGGCTCATCCGGATTGCCCTCTCCAGCGAGAATGACTTCGATGCGCTTTCTGTTCCCCGCCCTCGCCGCCACGCTGTTCGTCGCCCCCGCCGCGGCGCAGGAAGCGGTGTCCCCCGCCCCCATTCTCACCACGCCCGACGCGCGCGATGTTTGGACCTATGCCCGGCCCGAAGTGGCGCGCGTGACTCACGTCGATCTCGACCTCACGGCGGACTTCCAACGCAAGGTGATGCGCGGCACCGCCACGCTCGACGTCCTGACAGCGCCCGGCGCGGAGGAGATCGTGCTCGACACCGACGAGCTCGATATCGAAAGCGTCACCGCCGAAGACGGCCGCCCGCTCGCTTGGCGCCTCGGCGCGGACGATCCGCAGCTCGGCGCCTCGCTGACGGTGACGCTCGACGGCGCCGAGCGGATCACCGTTCGCTATTCCTCCAAGCCAGGCGCAAGCGCACTGCAGTGGCTGTCGCCCGAACTGACGGCGGGAAAGCAGCAGCCCTATCTGTTCAGCCAGGGCCAGCCGATCAACAATCGTAGCTGGATTCCCACCCAGGACAGCCCCGGCATCCGCCAGACCTGGGATGCGACCATCACCGTGCCCGACGACCTCGTCGCCGTCATGAGCGCCGAGATGCTGACGCCCGAAGGCGTTGCTGCTGGCGAAGGGCGCGAAAGCTATCGCTTCCGCATGACCCGGCCGGTGCCGCCCTATTTGATCGCGTTGGCAGTCGGCGATCTGGCGTTCCGCGAACTCGGACCGCGCTCGGGTGTGTGGACCGAACCGACGATGCTTGATGCCGCCGCCTATGAATTCGGCGACGTGGAGGCAATGATCGACGCCGCCGAAGCGCTGTACGGGCCCTATCGCTGGGGCCGCTATGACATGCTGCTGCTGCCGCCTTCGTTCCCCTATGGCGGGATGGAAAACCCGATGCTCACCTTCCTGACGCCGACGCTGCTCACCGGCGATCGTTCGAACACCGACGTCGTCGCACACGAGCTGGCGCACAGCTGGTCGGGCAACCTCGTCACCAACGCCACCTGGTCGGACAGCTGGCTCAACGAAGGCTTCACCACCTATTTCGAGAACCGTATCATGGAGGCGCTCTACGGGCCCGAGCGCGCCGCGATGTATTCGGATCTCGACTGGGATGGGCTCGAGCGCGACATCGCAGCCGCCGGCGGCGCCGATGCACCGACGACGCGGCTTCACGGGGAGCCGGGCGCGACCTTCGGCCAGCTCGACTATTTCAAGGGATCGGTGTTCCTGCGAACGATCGAGAACATCGTCGGGCGCGAGCGGTTCGACGCATATCTACGGGGCTATTTCGATCGCCACGCCTTCCAGCCGCAGACGACCGCCGGCTTCCTGGCCGACATCCGCGGACATCTGATCGAGGGCGACGCCGAACTGGAGCGCCGCCTCCAGCTCGACCGCTGGGCCTATCAGCCCGGCCTGCCCGAAAACGCCGTCCATGTGGAATCGGCCACCCTCGCGGCGGTGGACGCCGATCTAGAAGCGTTTCGCTCGGGCGCGCCCGTATCGCGGATCGACACCCAGGGGTGGAGCACGCAGGAGTGGCTGCGTTTCCTCAACGGCCTCCCCCGCGAGCTGCCTGCGGAGCGCCTCGCAGGATTGGATTCGACGCTCGATCTCTCGCGCTCCAGCAACGCCTATATCCGCTCGGCCTGGCTCGAACTCGCCATCGCCAACCGCTACGAGCCCGCACTGCCGTCGCTGCGCGACTTCACCGGCCGGGTCGGCCGCGGGCTACTGATCCGCCCGCTCTACGCCGGGCTGATGGAGCAGGGCGACTGGGGCAAGGCGATCGCGCAGGATCTGTTCGCGAACGCCCGCGCCACCTATCATCCGAACACCGCAGCGCAGATCGAGCGGATCATCACCGCACCGGCGCAATAGCGAAAGGGAAGCAGAAGCATGATCGTCTCGCTCGCCGCATCGCTGCTGCTGCTCGCGCCGGGCCAGGACGATCCCTGTTTCGTCCCCGGCTCGTTCGCGCATTGGCTGGAGGTGCCGGAGACGCCTGCGCGGCAGGGCGCGACGATCCCGATCCGGGCGATGCGCGGCCTGCCCTATGCGCCCGAGGACGAGCCGGAGGAGTGCGCCAGCGCATGGAGAGTCACTCCGGCCGACGCCGCCGCGCTGGCGCACGACCTGCGGTCGTTCACGATCGCCGAGAACGCCGAACCGGGCATGATCGTCACCATATCGTATCAGGTAGGCGAGGAGCCGGTCACGGCGTCGGTCCGCGTGATCGGCAGGGACGAAGTGGTATTGACCGGCAGGCGGCGTCAGCAATCGGTATCGGGGTGCGAGGGAGCCGAGCATGTCGGCGAACTCGAATTCACCGGCGAAGGGCGCTTCTCGGTCACCTACCAGCCGTTCGAGCGCTATCGCGATTATTGGGGCAGCTATCGCTACGATCCGGCGACCGGCGCGCTCGAGATGACAACCGACGGCGGCAATCGCGTTCCGCCCGATCTCGACCTTTCCGGCCGCGCCTACTTCAACCCCGATCGGCGGTTGATCCTCGAGGGGTTCAATCTCGGCGCACAGCCGTCGCTTCAGCCGCCCGTTTGCACCTACATCTTCTGAGGCATCACGCCCGGCCGAGCGCGCTCCACGCGAGCCATAGCCAACCGACAATCAGCGCCGTCCCGCCGATCGGCGTTATCGCACCGAGCCATCGCGGCAATCCCAGCGCCATCAGATAGAGCGTGCCGGCAAAGACGAATCCGCCGGCGACGAACAGCCACGCCGGCGCGCGGGCTCCCATCTGAAGCGCGACCAGCGCGGCGACTGCATGGATCAGCTGATACTGTCCGCCGGTACGCAGCCACTCGGCCGCCTGTCCCTGTACGCCATGCGCGCCGAACGCGCCGGCACCGACAGCCAATGCGCCCGCAAGCGCCGTCAGCAACAGCAACCCGTTCATCCCGGCTCCGCATCCTTTCGTTGCTCGGCGGCCTGCGCCGCCTGACTGAACATATGATCGCGGGCGGCGTACAGATCACCCGTCTCCTTCTGGACCTTCAGCCGCTCGATGTCGCGCTGCCGATAGGCCGCCTCGGTCTTCTCGATCTCGCCTTCGTCGACTCCGACCGCGTCAAGCGCCTGGCGCCCCATCGCGATCGCCGACTCGAGCACTTCACGCACGACACCGCTCAACGGCGCCCCGCGAAGCTTCATCACGCTGCGCCGGTCGAACGCGCGGACGAAAAGATCCGCGTCGGGGAAGGCCTGATGTACCGAATGGAGCATTTCCGCGTCGAGCTGATCGCCGTCGATGCAGAACAGCAGCAGCTCGGCGTCCGCCGCTCCTGCCTGCCGCAGCAGGTCGAGCCGGGTACCGTCGCCGTAATAGACCTTCATGCCGAAATCGCCGGCGGTCTCGATCATCTCCACGTCGCGGTCGATCAGAGTCACCGATAGTCCCTGCCCGATCAGCATCTGCGCCACCGTCTGCCCGAAGCGCCCATAGCCGACGACGATCGCGCTCGCGCCGTCGTGCTGCGGGCCGGCCGCCTCGCGCGTGCTGCGCTCGGGCTCGGCGCGAAACCGCTTGCTCGCCAGCATCAGGAACGGAGTCGTCGCCATCGAAAGCGTTACGATTGCGCCAAACACGCTCGCTGCCTCAGGCGCGATCAGATACGCGGACTGCGCCTGCGCGAACAGCACGAAACCGAATTCACCGCCCTGGCTGAGCAGCAGCCCGACCCCGAGCCCTTGCCGCCACGGCATGCCGAAGAGACGTGCGAGCAACGTGATGACAACGGTTTTCGTGATGATCAGCGCCGCCGCCATTCCAGCGACGAACAGCGGCCGTTCGGCAATGGCGTTCAGGTCGAGCGTCATGCCCACCGCCAGGAAAAACAACCCCAGCAGGATCGATCGAAACGGCTCGACGTCCGCCTCCAGCTCGTGCCGATAGGGGGTGTCGGCCAGCATCACGCCCGCGACGAATGCGCCGAGCGCCGGCGAAAGACCCAGCAACTGCATCAACGAGGCGCTGGCGATCACAGTAAAGAGCCCGGCGAACACGAACATCTCGCGCTCGCCCATGTTGCCGATCAGCTTGAACAACGGCCGCAGCAGGAAACGGCCCGCGAGCACCAGTCCGGCGATCGCAAGGACAGTGTACAGCGCCAGCATCCACCCAGGCGGTCCCGCCGCGTCCGCCGGATTGCGCGAAAGCGCCGCCACGATCGTGAGCAGCGGAACGATCGAGATGTCCTGAAACAGCAGGGTAGCGAAGGATCGCTCGCCCACCGGGGTACGCAGCCTTCCGGCCGACTGGAGCATCGGCAGCACCTGGGCGGTCGAGGACAGCCCCAGCGGCAGGCCCAGCGCCAGTGCGGCGGCGGGGCTGAAATCGGTGGCGGCCAAAATGATCCCGGTGATCGCCAGACCACATAAGGCGACCTGCAGCAGACCGAAGCCGAAGATGTCATGCCGCAT
Source organism: Sphingosinithalassobacter sp. LHW66-3 (assembly GCF_050703275.1). Taxonomy (GTDB): domain Bacteria; phylum Pseudomonadota; class Alphaproteobacteria; order Sphingomonadales; family Sphingomonadaceae; genus Sphingomonas. The sequence continues at coordinate 1,265,029 of NZ_CP193482.1, forward strand.
CCGCCAGAGCCGCGAGGGGCTCAGTTCGAGGCCCACGAGGAACAGGAGGAGCGCGATGCCCAATTCGGCGACGCCCATCTTCTCTTCGGCGTCGCCCACCAGCCCCAGCACCGCGGGTCCGACCACCGCACCGGCCACCAGATAGCCGAGCGTCGCCCCCAGCCCGAGCCGCCGGAACAGGAGCACGAACAACAGGCCGAAGCCCAGCAGTGGGACGCCATCGCGAAGCAACGACAGGCCGCCGCCGTGCTCGTCCATCAGCGGCGCGCCTGCGCGGCGGCCTCGGCCGCTGCTTCGAACGCCAGCCGGATCGACGGATGGCGGGCACGATGCGGCAGCGCAGGGGCGAATATCTCCAGTCCCGGCCAATCGGGCGCGGCACTGGATGCCCCCGCCAGCCAGCCCGTGAGCGCATCGACCGCCGCCGCGAGCTCGCCCTGCGTACGGCCCAGCGCATGCGACGCCATCAGCGCCGACGACGCCTGACCGAGCGCGCAGGCCCGCACCTCCATTCCCAGCGCCGCCACGCGGCCCTCGGCGTCAAGGTCGACATCGACCGTCACTCGGCTCCCGCACACCGGCGAGCGCTTCTCGCTCGTCCCCATCGGCGCTTCGAGCCGCTGAAGATGCGCCACGGATGCGGCGAGGCGCAGGATCTGGGTGTTGTAGAGCGGCGCGTTCACGAAAGCGCATGTAGGGCACCGACGCGCCGAGCGCGAGGGCTTCCGACGCGGGATCGTTACGCTGCCGGGCGCGCGCCCCATGTTTCGATGTGATCGCGCCGTTCGACCCGGATCGGACGCTCGGCATCGAGCAGCCCGGCAAGCCCGGTTCGCTCCAGGAGCGTCCGGATCCGCGCCTGCGCATCCGAGTCGCACGCCGCGAAGGCATCGGTCACGCGCTGCCAGAGGAAGAACATGTACGGCTGCACTCCGCTCGAATAGCGGGCGCCGCGGAAGCTGGTCTCCACCATCCCGATCACCCGCTGCTGCGGCTTTGCGGTGACGGGCGCCCCCTCGGCCGGATCGGCCGCATCGACATGCTCGGCAAGCGCGGCGCACTTGTCGGTCAGCTCGGGAAACAGCTCTTCGCCGGCATGCGCCAGCAGCGCCTCGACCGTCTCCGGCACCGAGTCGTCGGCGAGCCAATCGGACGACCGATCGCCATATTCGGGCATGTCCGCATCGGGCGCGTTCATCCGCTCGACCCAGCGAAACACCTTCGGCGCGCGCCGCTTCATGATCCCCGCCGGCACCGGATCGCGCCCGAGATGCGCGAACAGCGGCCCCAGCAGCCCATAGTCGCCGATCGAGGGCCGGCCGCCGAACAGATAGGGATGCTGTGCGAAATGCGCTTCGAGGAGATCGAGCAACCGCTCATACGACGCCTCGATCGCCGGGATCGTCTCCGCCGTCACGCCCAGCATCGGCAGATAGCTGTTCATGCGCGCCATCACCTTCGCCGCCGCATCGGGCCCGGAGCCGCCGGCGAAGGCATCGGTCAGGAAGCCGCGCTGATCGTCGAGATAGGACCAGCGATAATGCATCGCGTGGCGCGTGAGCCCGACGACGGCATAGAGTTCGAGCACATGCGCCAGCACGCGCTGCGCCGCGCCCGGCGGGATCGCGCTGAGCGGGACGCCCGCGGCTTCGAACCGATCGAGGATCTCGACCGTGTCCTGCATCACCGTGCCGTCGGGCAGCACCACGACCGGGATGATACCGCGCCCGATCGCGGGCACGACCTGTTCGCGAAACGCCGGATCGCTTGGCGCCCGCTCGACATAGGCGATGCCCTGCTTGCGCAGATAGGCGCGGGTCTTCCCCGTGTAGAGCGAGTGGGGGACGCCGTAGAGGATCACGGGCTCCATCGTCACGGTTCCTCCCCGCTGCCGTTCGTTTCATTCTCTTCCGGCCCGAACACCGGCTCGCCGCGCCGCCTCCGGTCGACGAAATCGGCGATGCTCGCGCTGGTGTTGTTGAGCAGGGGATAGGTGGTCGACGTGGTGATCCAGTCGGGACGCTGGGCGGGGCCGCCGCGCACCGTATCGATCAGCAGCGCGAGCAGCAGGAACGCCAGGCTGACGAGGACCAGCCCCTTCAACGCGCCGAAGCCGAACCCCAGCGCGCGGTCGATCGGCCCCAGAAAGCTCTGCCGCGTGCGCGATCCGATCGCGTTCGCCACCATCCGCCCGCCGAAATAGGTGAGCCCCGCGATGATCGCGAAGGCGAGCACCGCGGCGCCCTGCACCGTGCCGACCGGCTCTGCCAGTGCCTGCGCCAGCGGCGTGTGGAAGAAGCGGATCGCGACGACGATGAACAGCCAGGCGAGCAACGCCAGCACTTCGGTGACGAAGCCGCGCCAGAGCCCGAGCACCGCCGACCCGCCGATCGCCAGCAGCACGATGATGTCGAGAGCGGTGAGTGTCATGCGCGGCCCCGGCGAGTGATGTGGCGGCCTACATACCCGGGAGCGGCGCGGGCGACTAGGTGGCGCGCGGCGACGGCCGGCCGCGAGTCGCATGTCCGGGGCGGCGGTACCGGGATACCCGAATGCAGCGAATGCAGCGCTACATCCCCCCTCCGCGCGGCCCCTGCGCCTGCCCGACGAAGAGCGGGAAGCGCCGATCGGGTGCGGGTTGGCATGGGACGGAGTGTACGGGATCGGGGCGGGTGTAGGACAGCGGAATTTGCGGGGGGTGGCGGGCGGATTGAATTGGGCCACGATTCGGCCATCCGACTTAAAGCACAATGTTCAAAAGGCGCACCATGAATTTCGCCCTTCGCCCGCCGTTCGCAGTGGCTTGCCACCGCGCTCACCAGATGTAACCCTCCTGACATGACTGCGACTATGGAGTACATATGAGATCGAAAAGCTCATTCTGGTTCGCCGGACTTTTCGCAGCATTGATAGCCTTGTTCATTGCTCACCTTATCGTCCTTGGAGCTGGCTCGAGGTTCTCATTCATAAGCGATGTTGAACACGCGAAGGATATATCATCCGCTCTCGGACTGTTTGGCGCCCTTTTTTCTGGATTCGCTGCTTTCGGGTTGCTTTACACAATTGATCTTCAGCGTAACGCACTCGCCCTACAAAGCAAAGAGATCGAGCAGGGGTCGGCTATGCAAATACGCATGCTACATTTGGAACTTCTTAAGCTTTCGATCGAAGACCCAGATTTGGAGAAGGTTTGGAGTGGGTCAGAGATGCCCATGACAGGAAAGCAGTCAATGTATACAAACCTTATATTATCACATTGGGAAACACAATACACGAGCGGCCTACTGAGCAAGCAGCAGCTCGAGAATCTTTTAACCGAGAGGATGCAGGGAATTCTCGTTCAGTTTTGGGAGAAGCACCGCGCATCCCGTAAACTCCACGCCGCAGCCGCGGGGAACGATCACTTCGCCTTCCACAACCTAGTGGATGCTGCTTTCGAATCTAGAACTAGAAGCCATAAAGCGGATTCTCTTGGCGGTGAGAGTGCGATTCAGCCTCCCGATTAACTAGGAGTGAGCGTTTTCGGGTGAGTTTTGGCTGAGCGACGTGCAGTAGGAGCGGCTACGGCCGTTTCTGCCGAGTAACTCGCGGGGTTCCGCGGGTGGGTGACCGCCGGGTGATCAGCGGGATCGTGCATGTGCTGCAGTCGGGCTGCCGGTGGGAGGACGCGCCGGCGATCTATGGTCCGCATAAGACGCTGTACAACCGGCACAACCGCTGATGGGAGAACGGCGTCTCGTGCCGCGCGATCTGATCGAGAGCGAGCAGGCCGTCCCGAACATCCCGCCCAAGGCCGACCGCCGCTGGGAATCCTGCTTCAGCCACGTCCTCTACAAGGGGTGAAGCGCCATCGAGCGCATGCTCTGCCGCCTCAAGGACTGCCGGAGGCTCGCCACCCGATAACCGCCGCGCCGACGTCTTCCTCGGCAGCGTCCACCTCGCCGCCACCATCATCTGGTGGTGATGAGTCCCAGCCCTAGCGCAACGCCCGCCGTGAAGCTTGATTACCTCGCCCCGAAACTGAATCCAATCATGATGGCGCTATAGGTTCGTCAATGCTCGGGATCGCCTCAGAATCGCAGCACTTCGGCAATTATATTATCAACAATGGGATGGTGATGATCACCTTCCGCATTGCCCCAAACCTTATGATCACATTCGACGAAGCAAGCATCAATCTTCGGCGCAATAGAGCGATAATATATTCGGTCCTTCGAATATACCTGTATCGTCGTATTGAAGAATTCGACTTCAGCATCGGTCAGCACCATCGTCATCGCAACCGGTTTTACCCTGTATTGTGCCTGCTTCACCCACAGAACGGCGACAGAGGGGCTTAGCGGCAACAGGCATCGCATGTTCGATTGATGCATCGGAATATGGGAGAAGTCGTGAAGGAAGCCGTCACCAAACGCGAATTCGCCGGACTCGGCGAACAGGAATGCGAATTTCCCCCACCGCTCCAACGTGTCCGCATATGAAGCGTAGAGCCCTCGAATATTGGCAGCGATAAGGTTGTTGTCCGCATGGGGTTTCGAGAACCCAAGTTGTTGCTGATAATATTCAACCCCTAGCTTCGCTACATTCCGGGTCGAAGGGCTTCGAGCTACCAAAGAGGCGATGCAGCGAGCGAGCGTAGTTCGCATTTCACCGGATAGCCCAATCGCACTTATTCTAGTCGCGTGAGGCAATGCCGAAGCCCATTGAAGTAGGGCCGGGAATTGATCGTCGGCGTACTGATAGATCGGTTCGAAAGACCAATTCCACGGTTCGCCGCGAAGCAGATTATGTCCATCTACGATATAGCCGATAGCTTTCGGCGAACGCGGCTTGGTCGGTTTGCCGTCGCAGCGGATCGAACTGATTTTGCCGGTAGCATCGCACCAACCTTTGGACAGCCCCTTAGGCCACCAATGGTGCTTCCGGCCGAACAGAAGTTCCATACCGCACATATACACGAAGACGACGAAGACGCGACGGACTGTGGGCATCACAGGGCCGCGCGTGCTGCCCCGGTGCTACCCCGAGCGGCCCCTGCTTGGGAAATGTCGCCAAGTCATTAAAATGATTGTGCTGCCGGCGAGGATTGAACTCACAACCTCAGCCTTTCCAAGGATACGGTTGGCTGGACGATGCGAATGACCGGTTCCCGGTACTGTCAGCTCGAGCGGAACGACCGCGATTAAGGCCCAAAGCCGCCGCCAACACCCCCTCACCTCCCCAACAAATGCTCCACGAACGCCCCCAGCGTCCTGAATCCCGCCACTTCCAGCGCGCCCTTTTCCACGCCGCTCGCCGGAGCCATCGCTTTACCGAAGCCGAGTTTCGCGGCTTCGCGGCAGCGCAGGTTGGCGTGCGCCACAGGGCGGACTTCGCCTGAGAGGGCGAGTTCGCCGAACGCGACCGCGTCGGTCGCCACCGGGCGCTCGCTCAGCGCCGAGACGAGCGCCGCCGCTACCGCGAGGTCGGCCGCGGGATCGGCGACGCGATAGCCGCCGGCGATGTTGAGATAGACTTCGCTGGTCGAGAAGCTGAGGCCGCAGCGCGCTTCCAGCACGGCGAGGATCATCGCGAGCCGGGCGCTGTCCCAGCCGACCACCGCGCGGCGGGGGGTGGCGCCGCTGGCGAGGCGCACGACGAGCGCCTGAATCTCGACGAGCACGGGGCGCGTGCCCTCCAGCGCGGGGAAGACGACGGTGCCCGAGACGCTTTCGTCACGGTCCGACAGGAACAGCGAGGAGGGGTTGCCGACCTCGCTCAGCCCCTCGCTCGCCATGGCGAACACACCGATCTCGTCGGTGCCGCCGAAGCGGTTCTTCACCGCGCGCAGGATGCGGTACTGGTGGCTGCGCTCGCCCTCGAACGCGAGCACCGTATCGACCATATGCTCGAGCACGCGCGGGCCGGCGATGCTGCCGTCCTTGGTCACATGGCCGACGAGCACCAGCGCGGTGCCGCGTTCCTTGGCGAAGCGGATCAGCTCCTGCGCCGAGGCGCGCACCTGGCTGACCGTGCCCGGCGCGCCTTCGATCAGGTCCGAATGCATCGTCTGGATCGAATCGATCACGAGCAGCGCGGGCGCCTGCCCCTGCCCCAGCGTGGTGAGGATGTCGCGCACGCTGGTCGCCGCGGCGAGCTGCACCGGCGCGCTGCCGAGGCCGAGGCGCCGCGCGCGCAGCCGCACCTGATCCGCCGCCTCCTCGCCCGAGACATAGGCGACGCGCCGCCCGGCGAGCGCCAGCTTCGCCGCGGCCTGAAGCAGCAGGGTGGACTTGCCGATGCCGGGATCGCCGCCGATGAGCGTCGCCGACGCTTCGACGAAGCCGCCGCCCAGCGCGCGATCGAGCTCGGCGATGCCGGTCGCCATCCGATCGGGCAGCGGGATTTCGGAATCGAGCCCGGAGAGCGCGATCGCGCGCCCGCCCGATTGGAGATTATGCTTCGCCTGAAACGGCGTGACGACCGCGCCGGCATCCTCGACCAGCGTGTTCCAGTCGCCGCAATCGGCGCATTGCCCCGCCCATTTCGACGCGACCGAGCCGCATTGCTGGCAGACATAGCGTTTCTGGGGTTTCGCCATGGGCGCAGCCATAGCGCAGACGGAACGGGAAGGGAACAGATTCGGGACGGGAGCGCAACCAGTGGACGCCCGTTTCGCGCGCGGCTATCGCCGCCGCCGATGAAGGCTTCCGATCTCCGCGTGGCGCTGTTCAGCGGCAACTATAATTATGTTCGCGACGGCGCCAATCAGGCGCTGAACCGGCTGGCGGAATATCTGCTGCGCAAGGGCGTGACGCTGCGCGTCTATTCGCCGACGACAGCGACGCCTGCGTTCGAGCCCACCGGCGAGCTGGTGTCGGTGCCCGCCGTGCCGCTGCCGGGAGGGCGCGACGAATATCGGCTGGCGCTCGGCCTGCCCGGCTCGATCCGCAAGGATCTGCGCGCCTATCGACCCAACATCGTCCATATCGCCGCGCCCGAGATCCTGGGTCATCGCGCGGTCAGCTGGGCGCGCCGCAACGGCATCGCTTCGGTCGCGTCGGTCCACACGCGGTTCGAGACCTATGCGCAATATTATCGGCTCGGCTTTCTCGAGCCGCTGATGATCTATCTCCAGACGCGGCTCTACAATCGCGTCGACGGCGTGGTGACGCCCGCGCCGATGATGTCGGACCTGCTGCGCGGCTGGGGCGTGGAAACGCCGATCCGCGAATGGGCCCGCGGCGTGAACCACGATCAGTTCGCGCCCGCCCGCCGCAGCCTCGAGTGGCGCCGCAGCCTGGGGATCGGCGACGGCGAGCTGGTGATCGGCTTCCTCAGCCGGCTGGTGCTCGAAAAGGGCCTCGACGTCTTTGCCGAGACGATCGGCGAGCTGGAACGCCGCGGCGTGCCGCACCGGGTGCTGATCATCGGCAAGGGCCCCGCCCACGACTGGGTCGCCGAGCGGGTGCCGAACGCGATCTTCACCGGCTTTCTGACCGGCGAGGATCTGGGCCGCGCAGTCGCCTCGATGGACGTGTTCCTCTTCCCCTCGGTCACCGAGACCTTCGGCAACGTCACGCTGGAGGCGATGGCGGCGGGCGTGCCGGTGGTCGCCGCGAACGCCACCGGGGCCGGCAGCCTCGTGGAAGAAGGCGCGTCGGGCTATCTCATCGAGCCGCGCGCCATCGCCGACTATGCCGACGCGATCGAGCGGCTGGCGGCCGATCCGGCACTGCGCGCACGCATGGGCGCGGCCGGCCACCAGCGCGCCCAGGCCTATCACTGGGATCGCGTCAACCAGGAAGTCGTCGACATGTATCTCGACGTGCTCGCGCGCCGGGACGCGCGCTGAGGCTCATTTCCAGTCGAACGTGAGCGGCGCCTCGCGGAACGCGAACCGGTCGAGGTGCCGCGCGACCACGTCCTTCATCGCTTCGAGCTGCTCCTCGACGCTCGCCTCGATCCGCACGTCGAGCGCAGTGTCGCGGGCGTCGAAGGTCACCAGCGCGTCGCCGGGGAAGGTCCCCGCCCTGCCCTCCGCCGGAAAGCGGACCGTGCCGTGCGCCTCGTCGAACGTGACCTCCAGATTGTGCGACCAGTGTTTGCACAGTTGCTGGAGATAGCGGCTGCCGTTTTCGGTCGGCACCGATGCCGTCGCGCGCACGCTCATGGCAGCCGCTCGATCTTCCGGGCGGCCTCGTCGAGAATCGCGGCGATCGCATGCACGGTTTCCGGCTCGCCTTCCTCGGCATCGAGCCGCTCCCCAAGCGCAGTCTTCAAATTGGCCATCGCTCGGCGGATCGGTGCTCCGCCTCCGGCTCGGGCGCGCTGCGAGCCGAGCTCCACCAGCCGCTTCAGCAGTGCCTCGACTTCCTCGACGCGCTCGGCGAGGTGCGCGTGGCCCGCTGCAGTGGCGGCATAGACCTTCTTCGCGCCCTCTGTCTGCTGCTCCTCGATCAGCCCCATCTCGCCCAGCAGCGTGAGGGTGGGATAGATCACGCCAGGACTCGGTGCATAGGCGCCGCCGGTACGCTCCTCGATCTCACGGATCAGATCATAGCCGTGGCGCGGACTGTCGGCGATCAGCTTCAGCAGCAGCAGCCGCAGTTCCGTGCCGTCGAACATCCGGCGCGCCCGGCCGCCATGTCCGCGCCCGCGCCCACGCCCGGCGGAATGCTCCCAGTCAGGGCGCGAGAAACTCCAATGGCGGCGCCCTCCGCCGCCCCAGCGGTCATGCCGATGATGATGATGATGGCCATGCATAGCTCGTTCCTTCATGATAAGATGCACACAAGATATATCTTGAAAGCCGATCCGCAAGTCTGCCACTGCCGCTTTTTCACCAATCGTTAACGCCGTCGCGAACCGTCTCGCGCTGGAACGGCTGAAATCCGGGGGTGGCGCGCGCCGCGCGGGAGCGTCATCGTGGCCCAGGAATCGGAGGAGGAGCTCGAATGTCCGGCAAGCCACACCCCGCCGCAGTGGTGGTCGCCGCCCTGTTGATGGGCGCCATGGCGCTGCTGCTCGGCTCGCAGATCTTCAAGACGGTCGCCTATGCGGTCGAGGCGCCGACGAACGGCCAGCCCGTTGCGCCGCCCGCCGCAAGCGCGGCGCAACCGGAGGAACAGGCGCCGCCCGCCCCGTCTCCGGCGCCCGCGGCCGAGCCCGCGGCACCTGCAGTCCCCGACGACCATTTCGTCATACGCCGCGTGCTGCCGATCGACGGCCCAATCGAATTCGGCACCTATTATTGGGATGCGGACGGCGTGCCCGAGGGCGAGCTCGTCATCACGATCGATCTGGAGGCGCAGACGCTCTCGGTCTTCCGCGAGGGATATGAGGTCGGCGCTACCGCCATTCTCTATGGCTCCGACGAAAAGCCGACGCCGCTCGGCAATTTCACGATCACCGAGAAGGACGCCGATCACGTCTCGAACCTCTACGGCGCACCGATGCCGTTCATGCTGCGCCTGACCAACGACGGCATCTCGATCCATGGCAGCGAAGTCGAATGGGGCTATGCCACCCACGGCTGCATCGGAGTTCCGGTGGAATTCGCCGAGCTGCTGTTCGACCTCGCCTCGCTCGGCGATCGCGTGATCATCACGCAGGGCGAGCGGATCACTGTGGGCGATGCCATCGCGCCGGCGCAGAGCTGAGGCTCAGCGCGCCATCAGCATTTCGCGCACGCCGCTGCGCACCATCGGCAGATGCTGGCCAAGGCGCAGCACCATGTGGCGCGCGGCGCGACCGGGCAGCGTCTCGTCGGTGTAGAGGCGCACCAGCGCGTTCGTGCCGGCATAGAGCGGCCAGGCGGCCCGACGATGCGCCCGCTCGTACCGGCGTAGCACGGTGTCGCTGCCGATGTCACGGCGGGAGCGCGCCGCCGCCCGCACTGCGTCGGCAAGCAGTTGCTGACCGCTCAACCCCAGGTTGAACCCATGGGCCGTCACCGGATGCATGCCCACGGCGGCATCGCCGATCAGCGCCGCGCGCGTTGCCGCGAAGTGGCGGGACCATGTCATCGCCAGCGGATAGACGTGCCGCCCCCCTTCGAGACGCATCGCGCCCAGCCGTCCACGATAGCGCCGCTCGAGTTCGGCAGCGAACGCGCCCTCCTCAATCGCCGCCAGCCTTTCGATCTGTGCGGAGGGCAGCGTCACCACCGCCGACGACCGATCGCCGTTCAGCGGGAGCATCGCGATCGTCTGATGATGATCGAACCACTCCGTCGCGACGCTATCGTGCGGCCGCGCATGCTCCACCCGCGCGACGAGCATCGAACGCCCGATCCGCTGGATCTCGGCCGCGATGCCGAGCTGGTCCCGCACCCAGGAAAATCGCGAGTCCGCGCCGACCAGCAGCTTCGCGCGCAGGCGGGTTCCGTCCGCGAGCACCGCCTCGACCCCTTCCCTGCCGGTCCGCACGCTCGCGACCTCGGCGTCCGACCTGATCTCCACTCCGGGCTGCTGCGCCACGCATGCGTACAGCGCCGCTCGAATTCGGTGGTTGGAGACGAGCCGGCCCAATGCGTCGGCGCCCGTGCCGCCGGTGTCGAAGCTGAGCGCGAATGGCGACTGGCCGTTCAGCACGCGTGCGGCGCGAAGCGGTGCCTTGTCTTCCTCGGCGATCCGTTCCCACGCGCCGAGTTCCGAGAGAATCGCCATCGAACGATGCGTCAGCGCGATTTCGCGCCCGTCGTCGGCCGGCTCCGCGATCGCGGCGAGCGGCTGACGCTCGAGCAGCGTTACCGACAGTCCCGAGCCATTCAGCGCCCGCGCAAAGGCGAGGCCCGCCGGTCCACCGCCGATGATGAGCACGTCGCTTTGCATAATCGCTCCCATGTCGAGCACCCCAGATGGCGCTGCCTTGCGCCACGTCAATTCTCCCAGGAGGCTTGGGGAGGATTCGCGGGCATGTAATTTCCCGCCGCGGCGCCTATCTCAGCGTCCACATGGCCGACCTTTTCGCTACCGAAGATCCCGCTGCCTCGGCGTCACCCTCCGGCGGACCGCTGGCCGATCGGCTGCGGCCGCAGCGGCTGGAGGAGGTCGTGGGTCAGCGCCATCTCACCGGCCCGGAAGGTGCGATCGGCCGCATGGTCGCGGCGGGCAAGCTCTCCTCGATGATCCTGTGGGGGCCGCCCGGCACCGGCAAGACGACGATCGCACGGCTGCTGGCGGATGCGGTCGGCCTGCGCTTCGCCGCCATTTCGGCGGTTTTCTCGGGTGTCGCCGATCTCAAGAAGGTGTTCGCCGAGGCGAAGGAACATGCCCGGACGGGCAAGCGCACGCTCCTGTTCGTCGACGAGATCCACCGCTTCAATCGCGCGCAGCAGGATGGCTTCCTTCCCTATGTCGAGGACGGCACCGTCACGCTGGTCGGCGCCACTACCGAGAATCCCTCGTTCGAGCTCAACGCCGCGCTTCTCTCGCGTGCGCAGGTGCTCATCCTCCACCGCCTCGACGCCGAGGCGCTGGGCGAGCTCCTCGCCCGCGCCGAGGCCGAAGAGGAGCGCCCGCTCCCGCTAGACGGCGCCGCGCGCGCAGCGCTGATTGCCAGCGCCGACGGCGACGGCCGGTTTCTGCTGAACCAGGCCGAAACGCTCTATTCGGTGAATCTCGATTCGCCGCTCGATCCCGCCGGTCTTTCCGCGCTGCTCCAGCGCCGGGTCGCCGTCTATGACAAGGATCGCGAGAGGCATTACAATCTCATCAGCGCGCTGCACAAAAGCCTGCGCGGCAGCGATCCGCAGGCCGCGCTCTATTATCTCGCGCGCATGCTGACGGCAGGGGAAGAGCCGCTCTACGTCCTGCGCCGCATCGTCCGCTTCGCCAGCGAGGACATCGGCCTCGCCGATCCGCAGGCGCTGGTGCAATGCCTCGCCGCCAAGGACGCCTATGACTTCCTGGGCAGCCCCGAAGGCGAGCTGGCGATCGTCCAGGCCTGCCTCTATTGCGCCACTGCCCCCAAATCGAACGCCGCCTATCAGGCGCAGAAGGCTGCGTGGCGCTCGGCGAAGGAAACCGGCAGCCTGATGCCGCCGCAGAACATCCTCAACGCGCCGACCAAGCTGATGAAGGAGATCGGCTACGGCAAGGGGTATCGTTACGACCATGACAGCGCGGGCGGCTTCTCCGGCGACGATTACTGGCCGGCGGAAATGACGCCGCAGACTTTCTACACGCCCGTCGACCGCGGCTTCGAAAAGCGCGTCGCCGAGCGCATGGCATGGTGGGACGAGCGGCGTCGCAGCCGCGCCGAGGACTGAGCCTCAATCGCCGCGCCGGCGCGCGAACAGCATCGCAGCCACCAGACATCCGGCGAACAACGCCCCTTCCAGTCCCGCGGTGACGATGCGGCTGACCGGCCCGAAGCCATTCTCGCCGAACAGCCCGCCAAGCGTGTCCAACCGCAGCCGCGAGGCCGGGAATCCCTGCACGAGCAAGTCGAGGCTTCCACCCAGCATCCGCCCCCCCAGCAGCGCGATGCCCGCGCCGGTCGCTCCACCGATGGCGGCCGCATAGGCCGCTCCGCGTCGCAACGAACGCGTGCTCCGCACCGCCAGCCACCAGCCGAACCCTGCCGCACCACCCAGCAGCGCACCCTCTGCCGCTCCCGTGATCGCCCGCGGCGCGTGGCCGAACAGCAACATCAGCGCGTCGAGCCCCAGCAGCTTGACCAGCCCACCGATCACCAGTCCGCCGGCGGCCCCGCCCGCGATGCCCCACGCCGCGCGTCCCGCCGACAGGCGCTGTGCCGCGGCGACCCCGAACGAAACGCCCGCGCCTCCCAACAGCGCAATCACCACCGTCACCACCGTCAGGACGAGCAGCACCGACGCGCCGCCGACGTCGGTCTGACCCGCCTGCACCGCCGCAAGAAATCCGTAGAACAGCCCGCCGACCACACCCGCCGCGCAGGCCCCGGCCGTTCCCGCGGCGCCGAGGCGCAGCACTTCCGGACGCGCCGCCAAGGCAGAATTCCTGGCGGAGAGGCGAGCCGAGCCGGCTTCGGCCACAGGGGCGACGAAACGATAGCCGTGCTTGGGCACAGTCTCGATGAACCGCGGATTGGCGGCGTCGTCGCCCAGCTGCCGCCGCAGCGTGCGGATGCACTGTGTCAGCGCCTCGTCGGTCACCGGAACGCCGCGCCACACTTCTTCGAGGAACCGCTCCTTCGAGACCAGCCGCCCCTGCTCGCGCACCAGCAACGCCAGCGCGTCGAAATAGCGCGCGTTGAGTTCCACCGGCACGCCGTCGCGGATAAGCTGACGGTCCGCCGGATCGAGCAGGAATTGATCGAAGGCGAAGCAGCCCGATGCCATGCGTCAGCGGAATCCCGTACTAGCTACCTGCTCGGCCTGCCGACCACCGACAGGCCGCGACGTTCGTTCAGCAATGGAGGCAAAGCAATGGCAAAAGCGGCACCAACGGAGGATAGAGCCTGAGCCGATTCAGCCAATTCGTCGCGATCGACTGGTCCGGGCAAGCCGTTGCGCGCCCGAAAGGGCTAGCAGTCGCGCGCGCGCGGGATGGCGCCGGCCCGCCCGAGTTGATCCGGCGAGACGGCGGCTGGTCTCGCGGCGCGATTCTCGACTGGCTGGTGGAGATCGCCGAAGCGGGGAGCGATACGTTGATCGGCCTTGATCTTTCGCCCGCCTTCCCCTTCGCCGATCACGGCGCCTTCTTCCCCGGATGGGATGCCAGCCCGGCTGATGCAAAGGCGCTCTGGGCGCTCGTGGAGGAGCTGAGCGCGGCGGACCCGCATCTCGCCGCCACCAGCTTCGTCGCGCATCCGGAGGCGCGTCGCCACTTCCGGCAGCGCTTCGATTGCGGTGACCTCTTCCCGGCAGGTCGCGGCCGCTTCCGCGTGGTCGAGCATGGGCAGGAGGCAATGCGGCTCTCCCCCTACAGCTGCTTCAATCTTGTCGGCGCCAGTCAGGTCGGCAAATCGAGCCTCACCGGCATGCGGGTCTTTCACCGGCTTGCAGGGCGCATCCCGTTCTGGCCGTTCGATCCGTTGCCGGAGCGCGGGCCCGTGCTGGTCGAAATCTATACCGCGCTTCCCGCGCGCCTGGCGGGCATGCGCAAGGGCATCTCCAAGATTCGCGACGCCGCCACGCTCGACGCGATGCTCGGAGCATTCGGATCGGCGCCACACGCGCCGCTCGCCCGCTATGACGATCACGCCACCGACGCGATTCTCTCTGCCGCCTGGCTTCGCGCCGCCGCGGAAAGCCCCATGCTTTGGGCTCCGTCGGGGCTGACGCCCGACATTGCGCGCACCGAGGGCTGGACCTTCGGCGTCGTGTGACGCATTGGTCGCGAGCCGGGCCGGTTTAGCTCAGTTGGTAGAGCAGCGGTTTTGTAAACCGAAGGTCGCGGGTTCGAATCCTGCAACCGGCACCAGCCTTCCCGCCCGATCCGGTGTGGTGTGGCTTCGCCCCAGGGATTCACGCGAAGCACCGGCGCCATCGCCGGCGGCTTCGATCAGCGTACGCATATTCGGAGTAGAATCGAGCCGGTCGATCAGAGCGGCGGAAATCCGCGGGGCTCGAGGGGGAATGGTGGAACCGAGGGGGATCGAACCCCTGACCTTCAACTACTGGAAAAAAATGACTTTTTAATCGCGACTGATCGTGATGTGTTAGCCCGATGTAACAGTGGACGCAAGCCCGGCGGCTCACCTACTCGCCCACGCACCGCTGGAGTGCGGTCTGTAAAAACTCGTCAGACAAGCTGGCCTGATGACGGTCCAACCAACGCGCCGATGTCTCCCAATCCGGGCAAATTGTGGAGACGAAGCGCCAGAAGTCTGGCCCGTGCGAACGATGGCGAAGGTGAGCAAGTTCGTGCGCGACGGCATAGTTCATGACCTTGCGAGGTGCGAAGATCAGGAGCCAGTTGATGGCGATGTGGCCACCTCGCCCGCAGGCCCCCCAGCAACCGGTCAGGTCGGTTGCTCTGATCGAGGCAGGCACAAGCCCGAACCGGAATTCATATACAGCCGCCATCTCGCGGACATCCCGGCGAGCCCGCTGCCGGAGCCAAAGCTTAAGCTCACTCGCGACCAACTCGTCCGCCCGCGCAGGCGCCCAGCCCGGCAACTCGACAACAAACCCGTTGCTATATTGAATCGCTGTACGCTCGGCATCAGTGCGCCGAACAGTCAGCGGCATCCTGCGCCCGCGATAGGGTATCTTCGATCCTGTGATGAGTCGGGGAACGGCATGGCGGTTAGCGGTAGTCCGCTCCATCTCTCGTACAGTGTTAAACAGCCACTGGCGCTTGCGGTCGAGAAAGCCAGCCACCGCTTGCTCATCGTCATCGGTGAGCGCTAGCACCTCGACACGACCGGGCGTCACAGTGATGCGTCGCTCAGCCGCAGTAGCCGAGCGGCGAAGCTCGTAGGGTATTTCCGTCCGGCCTATCTGAAGCGTGGGCATTAGTGGCCATCCCCATAGGTGTGGATGGCGAAGTCCTCGACCTTCTCGCGAATAATCTGGGTCTCGCCGATGCCATGCTCGGTCAGAATGCGGCGGACATCGCGGCGGAGCCTGCGCAGGTAGTCGTCCATATGGGTGAACGCTGGCTGCGTCCGGGCGGCATCGGCATAGACCCCGCCGATAGCAATCGCCGCGTCCTGCAACGTGGCATGATCGGCGTCGGGTGCAATAGCTTCGATAATGCGGAGGATCGAGAAGGCGTGCTCGTCCATGCCGAGTTCGGCGTGCGCGCCCTGCTCGGCCTGTATGTCGCCGGTCAGCCCCTCGAAGTCGCGCAGTCCATCAGCGGCGGCAAGCTGGCCTGCCTCGAACCGGCGGATGATCTCCAGCACGCGCTCGGAGAAACGGCCATATTGCGCCGGGTTCTTGTCCACCAGTTCGCGGGTGACACGGCGAAGCTCTACAGACTTGCGCACGAAAGCTTCCTGAAGCTCTGCTTCGGTCTTCTCACTTGTGTCGAAGTCGTCGGCGAAGTTCGGATCGGTGATGTTGCGCAGTCGGATCGTGGTAGAGAGGCCCGTCGCGTGCACGTGCTGCTCCAGCATGTCCCTGATCTTGCCCGAGTAGCTGCGGTGGTCGAGGCTTTCGTCCTTGCTAATGGTTTGCGTCGCCAAGC
Source organism: Sphingosinithalassobacter sp. LHW66-3 (assembly GCF_050703275.1). Classification (GTDB taxonomy): domain Bacteria; phylum Pseudomonadota; class Alphaproteobacteria; order Sphingomonadales; family Sphingomonadaceae; genus Sphingomonas. Next base: position 1,281,135 of record NZ_CP193482.1, read on the forward strand.
GCAGGAACGCCGCTGCCCATTTCACCTCGGCGGTGAACTCCAGGATCGCCGGATCGGGTGACAGGTCGGCATAGACCTTGATGAATGTCCGCGTCAGGCGCTGGAGATCGAACCAGTCATCCTCCTGCCCGTCTGCCACCAGCTTGGCAGCGGCATAGGCGGCTGCCTTCTCGTCCAACCCGTCCGGCTTCATCGCCCGCTTCTGCGCACGGTAGCGGGCGTGGGCCTCCTTCAGGTCGTTCCGCAGGATCGCGATGTCGCGCATAGCGTGCTCGACATCTTCGGATCGGTAGGACTTCAGCGCCTCGTCCAGATGGTTGGTGACGCCGATGTAATCGACGATACGGCCGTCGGGCTTCTCGATGGTGCCGCCATCGGCACCGGTGAAGGCGTGGGTGCGATTTGTCCGGGCGATGGCTTGGAGCAGGTTGTGCTCTTTCAGCGGCTTGTCGAGATACATGACGTGCTCGATAGGCGCGTCGAACCCGGTCAGCAGCTTGTCGCACACGATCAGGAAGCTGGGCTCCTGCCCCCGCGCCTTGAACCGCTTCTTGGCATCCTTCTCGCCGTCAGCATCGAGATAGTGCGCTTTCAGTTGATCGCGCACCGCCTGAATGTGCGGCTTTTCGCTGTTCTTGTCGTCCTCCTGGCTCTTGGAATAGACGCAGGCGATCATCGCGTCGGCCTGCGCCTGCGCTTCCCCGGCCTCCATCCCGCCACGCTCCAGATCGGCGGCGATGACGGCTGAGAGCGCCGCACGGTAGAGAATGACTGCCTCGCGATCCACGGCCACGATCTGCGCCTTGTAGCCATCCGGCTTGCAGACGGCCTTGAAGTGCTCCCAGATGTCGAGCGCGATCAGGCGAACCCGCTCCGGATGCTTGGCGATGGTGGCGAGGGTCAGCCCCTTGCGCTTAAGCTCCTCGCGCTTGTCGTCGGGCAGGTCCACGAACCAGCGGTCGAACAGGATGTCGATCTCGGCTTCGTTGATGGCCCAATCGGTTTTGCGGCCTTCGTAGAGGATGGGCACGGTCGCACCGTCGCGCACCGCGTCATCAATGCCGTATTTGTCGAGGTAGCCTTCTCCGGCGATGCTGAACCGGGCGTAGGTGTCCTTGTCGGTCGATTTGATCGGCGTGCCGGTGAAGCCATAGAAATGCGCTTCCGGCAGAGTAGCTTGCAGGAACGCGCCCAAGTCCTTTTCCTGCGTGCGGTGGCACTCGTCCACCAGCACGATCCAGTTGACGCTGTTCGGGATCGCCTCTTTCGATCCGGCGAACTTGAAGATGGTGGAGAGCAGGATTTGCCCGTTGCCGCCCCGGTTCACCGCCTCGCGTAGTGCCGCGACTGATCCGCACTGGGTCGGGTTCGGCAAGCCGCAGGCGACGAAAGTGCGGCTGATCTGGTCATCGAGGTCGATCCGGTCGGTGAGCACAAGGATGTTGGGATTGGCGAGCGTCGGCGCGTCGAGCGTCAGGTGGGTTTTCAGCTTCAGGGCAAGGAACACCATGGTCAGGCTCTTGCCCGATCCCTGCGTGTGCCAGATCAGACCCTTGCGGTGCTCTCCCGCTGCAACCCGTTCCACGGCCTTGTTGACCGCACGGAACTGCTGATAGCGGCAGATTTTCTTGATCTTGTTCCTCCGCTCCGGGTCCACCTCGAACACGATGAAATGCGCGAGCAGATCGAGCAGGCGGGACGGTTCGCACAGGCACCACACGTCTTTGGACAGCGCATCTGGGAAGTCATCGCGGCTGCGCGGCCATGCGTCGGGCCACGGGCCGTAGAACTGCGCAGGCGCACCGGTCGCGCCGTATTCGGTTTTCATCCCATCGGTGATGATGTTGAAGGCGTTGGGGTAGAACAGCCGGGGGATGTCCCGTTCATACTGGCGGATTTGCTCGTGCGCCTCGCCGCCGGTGGCAGTGCCCTTCAGCGGGGATTTGGCCTCGATCACCACCAGCGGAATGCCGTTCACGAACAGCACGATGTCTGGGATGCGCGGGCGCTGCGCGGCAACGCGGAATTGGTTGGTGATGTGGAAGGTGTTGCGGCTGGGGTTCTTGAAGTCGATCAGCGCAATCTGGCTGTCACGGTTCTCGCCGGACAGGCGGCGCGAATAGCCGCCGCGCAGCTTGCGATGCCAATCCTCATTGTCGGACAGGGTAGCAAGATCGTTGTAGATCGCCTCGGCGTCTTCCGCGCCGATACCGTTGAGCGTCCGCAGCGCTTCAATCAGCACGGGCTTGAGGATGACGCGGTTTTCCTCCTCGCGCATCGCCAGCGCTTGTGCCGGGGCCAGCACCTGCCAGCCCATGCCCGCCAGCGCATCGAGCGTGGGCTTCTCGGCGAGGCGGTATTCGCTCATGCAGGCACCCGCACGCGACCGGAGAGAAGGTCGGACATCAAGTCCGATTTGATCTGGCGCAGCGTGACCAGTTCATTCACCGCAGTTCGGCGCACATTTTCAACCGACTGCAACTGTGCTGCGATGCCCTGCTGTTCCGCTAGTGGGGGAAGCGGAATGACCTGCTTTTTCAGGTTGGTCGGATTGATGTTCGACTGGCTCACGCCCGGAGTGGCAATGGACTTGAACTGCGACTGTGCCCGACCCGAGTGCATGACGGCAAACAGATAATAGGGATCAGCAACCGAGCGATTTACCCGCAGTCGAACAATGTAGCTGGCATAGAGGAAGTCAGTGGGTTCACGGACCAGTGCGACCTTGCCGACCAAGTCTCGGCTATTGGTTCGGTTGAAAAGGATGTCGCCGACATCGAGGGCAAGCACTTCGGCATCTGCCTCCGCGATCTCTGCCCATTTGACGTCAGTCGCATCGATATAGCCGTCTTGCAGGTTCCCCATCCGCAGAATGGCGTGTCCCACTGGCTCGTTTCCTAGCGAGGCATTGACACCGTAGTCCGAACTCTCCAGCGCATTGCCCAGCGGGCGAGCCAAATCAGCATTTTGCTTCTGCCGATCCCACATCAGCCTCTCGGTCAGACCATGCCAGACGGTCTGCGCTTGATCCGCAATGGCTTGCGCCAACGCAATCGCCTCATCCACCGACCGCAGCACCTCGGCGATTCGCCGCTGCTCGTCGAGGGGTGGGAGTGCAACCTCAAGCGGCGACAGCGATCCGATTGTGAGCATCGGGACGGCCTGCTGGGAGGCGATCCCAAGGATGTCCTTGGCACAAAGAGCATAGTGCAGGTATTCGCTATCAACAACATCGCGGTCTGGCTCCACGGCGATGGTAGTCTGCGTGCACGTGAAGGCGTCGAAGTTTGGGCGTCGCGGGAAGCCGATTGACCCTCTCGCGCCTATAACGATGTCTCCGCGCCGGAGGCGTCGGCGGTTATTGCTGGTGAAACCCCACGGGCCATCGTCAGTGTTCGCCGAGAACACGGGCAATCCGTCACCTGTCAGGCTTTTCGATAGCAGCGTTTCTCCCATCGACAGCTTTGCGATGTAGGCCAGTTCGACCGTGCGCCATCCTTCAAGCACTTCAGCCGACATAGCCAAGTCTCTGAAGGTGCCCGAACATCACGGCTTCCGCCTCGTTACGCTTTGCGATCAGGTCTTGCAGCTTTGCGACCTCCGTCGCGACATCGACCGCCTCGGCTTCCGCACCGGTCTGCACATAGCGGCCGATGTTGAGGTTGTGGCCGTTGGCGGCGATCTCCTCGATCGCGACGACGCGGGCCAACTTCTCGACATCGGCAAAGGAATGGACGGCTTCGGCCAGCGTGCGGACATGATCGTCGGTTAGGAAGTTCTGCGCCTTGCCCGGCTGGAAGGTGGCATCGCCGTTGACGATCAGCACCTTGCCGCGCCGTTCGGCAGGCTTCTTCTTCCGGCACACCAGCAGGGCCGCAGGGATGCCCGCTCCGTAGAACAGATTTGGGGCAAGGCCCACGACCGCCTCGATCACATCTGCGGCCAGCATGGCCTCCCTGATCCGACCTTCGGCCCCGCCACGGAACAAGACGCCGTGCGGCACCACCACCGCCAGCATCCCGTCATCCTTCAGGCTGGCGAGCATGTGCTGGACAAAGGCAAGGTCGCCATAGCCCTTGGGCGGGCAGCCATAGGTATCGCGTCCGAACGGGTCGCCGTTCTGCCAGACATCGTAGCCCCACACCTTTTCCGAGAACGGCGGGTTGGCCAGCACCCGGTCATAGGCCCCGATGCCCTCCACGAACTCGCGGGCCTTGGGATCATACCGCTTGGGTGAGAGGATCGTGTCGCCCTTGGCGATGAAGGCATCATCGACGTTGTGCAGGAACAGGTTGATCTCGGCGATGCCCCAAGTGGCGAAGTTCTTCTCCTGCCCGTAGAGCGACAGGGTCCGGGCATCCTCGCCTCGGTCCTTCAGATACTGCACCGCCTCCAGCAACATACCGGCAGAGCCGCAGGTGGGATCGTAGATCGACATGCCGGGGCGCGGCTCGACGATCTCGACCATCAGCCGGACGATCTGCCGGGGCGTGTAGAACTCGCCGCCCTTCTTGCCCGCACCTTCGGCGAACATCTTGATGAGGTAGAGATAGGCATCGCCCAGCATGTCGGCTGGCACATCGGCATTGCGCAGCCGGTGCTTCTCGAAATGGGTGAGCAGCTTTTCCAGCAGGGCGTCAGAGAAGCGATCCTGATTGGCGAAGTCCACATCGCCGAATACGCCGCGCAGCCGCAGGTTGGCGTCTTCGATTGCCGCCAGCGCATTGTTGAGCCGCTGGCCGATCTGCGTCGATTGCTGGCGCACGGCATCCCAGCGGTGCTCTGCCGGAACATGGAAGCGGTGTTCGTCAGGGTCGGCGGCCTCGGCCTTGTCGCCGGTTTCGGCCAGCAGGGCCTCGTATTCCTCTTGCCACACGTCGCAGAGCCGTTTGTAGAACAGCAGACCAAAAATGTACTGCTTATAGTCCCCAGCATCCACGGTGCCGCGCAGGATGTCTGCGGCGCCCCAAAGGTGTCTCTCGAGTTCCGCCTGGCTCAGCTTCGCCATCAATCCCCGCACTTGATCTGAGCGGCAGGTGCGCCGCACACTACCTCTATGGGTAACTGCAAGCCCCTTCAACGCGGACGTAAGCCGTCGCACTCCGCGGCCTGATTTTGCCCTCTCCGCACGCGACCAGACTCTGAGAAACCTGGGACGGTAATTCCCCCCGGTGCCCCGGGTCGCCTGCCTCTGCGTCGCATCAGGGGTTGCCCTCTCTCGACCAGCTCGAAAACGGTCCTTTTCGATACGTCATTTCTGCATGTATCGAAAACTAGCTTGACGAACATTTAGATACACCGCATGAAACGCGCCACCTTTTCGATACAGGGAGCCCGCAAGTGGGACGTGTCTTTGCTTATTGCCGGGTCAGCACGGCGGATCAGACCACCGACAATCAGGTTCAGGAGATTGAGCGGGGAGGGTTCGCAGTCGACCCGCGAAGGGTCATCACGGAGACCGTCTCCGGCTCGATCGCGGCGATGGAGCGAGAGGGGTTTGCTCGGCTGGTCGACAGGCTGGAGAATGGGGACGTGCTCGTCGTCACGAAGCTGGACCGGCTGGGGCGGAACGCGATGGACGTTCGGAGCACCGTCGAGGAACTCGCATCGGCCGGAGTGCGCGTGCATTGCCTCGCGCTGGGCGGCGTCGATTTGACGAGCCCTGCCGGGAAGATGACGATGGGAGTCATCGCCGCGGTAGCCGAGTTCGAGCGTGATTTGCTGATCGAGCGCACCCAGGCCGGACTGGCCCGCGCCAGAGCCGCTGGGAAGCCGCTGGGGAGGCGATCCGCCCTTTCGCACTCCCAACAGGCTGAAGTTCTAAAACGGCGCTCAGAGGGCGCCTCGCTGGGCGAATTGGCCAAAGCCTTTGGAGTATCCCGCGCCGCTATCCAGCGGGTCGAGAAACGCGGCTTGATCGGCGTTACGCATTCAATTTGATACCCTCTGGCACAAAAGACGTGCGGTCGGGGACGACCAAAAACATCATGATGCCGTGGGAGAGGCCGCATTTGCGGTCGGCATCACCGACAGCCCTCAACGCTCAGACCATGACGGTTCAGGACGAAGGCTCGGCTTACCCGTATCTATTTGACCGGGTGTCCCCGGTGTTATCTAGGATAGATACGGGAGAGCCAAGCAGCTTCCCCGCTAGCCCACTCGGGTTCATGATGAGACTATGAAAGAGTTCCTACTTCACAAACGTAGGGAACATCTATCTCGATTCTACCTCAATGTCGGCGCGACAATTAGAAACCCGGTCACGGAAAAGTTACTGCATCAGCCTTCGCTTAGAACACGATCGCGTTCACGATCTACCGTATTTTTGATCACTAATCCCACCAATTCCACCGATGGATTGGTCACGCCTTCTTCAGCCATCATCTCCAGAACAACGGGCTCTAAAGCCAACACCGCCAACGCTCTAGCCTTCCAACACTGCCCCTCCACAAAGTCGGATTGTTGTTGCTGCGGCTCACCCCACCCCACGATGCGCGCGTACTGGGCAGCGCTTGTTCGCACGCAAGAACGCCACTCACTAAGGGCGGAGTCGCTGCCCGGCGAGGCGATAGCGGCGAGGATGATTGATAGGATCATCATCAGAACATGGCACACCAAAAATGGGTCGTAAATACCGTGGTACTGCGGCTGCCATGAGGCGACCGCTTGGTGGTGAGGCGCATCTCAGGCCAAGAGGACACTGCCGGACACCTGAAGCGGCTGGGCGACGCCGTGCGGGCAGCCCGAAACGCGCGCGGGCTCTCACAGGAGGAACTCGCCGATGCCGCCGGGATCGATCGCTCTCACCTCGGGAAGATCGAACGAGGTGAAAGAAACGTCACGCTGCTGAATGTCATCCGCATCGCCACCGCACTTAACGGCTCGGCAGCGGGCTTGCTGAGCGAAGCAGGCCTGTAGAGCGAGAGACCCGCCTCGTGGCCCTCTCCAAAGGCATCGCCGCTCCTGAACAGACAATCAGGACTGAGCGCGCTCACCGCTCCGAGAGTCGCTTCTCTGCCATGGCTCCGGTAGGCGCAATCCGGGGACGTGGTATCTTTTCATCCCCGCTTCCAGCTGAAAAAGCGAGTATCCGCTGCCGTACTGGTCGGCGACATCCCCGGCGCTATGCCCCATAATTTGCCGCTGCACCCCCTCCGGAATGCCAACGTGTCGGGCATAGTGTTTGAAAGTGTGGCGAAAAGAGTGGAAGACCATACGCTTATCCTCGACGCAGCACTCCCCTCGCAAGTAGAGACTGAACCATTCTCCCCACTTCGCAGTTAATCTCCCGTAGACATTCGGGCGCAAACGGGGAAACAGTCGCTCCTCGGCCGCGTCCTTCGCCGCCTGAACGAGACTGAGAAACCCCAGCCGAAGCAGTTCGGGATGAACTGGGACATCCCGCTCGCTAGCTGCGTTCTTGAGCTTGGTTCCAGCTTCTTTGTCTTCCCTCAAACGGATAAACCACCCAGTCCGCTCTTCTCCAGCCGCATCTGGGTATTGAAGCGAAACGACGCTATTCACCCTGAGTTGCCCCAGTTCCTCAAGCCGCGCGCCGGTAAACAGCGCAAGGGTCGGGAGCCAATAGGCCGCCTCTCCCTTTCCACCCGCGGGCCGCTCACCTTTCGCGAAGACAGGGCTCGAGAAAATGCTGTTGAGGCTCACAAGGTCGAACTCTCGCCGCTTGTTCTTCGCTCGATCCACATCCTTGACGGAAATGCCAACCGCGACGTTTTCTTCAGCGTATTCGTTATCGACGGCCCATTGAAGGATCGTCCGCAGTCGAGACAGCTTTGTATTTGTATTAGCCGCGGTTTGGCCCTCGGCAATCAGCCTGTCCTTAAATGAAAGAACATCTCTGCGGGTGATTTGATTGACCGGAATGCGTCCAGCTCTTTCATAGAACCACCGCGCGACCGCTGCGTGAGCGTCCTTACTCTTCGGTTCGACTCTTCGCTCGGCCGCCCATCGATCAACAATCACAGTGTCCAGCAGTGCCGCGCCTGTTTGGCCGGACCGGATCGGCGGCGGGAGTGAACTGGCCAACCGCTCTTTCTCCCGCGCGGCGAGTTTTGCGGTGATCTCCTCGATGGCTTGCTCCCGCTCTCGCAGTAAATCCCGCATTGCCTGCTCGGATAGTGACAACTGCACACTCATGAACGTCGCGAGCCTTCTTCGTAGCTCAGCACGCTCCGGTGTCCGAGCCTCCCAGCGCTCTTTCGCTTCTTCGGCGAGCTGTTCTTCGAACCGCGCCTGCTCCTCCTGAGCGGGGCTCAAGACAACCCTTGGCCCAGAATCTTCATCGACGGTGCTTTCGCGATCAGTAGAGCCAACTCGGCTTCGGGCCCGCGCCTGCTCTAGGAGCACGTCGGTAGCGCTGGTGTGCTGAGGGATTCTGCGCTTTGCCTCCGCGCGGTCCTTCGTACGGAGCGACAGCATGAACTCGGACTTACCAGCCAGGGCAGGGCGGAGTTCGGCGGGGATTACACGACGAAAATAGTAGGTCGCCCCGCGCTTCGTCAGGTAGGTACACATGGCTCATCGTCCTGCTACAAATGTAACAGCCGCCTGTCAAAACGCCATGTTTTCCAGTAATTTAAGCCAGCTTCAGCGGCTTTCGGGGAATGGTGGAGCCGAGGGGGATCGAACCCCTGACCTTCGCAATGCCATTGCGACGCTCTCCCAGCTGAGCTACGGCCCCACACCCCGGGAAGGCGACGGGCTTTAGTCAGCCGCCGCGGTTTTGGCAAGCACCTCCGAACCGGTTTCGGAGGTGCTCCGGAATCAGCTTTCCTCGTCTTCGTCGGACGTCTTCACGCCGAGGTCGTCGTCGCCCCCCAGATCAACGTCGTCGTCGGCCGAATCGCTGTCTTCTTCCTCGATGTCCAGATCCTCGTCACCGAGATCCGAATCCTTCTCCTTCTTCTCGGCGTCCTTGTCCGTCTTGTTCGCCTCGAACGGAAGCGGCTGCTTGGACTTGAGAATCGGCTCCGGTTCCCACGCATAGCTGCACGCGATGCACGTGACGGGATCGTCCTTCTGAAGATCGTAGAAACGCGTTCCGCATTTCGGGCACGCTCGTTTCGTGCCCCATTCCGGCTTGACCATGCCGCCTATTGCCTTTCGAAACTGCTGGGGTTCGGGGTCGGGCCCCGCAAAGTGGGGCGCGCCTTGCCATAGCGCAAGCGCGCTGTCAAAAGCCCGGCCGCCCCATGACCGAAACCCGACCCGCCACAGCGCCCCGGCCGCTCTCGATCGCTGCGCGCGGGCCGCTGCGCGGCACCGTGGTCGTTCCGGGCGACAAATCGATCAGCCACCGGGCGCTCATGTTCGCCAGCCTGGCGGTAGGCGAAAGCCGCATCCGCGGACTGCTGGAAGGCGAGGACGTGCTTGCCACTGCGTCCGCGATGCAGGCGATGGGGGCGACGATCGCCCGCGGCGCCGACGACACGTGGCGAGTGAACGGCGTGGGAGTCGGCGGGCTGCTCCAGCCGCAGCAAGCGCTCGAGATGGGTAATTCGGGCACCTCGACACGCTTGCTGATGGGGCTGGTCGCGAGCCATGCGATCACCGCTGCCTTCACCGGAGACGCGTCGCTGTCGGGCCGGCCGATGGCGCGGGTGATCGAGCCGCTCGCGCGCATGGGCGCGGACATCACCGCGAGCCCGGGCGGGCGGCTGCCCTTGATGGTGCGCGGACTGTGCCCCGCCGTACCGATCGAATATCGGCTGCCGGTCGCATCGGCCCAAGTGAAGTCCGCCGTCCTGCTGGCGGGGCTCAACGCACCGGGCATCACGCGCGTGATCGAGCCGGTCGCCACGCGCGACCACAGCGAACGCATGCTGCGCGGGTTCGGGGCAGAGCTAGAAGTGGAGGAGACAGGCGGCGAGCGCATTGTCTCGCTGCGTGGCGAGGCGGAGCTTCGTCCGCAAGAGATCGACGTGCCCGGCGATCCTTCCTCGGCAGCCTTCTGGATGGTCGCAGCCTCGATCGTGCCCGAATCCGAAGTCACTATCTCGAATGTCGGGCTCAATCCGACTCGCACCGGGCTGATCGCAGTGCTGCGGATGATGGGTGCCGACATCGTCGAATCGCAGCCGCGCAGCGTGGGCGGAGAGCCGGTGGCGGATCTGATCGTGCGCCACGCGCCGCTGCACGCCATCGATGTGCCGCCGGAACTCGCGCCGAGCATGATCGACGAATATCCCGCGCTGTTCGTCGCCGCCGCCTTTGCGCAGGGACGCACTGTCGCACGCGGCGCGCACGAGCTTCGGGTGAAGGAATCGGATCGGATCGCCGCGATGGCCGCGGCTCTTTCCGCTGTCGGGGCCCGCGTGGAGGAAGCCGAGGACGGGCTTTCGATCGACGGGACAGACGGCGAATCGCTATCCGGCGACGCTCAGGTCGCCTCGAAACTGGACCATCGCATCGCGATGAGCATGGCCATCGCGGCGCTTCGGACGACCCTGCCCGTTACGATCGATGATGTGTCACCAGTCGCCACCAGCTATCCCGATTTCTTCCCGACCCTTGACGCGCTCACTGCGTAAGCTGACTTCTGTCGCATGATCATCGCAGTCGACGGACCCGCCGCATCGGGCAAGGGCACCATCGCCAGGGCGCTCGGGCGTCATTTCGGCCTGCCCCATCTCGACACCGGCCTGCTGTATCGAGCCGTTGCCGCATCGCTGCTCCGCGAGGAAGCGGACCCCGAAAGCGAAACCGACGCGCTCGCCGGCTGTGGCTTTGACGACTATGTGCTCGACGACCCCTGGCTGAAGACCGACGAGGTCGGTCGAATAGCCTCGATCGTCTCTGCGCATCCCCTCGTCCGGAAGGCGCTGCTGCTCCGGCAGAAGAAATTTGCGCAGCAGCCTGGCGGTGCCGTGCTCGACGGGCGCGACATCGGCACCGTGATCGCGCCCGACGCGGAGGTGAAGCTGTTCGTCAAGGCAACGCCGATGATCCGCGCGCAGCGCCGCCACCTCGAGTTGCGCAAGCTCGGCGTCTTCGCGAGTCTCGACAAGGTTCTCGCCGACATCCGGGCGCGCGACGAGCGCGACTCCAAGCGCGCCGACGCCCCGATGAAGCCGGCGCCCGACGCCGCGATCCTCGATACCAGCTTCCTTTCGATCGACGCGGCAGTGCAACGTGCAATCGCGATCGTGAACGATCGCATGCGCCCGCCAGAGACGCAGGAACCTCCCGAGACACTCTGAAGCGCGGACCGATAGCCGGCAGAGCGGCCTTCTTGCCCGATCGCGCTCCATCCGCTATGGTCCATTTGTCCTGCGGGCCGTTGCTCGTGGAGGTTGGCGCGGAGGCAATGTCCTCACGCGCCCTTTTCGCATTTGGCGTTGAGGTCCTCCGCTGATGATGGCGCGCATGGATGCCGCGACCGGCGTTCGGCCGCCGCGGCAGATCGGCCACAAGACCGCCGGAGACAACCGGCTGGCCGGAAACGACGACACAGGAACTGCACACCACATGGCCACCACGGCAACCCCCTCCCGCGATGATTTCGCGGCAATGCTCGACGCGACGTTGGGCGACAGCGACGGCTTCGAAGGCCGCGTCGTCATCGGCACCGTCACTGCGATCGAAAACGATCTCGCCGTCATCGACGTCGGGCTGAAGAGCGAAGGCCGCGTCTCGCTGCGCGAATTCGCCGCTCCCGGTCAGAAGGCCGAGCTGAAGGTCGGCGACGAAGTCGAAGTCTATGTCGACCGCGTCGAGAACGCCCAGGGCGAAGCGATGCTCTCGCGCGATCGCGCACGCCGCGAAGCCGCCTGGGACAAGCTGGAAACCGAATTCGCCAAGTCGGCCCGAGTCGAGGGCGTGATCTTCGGCCGTGTGAAGGGCGGCTTCACTGTCGACCTGAACGGCGCCGTGGCGTTCCTGCCCGGTTCGCAGGTGGACATCCGTCCCGTGCGCGACGTCACGCCGCTGATGGACATTCCCCAGCCGTTCCAGATCCTCAAGATGGACCGCAAGCGCGGCAACATCGTGGTTTCGCGTCGCGCCGTTCTCGAAGAGACGCGCGCCGAACAGCGTTCGGGCCTGATCCAGAGCCTCACCGAAGGCCAGGTAATCGATGGCGTCGTCAAGAACATCACCGATTACGGCGCGTTCGTTGACCTGGGCGGCATCGACGGCCTGCTCCACGTCACCGACCTCAGCTACAAGCGCGTCCAGCATCCCTCGGAGATGCTCAACATCGGCGACACCGTCCGTGTCCAGATCATCCGCATCAATCGCGAGACGCAGCGCATCAGCCTCGGCATGAAGCAGCTCGAGAGCGATCCGTGGGAAGGCGCGAGCGCCAAGTATCCGGTCGGCGTCAAGCTTGCCGGCCGCGTGACCAACATCACCGAATACGGCGCCTTCGTCGAGCTGGAAGCGGGCATCGAGGGCCTGGTCCACGTCAGCGAAATGAGCTGGACCAAGAAGAACGTGCATCCCGGCAAGATCGTCTCGACCTCGCAGGAAGTCGAAGTCGTCGTGCTCGAGGTGGACGAGGACAAGCGCCGCATCAGCCTCGGGCTCAAGCAGGCCCAGGCCAATCCGTGGGACAAGTTCGCCGAGGATCACCCGGTGGGCTCGACCGTCGAAGGCGAAGTCAAGAACGCGACCGAGTTCGGCCTGTTCATCGGCCTCGACGGCGACGTCGATGGCATGGTCCACATGTCGGACATCGCCTGGGGCATCTCGGGCGAGGACGCGCTCAACCTGCACCGCAAGGGCGAAACCGTTCAGGCCGTCGTCCTGGCCGTTGAGCCCGACAAGGAGCGCATCAGCCTCGGCATGAAGCAGCTCGAGCGCGGCGCACCGGCAGCGGGCGTCCCGACGAGCGGCAGCGGCGTCAACAAGGGCGCGATCGTCACCGTCAGCGTGCTCGAGGTCCGCGATGCCGGACTCGAAGTGCAGGTCGGCGAAGACGGTGCGACCGGCTTCATCAAGCGCACCGATCTCGGCCGCGATCGCGACGAGCAGCGTCCGGAGCGGTTCCAGGTCGGCCAGAAGTTCGACGCGATGGTTACCGGCTTCGATCGTTCGAAGAAGCCCACCTTCTCGATCAAGGCGATGCAGATCGCCGAAGAGAAGCAGGCAGTTGCGCAATATGGCTCGTCCGACTCGGGCGCGTCGCTGGGCGACATTCTTGGCGAAGCCCTCAAGGCACGCGGCGGCAGCAACGAGTGACCTGCCTACCCGCCGGGGAGCGCAACCGCGCTCCCCGGCGTCGGCCACCGGCAAGTGAACATCCGCAAATCTTCTGGTTGATGAAGATTAGGTTTCACGGCTAAGGGTCGCCAAAGGGTCGCAGCGTCGCCCGGTCGCAAAACAGATCGGTGGCGCTCCAGGGAGAGCGTGAATGATCCGTTCCGAGCTTGTACAACTGCTGGCTGACGACAATCCGGAGCTCTCGGCCCGGGAAATCGAGAAGATCGTCTCCGTGTTCTTCGACGAGATCGTGCAACGGCTGGCAGAGAACGGTCGAGTCGAGCTTCGCGGCTTCGGCGCCTTCTCCACGCGATCGCGCGACTCGCGCGTGGGCCGCAATCCCCGCACCGGCGAAACGGTGACGGTGAGCGCGAAGCGCGTGCCCTATTTCAAGCCCGGCAAGGAAATGCGCCTTCGCCTCAACGTCTAGGCCATTGACGCCTGCGCCCGCCTTGGGCTTGCGTTGCCCGCGCGCGGACGTGGCGAAATCGGTAGACGCAGCGGACTTAAAATCCGCTTCTCGCAAGAGAGTGCGGGTTCAAGTCCCGCCGTCCGCACCAGCGCGCAACACCCATTGTGCGACCTGTCGCCGAGTTGCCGCGGTGGCATCGGCGGGAAGCGCATCCGGCGGCCATGCGGCGACTGCCTCGATCTCCAGCGACAGCCTGGGCACGACGACCACGTCGGCGACGTGGAACAGCTGCACCGTGTCCCGCTTATGGTTGGGGCGGTGGAAATACTCCTCGAGCCAGGTCACGCTGCCGTGGGACACGAGACCGATCTCCTCGCGTAGCTCACGCAGCATCGCGGACTCCGCCGCCTCCCCCGCCTCCCACCCGCCGCCGGGCAAATGCCACCCGGGGACATAGCTGTGCCGGACCAGCACGACCCGACCGTCCGGCGTGACGGGAATCGCGCGCACGCCACGCGTCACCGGCCGCACGACGAACCAGTAAAGCCGGCGTAGCCCATGCGAGAGCCACATGCCGGCTCGTATCAGCCGGGCCGTACCGTCGCTGCGCTCGTGCCGGGAAATGGAAGATGGCATTGCTTCGATCCTATGGCGGCTGCGCCGGCCGGCCAAGCTGCTTCTCGACAGGTTGCAGCCGACAGCCCAAGTTGGCAGGACCGAGCCATGGTCGTACAGCTCCGTCGTCTCCCGCAGCGGATATCCTGATGAGTCGCCTGCCCCTGCCGATCGCGCTTGCGCTGGCACTGGCAGCGGCAGGATGCGGCGAACCACGGCCGGACGATGTGCCGGTGGTGGCGAGCGCGATCGGCGGCGAAGCGGAAGCAGCCAATCCCAGCCGCGAGCCGCTGGAATTTCCCGAGGCGGTGTTTCTCTATGCGACCGCTCAGGGGTTGGTACGCTTCGACAGCAATGGCCAGATCGTGGCCGGGCTTGCCGAGCGCTGGATCGTGATCGACGAGGGGCGCAGCTTCATCTTTCGGCTGCGCGACGCCGAATGGCCCGACGGCAGCGAAGTGACTGCGCAGCAAGTGGTGCGTGCACTCCGCCGTGCAACGGCCTCCAACAGCAGGAACCCGCTGGCACCGTATCTGGAGGTGGTCGACGAGATCGTCGAGATGACGCCGCGAGTCATCGAAGTGCGGCTGCGGCGCTCGCGCCCTGATCTGCTGCAGCTTTTCGCTCAACCCGAAATGGCGATTGTCCGACCGCAGACGCTTGGCGGCACCGGCCCCTTCCGCGTGGAGGAAGACGAGCAATCGGGGGTTCTGCTGCGCCCCGCGATCGATTCGGAGCGCATCGCGGAAGAGGGATATGAGGGCCCCGGCCCGGCCGAATTCGTGCAGCTCCACGGGGAGCGCGCCGCGCTGGCGCTGGCGCGCTTCGCCGCGCGCAAATCGGATCTCGTGCTCGGCGGGACGTTCGTCGATTGGCCGCTGGTGGGAGCAGCAGGCATTGCTCCGGCCAACATCCGCTTCGATCCCGCCCTTGGGCTGTTCGGCCTGGCCGTCGTCGAGCAGGACGGCTTTCTTGCCGAACCGGAGAATCGAGCGGCCGTGGCAATGGCGATCGACCGCGACGCGATCGTCCAGCGCGTGCTGCCGGAGCGAACGCCGGTCACCACGCTGCTCCCGGAACAGCTCGACTCCTCCGCCGCTCCCGCCATGCCGCAATGGGCAGCACTGACGCTCGAGGAACGCCGGGCCCGCGCACGGGCACGAGTCAGCGTCTGGAGACAGGAGGCGGAAGTGGATTCGGTGCGGCTCCGAGTCGCACTTCCGGAGGGGCCGGGCGCCACGATGCTGTGGGCGCATCTTGCCGCCGACCTGCGGTCGATCGGAATCGAAGGCGAACGCGTGGCGATGCGTGCCGATGCGGACCTGCGGCTGATCGATGCAGTGGCCCCCTATGACAGCGCGCGCTGGTTCCTGGTGACCGCATGCCGCCTGTGTTCGGAAGATGCGGAACTGGCTGCCGAAGCGGCACGCGACGCGCCGACGCTGCAAAACCGCGCGCAACGAATCGCCGAGGCCGATGCGCTGCTGAGCGCCGAGCACATATTCATCCCTATCGCCCAGCCGCTGCGATGGTCTATCGTGGCGCTCCGTCTGGATGCCTGGCAGAGGAACTCCCGCGCCTGGCACCCGTTGGATCAACTGCGAAACGACAGCGAGTGAGGGACCGATGGCACGCCCCACGCGAATGGCTTCCAGCACGATCCGGAACGCCGCACGCAGCCTTCCTACCGGAACCGACCCTGCGGCGGTTCGCCGCCGAGTCGACGGGATGCACCAGCTGCTCGAGCGCAGCTTCAAGATTCCGGGCACCAACCAGCATGTCGGGCTGGACGCACTGATCGGGCTGATCCCGGTCGGCGGCGACCTCATCGGCGCCATGCTGGGCTTTTACATGGTGTGGGAAGCGCGCAACCTGAAGATGTCCAGGATGGCGATGAGCCGGATGGTCGGCAACGTCGCGCTCGATTTCCTGCTCGGGCTCGTGCCCGGAGTGGGCGACGCGGCCGATTTCTTCTTCCGCTCCAACACCCGCAACGTGCGGATCATCCGCAAGCATCTCGACCGGCACTATCCTTCCACAGCCACCGTAGGGCAGTGATCAGGCCGCGGCGAAATCGAGGCCGATGTCGGCGGCCGGCGCCGACTGAGTGATCCGGCCGACGCTGATGAAACTGACTCCGGTCTGCGCGATCGCTCCGATCGTTTCGAGCCGCACGCCGCCCGAGGCTTCGCTCGGCACCCGCCCGTCGATCCGCACGACTGCCTCGCGCAGCATCTCCGGCGCCATATTGTCGAGCAGCAGATGCGTCGCCCCGGCATCGAGCGCGGGCGCGATCTGATCGAGCCGATCGACCTCGACGATGATCCGTTCGATGCCCGCAGCGACCGCGCGGCGAACCGCCTCTCCCACCGATCCGGCGACGGCGACATGATTGTCCTTGATCATCGCCGCGTCCCACAGGCCCATGCGGTGGTTGGTCGCGCCGCCCATCCGAGTCGCGTATTTCTCGAGCACGCGCAGGCCGGGCAGCGTCTTGCGCGTATCGAGCAGAGTCGCGCCGGTGCCGGCGATGGCATCGACATAGCTTCGCGTCAGCGTGGCGATGCCCGACAGATGCTGCACCGTGTTCAGCGCCGAGCGCTCGGCCGTGAGCAGCGCGCGGGCACGACCGCGCAACCGCAGCAGATCCGCCCCCGCCGCGACGCGCGCGCCATCCTCGACCAGTCGCTCGATCGCGACGTCGGGATCGAGCGCGCGGAAAAAGGCCTCGGCGATCGGCAGGCCGGCGACGGTGATCGCCTCGCGGCTGTCCATCACGCCTTCGAAGATCGCATCGGCCGGGATCACGGCATGCGAAGTGATGTCGCCGCCCGCGCCCAGATCCTCGGCCAGCGTCGCCGCCACGAAGCCGTCGAGATCGAATCGGTCGAGCGCGAATTCGCCCTTAGCTTCGCGGTTTTCGCGCGAATCCTGAAACAAAGTTGCGTCGGCAGTGGCCTGCGGGTCGGTCATCGCTCTGCCATGGCATATCGCGCGCGTGTAGGACAGCGGCGCCTCAAGCCGCCGGCGCGAAGCGTTCGACCGCGTCGCGGACCCGGGCGAGCGCAGGCCCTTCGAGCACCGTTTCGGCCTGCGCCAGCAGCAGCCGCGCTTCGCAGCGGAGCTGATCGACACGTGCCGCCGACGGCCCGCCGGCGGCCACCGCTTCGAGCGCGTCGACGAAACTGACCGCCGCCAGCGGATTGGCGGCAGCAGAAGCCCTCACTTCGCCAAAGGCGCGACGCAGGAAATGATCGAAATCGTCGACGAGCGCATGGACTCCGCGCGTGCCATAGCGATTGCCGTCGGCATCGGTACCGAGATCGCGCCGCGCCAGCTGTGCCGTCACTGCCGAGAGCCAGTGCAGGCAGGTGATCGCCGTGAACGGATCGTTGATTCCCGGCGACAACGCACGCAGCGCGATCTCCACCAGCTCGTCGATCGAGAATTCGATGTCCTGGCTGGAGGTGCGGCTCTCGCCCAGCGCGAAGGCGCGGCGCAGCTGCTGCTCGACACCCTCGCCGATCGTGCCGTCGACGTGAAGCAGGGGCATTTCGGAATGGATGAAATCGCCCGACCGCACCGCCAGCCGGACCTGCACGCCCTGCCGCTCGCACACGTCGCCGAGCGTTTCGAAATCAATGATCTCGATATAGCCGGCGCGACCGGCGCGGATCGGCGCTCCCCATGCGCCATTGGGTTCGATCAGCGGAGTACCGCGATCGGGATCGGGATAGCGCGCCTCGATGTCGTGCAGCGCGCGGCGACCGATGCTGGCAACCACGCGATTGATTCGGATGCTGTCGGGCACGTGATGGAGGAAATAGACGAGCACCGCGACCGACAACAATGTCAGGAGAAATGCCGTCACCAGCGACAGTTCGGGCACGAAGCCGCCGACGCTGCGCATGCCGAACCGCCCCGCCTCCTCCGGCTGGTGCACCGTTCGCAGGACGAGCAGGCAATAGACGAAGGTGGCGATGAAGACGCCGAGCGAAAGCTGATTGCCGCGATCGGTCATGAAATTGGTGAGCAGCCGCGGACCATAGTTGCCCGACGCATAGACCACCGCCGCAATGGTGATCGCGAACACCGTGCCCGCGACCGAGATCATCGATCCGGCGATGGTCGAGAGCAGCGCCCGCGCTCCGTCCGGCGTCGAATCGTGCAGCCAGCTGACCCCCTCTGCCCAGCCGTTGTTCAACTGCCGATCCACCGCATAGGTGGCGAAGGACAGCAGAATCGCGGCGAGCGTGAGAACGGTCGGAAGGAACCAGTAGCTGGCGTTGAGGCGCAACGCGATTTGGCGGAGCCAGGCTTTCATGCTGCTGGAACGTGGCGGAGGCGAAACGGTTGCCCGGCACGCGGGAACCATCGCAGCGGCGGGACCATTGGCCCGGCATGCAAATCGTCCCGGCAAAGCTGCGCGATCCGATTCGACTGGGGCTGCAAAGCGCGATCGGGGGCATCGCCGCCTATCTGATCTGCCAATGGGTGGGGCTGAACCAGGCGAGCTGGAGCTGGGGCGTGATCTCGGCGCTGTTCGTGGCGCACCAGAATATCGACGCGACCGCAGTGGCAGCAGCCGGCCGGATCGGCGCGGCGCTGCTCGGCACCGTGGTGGGGCTGGCGACGGTGCTGGCGTTCGGCGGCGAGGATCTGACGCTGCTGCGCCTCGCGGTTGCGGCGATCCTGCTGAACGGCATAGCCACCGCACTGCCCAATTTCCGCTTCGGCGTGGTGGCGGCGGTGATCATCGCGCTCGAACCCGATCCCGAAATATTGGGCGGGGCGATCGATCGCGCGGCGGCGATCCTAATCGGATCGGTGACCGGTGCCGCCGGCGCCTTTCTGGTGTGGCCGGAAAGCGCGGCGAAGCGCGCCATGCGCCCGATCCGCGCCGCGATCGGCGAGTGCCGGAACCTGCTGACCGCCGAAGTCGAAGTGCTGACCGGCGACGGCGAGCGGGAACTCGATCCGATCCATCGCCGGTTCCTCGACAACATCCGCACCGCGCGCGAGCTGACCGACGGGATGCGCCTGCACCGCACCGCCGAGAACATGCCGGTCAAAGCGCTCGTCCCCGCCGTGCTTCAGCTGTGGCACACGCTGATCATCCTCGACCGGCTGCGCGAGCGGCAAAGCGATCCGCTGGGCACCGATGCGCCGCTGAAGGATGCGATCGGGGAGGTCCGCGAGAAAGTGTGCGCCTTTCTGGAGCCGCCCGACAGCGGCGAGGCGACGGCCGATGCGGACCCGGCACGCGCGGCGATCGATCGCGCGATCGACGCGACGCAGGCGCGGCGCGACGGAGAGGACGCCCAAGCGTTCACCTTCGCGCTGCGCGAGCTCGATTCGGACCTGGAGAAGCTGGAGGAACTGTTCCGCAAGCGCGCCAGCACCGCATGAACGCGGGCGCCGCGCCCGGCCTCAGTCGCCGGTGACGGGAACCGGACCGGGCGGCATGCAGCTTTCTCTACGCAACCGGCTGATTATGTTCATCGCGTGATCGACGCAACATGCCTACATGGGTCAGCGATCGAAGATGAGCCCCGGCGCATAGCCGCTCCTGCACTGGCTGCCGTTCGCGGTGCGGATCAGCCGCCGCTGCTCCTCGCTGACGGTCGGCGAGACGGACAGCGTACGGATGCGGGCGTCGGCATCTTCCCCGGCATTGGCGAAGCTTGCGACGAGCAGCACCTGCGGAGGCCGGTCGCCCCCCAGCGTGTCCGCGACGGCATACATGACGGACGTGCCCGTTCCGTCTGCGGCCGGAACATAGGTGTAGCAGCCGACCCGATCGACGACCGGCAGCGCCGGCATGCGCAGCGCGAGCCACTGGTCTGCATTGGCAAGCGTGGCGGAGCGGTCGAACAGCGCCGCGGCGGGATCCTCATAGCTGGCGGGATAGGCGAACAGCACGGTTCCATGC
Source organism: Sphingosinithalassobacter sp. LHW66-3 (assembly GCF_050703275.1). Classification (GTDB taxonomy): domain Bacteria; phylum Pseudomonadota; class Alphaproteobacteria; order Sphingomonadales; family Sphingomonadaceae; genus Sphingomonas. Next base: position 1,301,315 of record NZ_CP193482.1, read on the forward strand.
CGCTGCCGCTCATCCCACACGGCAGTTTTCAAGAAGACCGCGAAGGCGTCGTCGATCTGTGTCGTTCCCTGCATCTGCCGGATCGTCGGCGGCGACAGCACCGGTGCGACGGTCGCCTCCGTGACGCGCGTATTGCCGACTTCCCCGGGAACGAACTCCCACGCCTCGGCCAGACAGTCGAGCCTGTCGACGTCGTAGCGCGTCAACGCGGCAGGCGGACGGTCGTGCGTCACAGCCCACATCAGCAGCGCCTGATCGCCGACGGAGAGTCCCATCCCGCGCACCCGGTCCAGCAGCGAGCCGCAAGCTATCTGCGCTTCGGCAAAGGTCTGCGCATTCCGATAGCTGGCGAGGACGTTGCCTGCCGCACCTTCCAGATAGGTGTTGATCGTCCCGCCCGGGTTGAGCCCCGGTGCGATATTGGCAGCATAGGGCGACGCGAGCACGCCCGATACCGACCAGGTCGCGCGCCCCGCGGAGTCGCGCGTCGGACCGCTCATGAGAGTGGCGACGGGGATCAGCCGCGCGGTGAGCACCACGTCGACCGGACGCCCGTTCTGCGGATCGCGGAACAGCCCCTGCGTGCGCCACTGGAAATCGGTGTCCGGCGGAACGGCGCCGGGGCGGATGATCGGATGCCGCGTCATCACTTCCTTGGCACCGGCCGAGATTCCGGCGAGGAGCGACGTGACTGCGTTCTGATAGGGCGCCGCGGTTTCGACCGGCACGCCCGCGAGCTTCAGCGCCGCCGACGCCGCGGCATCGATCGTCGCTTTCAATCCCGGGTTCGGGGCCAGCGTGCGCACATAGGTGGGCGAGACGCCGAACTGTTCGTCCCGGTACCGCGCTACATAATAGGCGGGCGAGAGGTAGCGCATCTCGTCGATGTGAACGTCGCACGAGCGACCGAGACCGAGGAAGCCGCCGCGCTTCCTGTCCAGCGACAGCGGCGTGAAGACCACGGGCGCAAGATTGGGCGCGCTCACGCTCACGCCCAGGGTGACGTGTTCCGCCCCCTCCATCAGTTCCTTCAAGTCGATCGACCAGAGCGATGTCTTGGGGCAGGCAGTGTTGAAGGTGAGCGTCTTCTGCGTCGCGTTCAGCGTCAGCACAACCTCCAGCCGCACATAGCCGCTCTCCTCGATACGAGGCGAACCGGCGGAGGTCGAAGTCGCCGCGGGCGTAGGCGCGGCCGGGGGACCGGCGGACTGCGCAGCGGCCGAAGCAGTCGGCGCCGCGCCGAGGAAAACACCAAGCATCCAATGAAGTAAAGCCTGCCTCATGACTGCCCCCTGCCTTGCGACATGGGCAAGATCATGAAGCAGCGTCAACTATTGTCAACAACCGGTGCACGGAACCGGAGATGACCGGTGCGTGCCGTTAGTCGCCGGTGACGGGAACCGGACCGAGATCGCCCATGCCGACGGTGCCGCTCGCCATCGCGAGCATGCGGTCGAGGCTGGTCTGCGCCTTGAGCCGCAGATCCTCCGCGATTTCGATCCGCGGCTCGAGGTCGCGCAGCGCGACGTAGAGCTTCTCCATCGTGTTGAGCGCCATATAGGGGCAGATATTGCAGTTGCAGTTGCCGTCGGCACCCGGCGCGCCGATGAAGGTCTTTTCCGGCACCGCCTTTTCCATCTGGTGGATGATGTGCGGCTCGGTGGCGACGATCAGCGTGTCGCCGGGAAAGCTCTGCGCGAAATTGAGGATCCCGCTGGTCGAGCCGACATAATCGGCGTGGTCGAGCACATGCGGCGGGCATTCGGGATGCGCCGCGACCGGCGCGTCGGGATGCTGCGCCTTGAGCTTGAGCAGCTCGGTTTCGCTGAACGCCTCGTGGACGATGCACACGCCCGGCCAGAGCAGCATGTCGCGCCCGGTCTTGCGCCTGAGATAGCCGCCGAGATGCTTGTCGGGGCCGAAGATGATCTTCTGGCTCTCCGGAATCTGGCTGAGGATCTTTTCGGCCGAGGAGCTGGTGACGATGATGTCGCTGAGCGCTTTCACTTCGACCGAGCAGTTGATGTAGGTGAGCGCGATGTGATCGGGATGCTGCGCGCGGAAGGCGGCGAACTGATCGGGCGGGCAGCTGTCTTCGAGGCTGCAGCCGGCATCCATGTCGGGCAGGACGACGATCTTCTGCGGGCTGAGCACCTTGGCCGTTTCGGCCATGAAGCGCACGCCGCAAAAGGCGATCACATCGGCGTCGGTCTCCGCCGCCTTGCGGCTGAGATCGAGGCTGTCGCCCACGAAATCGGCGATGTCCTGAAGCTCGGGCTTCTGGTAATAATGCGCGAGGATGACGGCGTTGCGCTCCTTGCGCAGCCGATCGATCTCGGCGCGCAGGTCCAGCCCCGCCAGCGTACCGCCAATGCCCTCGCGTGCGTCCATTTCCATTCCCTTGATTGCCGACCGCACATGGCGTGCGGCGCGCGGCGGATCAAGGCATGAGCGGAAGCGGCGGGAATTCGAACGGCGGCAAGGCCGCGCCCGGCTGGCCCGCCGTGACCACGCCGTGCAGCCAGAGTGCGGCGCCGCTCGCGACGATCAGCCCGATCAGCGCGCGCACGGCCAGGATCGTGCCGATCCCCCACCACCAGGCGGGATGGACCCGGCCGCTGCGCCGCCAGTCCGCCACCACGCCCGCCAGCGGAAAGAGCAGCACGAGGACGAATTCGAAGATGCCGGCATGGGGGACCAGCAGCGCCAGCGGAAGCAAGCGCCCCAGCCCCGGCCCCACGAGCATCGCCATGCCGCAGAAATGCAGCCTCTTGTGCCAGGCGCTGTGCCGCCGCAGCACGATAGCGGCCGTCGACAGCGCGGCGAAAGTATAGACAGTGAGCGGCGCCATCACGAGGAAATAGGCGGGGCGATAGACCGGCGCCGCGCGCCCGAGCCGCACCGCCTCGACCGCGACGATCGTGCCGACCACCACCATCGCAACCATCCAGCCGGCGGCGATCCAGCCGAGCCGCCGGTGCCAGGCGAACGAGCCCGAAGTGGCGAGCATCGTCTGCGTCACATAGAGCACGACCCAGCCGAAGAAGACGACGCCATGCGCGTGCACGATCGCGGGCGCCGAGAAGCTCGACCGGCCGAAGGCGAGATGCAGCGAGAAGCCCGCGACGAGCACGAAGGCCATCGCAAGGGCGCCGAACAGGAAGAAGCGATTATCGTCCGCAGCGAGCGGACCCCGACCAACAACCGTAGCCATCGATGCACACCCCCTGCAGAGGTGCGCATCTTACATGATATGATGATATCCGGAAAGCGATTCGATCATTGCCCCTGCGCCGACTGGCGGTTCGCCAGCACGTCGCGGATCGAGGGGGAGACGTCCCATTGCTCGCGATCGCCGCTGCGCTCGTCGGGGAAATAGACTTCGACATTCGCTTCGACGCCGACCGCGCGCAGCGGCATCGCGAAGCTGCGCTCGACCGCCCGGCGCGTCGCGTCGCGGGCGAGCCGCATCGGCGTTTCCTCGCGCGCCTGGCGGACGAGCTCGCGCTGCGCCGCCTGGCGGTTGGCCTCGTCGAGCTTGTCCTCGGCGTCGGTCAGCCGCATCAGGATGCCGCCCTCGTCATATTCGCGGATCGCGTCGAGATCGACGTCGGGGCCGACCACTTCGATCGGCGGCAGGGTGATGCGCAGCGTGTTGCTTTCGGCATTCCACTGGACATCGTCCTGATCGAGCCTGGCGAGATCGACTTCGTAGCGGACCATGCCGGGCATGATGAGCGTCTTGCGCGCAGTGAGCCCCAGCCGGCTCTGGCGCGACGTGACCACCGCGACGTAGCGCGCGGCGAAGGTGGAGAGCCGGTTCTGCTCGCGCAGCCCCTGAAGACTGGCGGCGGCGACCGTCACCGGATCGGGATCGAGCTTCTGCTCGACATAGTCGCGGCCGAACCACAGCAGCAGCCCACCGACGACGGCGAGCGCCAGCAGCACCCCCAGGAACGTCGAGCATCCACGCCTCATGCCGCCATCCTCCAGCTTTCTCCGTCGCGGGCGACCAATCCGCGGCCGCTGAGATCGATAAGATGCGCAAGCACCGATCGTTCCGCCGCGCCGATCAATCGCGGATCGAGCCCGACATACATGCGCTGGACCAGCGCGGGGACGTCGCGCCCCTCCTCGCGCAGCAGGCGGAGGATCTGGCCCTCGCGCTGCTTGCGATGGCCGATCAGGCCGCGCACGAAGCGGCGCGGATTGCGCACTTCGGGGCCATGGGCGGGATAATAGACCTGGTCGTCGCGCTCCAGCAGCCGCTCGAGGCTGGCGAGATAGGCAGTCATGTCGCCGTCGGGCGGGGCCACCACCGTGGTCGACCAGCCCATCACATGATCGCCGGTGAAGAGCACGCCGCGCTCGTCGAGCGCGAAACACAGATGGTTCGAGGTGTGGCCGGGGGTGGCGATCGCCGTGAGCGCCCACCCCTCGCCGGCGACCTGCTCGCCATCGGCCAACACGCGATCGGGCGCATAGGCGGCGTCGAACGAAGCATCGGCGCGCGGGCCGAGATCGGCGACCGCGAGCGGCGCGCAGCCGATCACCGGCGCGCCGGTCGCCGCCTTCAGCGCGGCGGCGGCGGGGCTGTGATCGCGATGGGTGTGGGTGCACAGGATGGCGCGAACCGGCCGATCGGCGATCGCCGCCAGCAGCGCGGCGACATGCTCGGGCGCGTCGGGGCCGGGATCGATCACCGCAAGATCGCGCGTGCCGACCAGAAAGCTCTGCGTTCCGGTGTAGGTATAGGGCGACGGGTTCGGCGCCAGCACGCGCGCGACCATCGGCTCGACCTGCTCCGCCACGCCGGGTGAGGCTTGCGTCATGGCCCGGAGATGGCGGTTTCGCGCCCGCTAGACAAGGGCATGCGCCGGCCGCGGACGCGATCGGGGCCGGCCGCCCGAAGGAAAGCGACCGGCCCCGGAGGGTGTCTCGCGCTCAAGGGGCGGAGCGGGAGAACCCCCTCCCCCTCTCAGTCGTCGCTGCGCGACTCGGCTTCGATCTCGGCGATCGCGGCGTCGAGATCGGTCAGGGCCTCGGCGCGTTCCTCGGCGCTCAGGCTGGTGTCCGCCGCGACCCGGGTGCGGGCATGCGCCACCGCGCGGCGGGCATGGGCAAGCGCCTCGACCTTGGCACGGGCGGCATCGGCCTCGGCGCGCGCCGCCATCACCTGGATGCGATCGGTGCAGATGCGGATCACCTGGCGGTCGCCTTCTATGCTGTGGGTGACGATCTCGTCGCGCTCACCGCCCGAGGTGCCGCAGTTCAGTTCGCGGACATCGGGAATGCTGCGGCGGATCGCCTCGGCATCAACCATCGCTTCGCCGGTCTGTATCGTGCGGATGCGATAGACGCTCGCGCCTTCCATCTCGGGCGCTTCGGGAGCCTCCGGCGCCTCGGGAGCCTCCGGGGCCTCGGGCGGCTCGGGCAGGTCGCCGTGCGGCAGCGCGGGCGGTGCCGGAGGCGCGGGCGGCATATCCTGGAGCGCGGCGAGATCGACGCCGATCGTGCGGCCGACCTTGTCGCGGATCGTCTCGGCCGCCTGGGTGCCCGAGGCGGTGAGGCCAAGCGCGGCGAGCGCTAGGGCCAGCCCGCCCGCGCTTCCGGCGGCGAGACGCGTGGGGGATGTTTTCCTGGTCTTCGAAAGCATGCGGAGCCTCCCTTTGAGTTCGTTTATCGTGTGCAAGTGACATGCCGCCGAGACCGCGCCCCCATGCGCGGACTTGACGATCGCACGGCCATAGGCATGGCGCAGTGCCTGGGCGCGGCCGGAGAGCACGAGTGCGTCGCAGGCCATTTCCTGATCGGCGCGGAAGGCGCGGAACGCGCGCCAGGCGACCGGATTGAACCAGTGGAGCGCGAGGATCACGAGCGCGACCCAGTTCGCGATCAGGTCGCCGCGGACGTGATGGCCAAGCTCGTGGGCCAGCGCGAGATCCTGCTCGAGATCGTCGTAACGCTCGGAAAAGTCGCGCGGAAAGGCGACATATTTGTGGAAGATGCCGAAGGCGAGCGGGCCATGGGCGGCGTCGGTCTCGATCACACGGACGCGCCCCCCGGCGACGGTGCGGTCGATCCGCGCGCGCGCCAGCAGCCGGCTGCAGAACAGGCTGTGCGCGACGAGATGATAGAGCAGGAACCCGGCGGCGCCGACCGCCCAGGCGCCGCCGAACAGCGCGAGCCAGTCGATCGCAGACGCTTCCGCGGCTGCCCCGGTGCCGGCCGACAGCGGCTCGAGCACATAGACGGTGACGATGTCGCCCGCCGCGGCGACGGGCACCGCCGCCTGCTCGCGCCAGCTCTGCGGCAGCGGCGGCAGGACCATGCGCGCCGCCGGAAGCAGCCACAGCGCATAGGCCATGCCCGCCCCGAAGGCGCGGCGCACGGGCGCACGGATCGCGAGCACCAGCAGCATCAGCAGCGTGGTGGCGAACAGCGTTTCGACGGCCCAGGCGATCATTGCTTGAGATCCTTCAGCAGCGCTTCGATTTCCGAAATGTCCTGATCGGTGAGCGCGTCGCGCTCGGCGAGATGCGCGACCAGCGGCGTCAGCTTGCCGCCGAACAGCCGGTCCATCAGCCGGCGCGATTCGCCGGCGACATAATCACCGCGCTGCACGAGCGGCCGATAGAGATACCGGCGGCCCTCCTCCTCATGCGCGATGATGTTCTTGGCCAGCAGCCGCCCCAGCAGCGTCTTGACGGTGTTGGCGCTCCAATCGCGTTCGGGCGCCACGCGCTCGGCGACTTCCTGTGCGGAGAGCGGCGAACGCTCCCACAGCACTTCCATCACGGCGTGTTCGGCATCGCTGATTCGTTCGGTCATGCGTCCGTCCCTCTTTCGACTACATCTGTAATCCGTGTTTACGCATGTAGTCAACAGGGCTGAACGCCGGCTGAACGATTCGCAGGCGCAACGACGCGGCAGCGGAGAGCGTGCGGCGCCGCGACTGTCGGAAGGATTTACAGCGGAACGCGCAGCGGCGGGCGCGTTAACCATCGCATCGGCGGATTTCCGGGGAAGCCGCGAATTGGCACGTAGGCTGCATTGCTTTGGATACCCGAGCGTTTCAACGCTTCAGCAGGGCGGGTCGACCAGCTTTTACCGGTCTCGCGTCGACCCGCCCGCCCCCGGGTTTCCCGGCTACAGGCGGATCGCACGGCAGCGTCGCTCAGGAAGCGGCGACGCCCTTTTCGGTCATCAGATCGGCCAGTTCGCCCGATTCGTACATCTCCATCATGATGTCCGATCCGCCGACGAATTCGCCCTTCACATAGAGCTGCGGGATAGTGGGCCAGTCCGAAAAGGTCTTGATGCCCTGACGGATGCCCTGATCCTGCAGCACATCGACGCTTTCGAAGGAAACGCCGAGATGATTGAGGATCGCGATCGCGCGGCTGGAAAAGCCGCACTGGGGAAAGAGCGGGCTGCCCTTCATGAACAGCAGGACGTCGTTTGAATCGACGAGTCCCTGGATCCGCTGCTGCACGTCGTCGGTCATGGCTTTACTCCTGTACGGGCGCCTGCGTGGTGAGCTGAAGCGCATGCAGTTCGCCACCCATCCGGTCGCCGAGCGCCGAATAGACGGCGCGCTGCTGCGCCACGCGCGACATTCCGCGGAACCGCTCGCTCACCACGCGCGCTGCATAATGATCGCCGTCACCGGCAAGATCGGTGATCTCCACCTGGGCGTCGGGAAACGCCTCCCGGATCAGCGCCTCGATCTGGTCCGCCGGCATCGGCATCGGATTACTTCGCTTCCATCAGCTGGCGGCGCGCCTCGACGAGCTGCTCGTCGACGGCCTTGCGCACCGTCGCCTCGTCGATATCGACTCCGGCGGCGGTGAGATCGCCCACCAGCTTGCGGATCACGTCCTCGTCGCCGATTTCCTCGAAATCGGCCTGGACGACCGCCTTGGCATAGGCATCGGTCTCTTCGGGCGTCAGCCCCATCTTCGACGCGGCCCACTGGCCGAGCAGCCGGTTGCGCCGCGCGATCACGCGGAACGCCATTTCCTCATCGCGTGCGTACTTTGCCTCGAACGCCTTTTCGCGATCGTCGAAACTGGTCATGCGCAATCCCTGCCCCGTGTGAAACCAATCCAAGCGAGATAGGAGGGCCCGGAACCGAAGGCAACGGGGCGTGCGCGCGCGATCGTCACTCCGCGACGCGGACCACCAGCTTGCCGATCGCCTTGCGCGCGGCCATTTTCGCAATGGCATCGCCGCCGTCGGCGAAGGCGAACACCTCGGTCACCTTCGGCGCGATCCGGCCTTCGCTCCAGAGCCGGAACAGCCGCTCGACATGATCCTGATTCGCTTTCGGATCGCGCGCGGCGAAGGCGCCCCAGAACACGCCGCACACGTCGCAGCTCTTGAGCAGCGTGAGGTTGAGCGGCAGCTTGGGAATGCCGGCGGGGAAGCCGACGACCAGATAGCGGCCCTCCCAGGCGATCGAGCGCAGCGCCGGCTCGGCATAGTCGCCGCCGACCGGATCGTAGATCACATGCGCGCCTTCGGGACCGACGGCCTCCTTGAACTGACCGGCGAGCGCCTTCGACTGATCCTTGTCGAACGGCGCGCGCGGATAGACGAGCGTGGCATCGGCGCCGGCATCGCGCGCGGCGGCGGCCTTTTCCTCCGACGAGACGGCGGCGACGACTCGTGCGCCGAATGCCTTGCCAAGCTCGACCGCGGCGAGGCCCACGCCGCCCGCCGCGCCCAAGACGAGCAGCGTCTGCCCCTCGACCAGCTTTCCGCGATCGAGCAGCGCGTGGATGGTGGTGGCATAGGTGAGGAGCAGCGCGGCTCCTTCCTCGAAGCTGCGGTTCTCCGGCAGGCGGTAGAGCCGATCGGCCGGGACGACGACCTGTTCCGCAAGGCCACCGTGGCCGGTGGTGGCGATCACGCGATCGCCGACCGCCCAGCCCGAAACCCCCTCGCCCACCGCCGCGACGGCGCCGGAGATTTCGCTGCCCGGCGCGAACGGGCGCTGCGGCCGGAACTGATATTTATCCTCGATGATGAGGACGTCGGGATAGTTGATCGAACAGGCTTTGACCGCGACCAGAACCTCGCCCTTGCCCGGTGCGGGGTCGGGGAGCTCTTCGAGCGTCAGAGTTTCAGGTCCGCCCGGGGCTTTCGAGAGAAGTGCTTTCATGGCCAGTCTCCACCGCGATCCAGGGCCGCTGCGTGGCGACCCGGGTTTCGAAATTCGAAATCGCGGTATCCTTTGCCAGTGTGAGACCGATCTCGTCCAGCCCCTCCATCAGACAGTGGCGACGAAAGGGATCGAGTGCGAAGTCGAACCGGTCCTGAAACGGCGTGGTGACCGTCATCGTCTCCAGATCGATCGCGATCGGATGCTCGCGCGCGACCGCGACCAGCCGATCGACCGCCTGCTGCGGCAGCTCGACCGTGAGAATGCCGTTCTTGAACGCGTTACCCGAGAAGATGTCGGAAAAGCTGGGCGCGATCACGGCGCGGACGCCGAATTCGGCCAGCGCCCAGGCGGCATGCTCGCGGCTCGAACCGCAGCCGAAATTTTCCCCGGCGATCAGGGTCGGCGCGCCGAAATAGCGCGGATCGTCGAAGACGTTATCCGGATCGGCACGCACCGCTTCGAACACACCACGGCCAAGGCCGGTGCGGCGGGTGGTCTTCAGCCAATGGGCCGGAATGATGAGATCGGTGTCGACATTCTCCGCACCCCAGGGATAGGCGCGGCCCTCCACCGTGCGGATCGGCGCGTTCGGCATACCCCGATCAGCGCGCCGTGACGGAGCGGTCCGCCGCGTCCGCGCCATCGGCAGGCGCATCGCCATAGAGTGCCGCGCCGTCCACCTGCCGCGCAGTGGCGGCATAGGCAGCGGCGATGCCGCTGACGATCGTTCCCGCAATCAAAATCATCAATGCGCGCTTCATGATCACTCCCCCGAACCGGATCGCTGCGCCACGAGATCACGAACATCCGCCAGACGGCCGGTGACGGCAGCGGCAGCGGCCATCGCCGGAGACAGCAGGTGAGTCCTCGCCCCAGGACCTTGCCGTCCTACGAAATTCCGGTTCGAAGTTGAAGCGCAACGTGCGCCCGGGGGCACTTTGTCCGGGTTCATGGCGAGACACATCGAACAGCCCGGCTCGCGCCACTCGAACCCCGCCTCGACGAAGATGCGATCGATCCCCTCCGCCTCAGCCTGGCGCTTGACCAGCCCCGAACCGGGCACGACCAACGCCTGGCGCACGCCCTCCGCCACGCGGCGGCCGCGCAGCACATCGGCAGCGGCGCGCAGATCCTCGATCCGGCTGTTGGTGCACGATCCGATGAAGATGTGGCTGACCGGAATGTCCTGCATCGCCGTGCCGGGCGCGAGACCCATATAGGCAAGCGACTTGCGCGCGGCCTCGCGCCGAGCGGGATCGTCGAAACCTTCGGGATCGGGGACATGGCCGGTGACCGGCACGACGTCCTCCGGACTGGTGCCCCAGGTGAGCGAGGGAGCGATGTCGCCCGCATCGATGCGGACGCTGCGATCATAGGCGGCGCCGGGATCGCCGGGCAGCGTGCGCCAATAGGCGAGCGCGCGCTCCCATGCTTCCCCCGTCGGCGCCATCGGGCGGCCCTTCAGATAGGCGTAGGTCGTCTCGTCGGGCGCGATCAGCCCGGCGCGCGCGCCGCCCTCGATCGACATGTTGGCGATGGTGAGCCGCCCCTCGACCGACATCGCCCGGATCGTGTCGCCGGTATATTCGATGACATGGCCGGTGCCGCCCGCCGCGCCGATCCGGCCGATCACCGCCAGGATCACGTCCTTGGGGGCGACGCCGAAGCCGAGCGCGCCTTCGATGCGCACTTCCATCGTCTTCGACTGTTTGAGCAGCAGCGTCTGCGTCGCCAGCACATGCTCGACTTCGCTGGTGCCGATACCGAAGGCGAGCGCGCCGAGCGCACCATGCGCGGCGGTGTGGCTGTCGCCGCACACCAGCGTGGTGCCGGGCAGCGTGAACCCCTGTTCGGGGCCGACGACATGGACGATCCCCTGCGCGGCGGCGAGCGCGTCGATATAGCCGATGCCGAAATCGGCGGTGTTGCGCCGCAGCGCCGCGAGCTGCTCGGCGCTGGCGGGATCGGCGATCGGCAGCGGCGTGCCGTCCGCCGCGACGCGCGCCGTGGTCGGCAGATTGTGATCGGGAACCGCGAGTGTGAGATCGGGGCGGCGGACGCGGCGGCCGGCGGCGCGCAACGCATCGAACGCCTGCGGGCTCGTCACTTCATGGACGAGATGCCGGTCGATGTAGATCAGACAGGTGCCGTCGTCGCGGCGATCGACGACGTGATCGGCCCAGATCTTCTCGTAGAGAGTGCGGGGTGCGCTTGCCATGACGCTGCGGCTTTAACCGAATCGTGCGCGCCCGCAAGCGCTGCGGCAACAAGCTTGCCGAATCCGCGGCGTGGCCGCGGCCGGACCACGACCGAAGGGAGCGGCCTCCCCTCGACCAGCAGCGTCGCGTTCACGGACTCCTCAGGCGGCGGCAAGCGCCTCGTACCGCGCCGTGGTCTTCGCCGGGACTTCGTCGGCAGTCACGCCGGGCGCGAGCTCGATCAGGCGGAACGGACTGTCGTGATCGGGGCGCTGGAACACCGCGAGATCGGTGACGATCATGTCGACCACATTCTTGCCCGTGAGCGGCAGCGTGCATTCGGGGATGAACTTGGGGCTGCCGTCCTTGGCGGTGTGCTCCATCACCACGATGATCTTCTTCACGCCAGCCACCAGGTCCATGGCGCCGCCCATGCCCTTGATCATCTTGCCGGGAATCATCCAGTTGGCGATGTCGCCGCCCGCGCTGACTTCCATCGCACCCAGCACGGTGAGGTCGATATGGCCGCCGCGGATCATCGCGAAGCTCTGGTCCGATCCGAAATAGACCGACTGGGGCAGCTCGCTGATCGTCTGCTTGCCGGCGTTGATGAGATCGGGATCGACCTGATCCTCATAGGGGAACGGCCCGATGCCGAGCATGCCGTTTTCCGACTGGAGCGTCACTTCGACACCGTCGGGAATGTGATTCGCCACCAGCGTCGGGATGCCGATGCCGAGGTTCACATAGAAGCCGTCGCGCAGTTCCTTCGCCGCGCGGGCGGCCATTTCGTCACGAGTCCAGGGCATAGCTCACTCCTCGGCCGGATCGGCCCATTGCAGGTTCGGCGGGAATATCTCTTCATAGCCCCCCGTCACGCCCGCGCCGTAGACGGGATTGGGCAAGAGGAACCAGCCGGTTCCCCACATCGGCGCGATCATCGTCTGCGCGGCGAGATTGCGCCGGATGCGCGGCGGCGCATCGCCCGCCGCAAAGAGATCGGTGAAATCGCCCAGCTGGTCGCCGATCATCGCCACCACGCAATAGCGCTCCGCAATCGCCCAGCGTCGCGCATCCTTGGCACTGCCACCCGGTGCATCGCCCTTGAGCCAGAGCGTTTCGCCGTGCACCGCTTCTCCCATGCCTGCGGCGCGCAGCGCGGCGATGGTGCCAGCGGCATTGGCGGACGAGCGGTTGCTGTTGAAGATCACGGCGACGCCGCGGCGGCGCATCGCCTCGATCGTCTCGGCGGCACCGGGCACGGGCTCGACCTGTGCCTCGCCGGTCGCTTCCCACCGACCCCAGCGGCCGGCATCGAACCCGGTGCCCCGACGCGCTTCGTCGGCCTCGTAGCCTGTGTTGAGCAGCACGGTTTCATCGACGTCGAACACCACCGCCAGCGGCTTATCGGCGCAGGGAACGAAGCTCATGCGCTGAATCGTCGACTCGGGAGCGAGCACTACGCTGGCGACCTCGCGCCCGGCGCGGCGATCGAGCACCCGATCGTTCACGAAGCGCCAGAGAAAGTGATAGGTCTGGATGCTGATCGCCGCCGCTTCGGCCGAGCCGTAGAGGAACTGCATCCCGCCCGGAACGGGCACCTGCGCGCGCGCCTGCGCATAGGAAGCAACCGGCCCAGCCGGCACCGTTCGCGCAACGTCCACCGGCGGCGCATCTTCCGTGCGAGGCGCACGTCCGTCAGGCTCCGCAACCGCGGCGGCGGCATCGGGAGCCGGCGCCGGCTCGCGCCCGGCCGCGCGCTGCGGCGACGCATCCTGCTCTTCCGGGAGATGACTGCGCAACACCGTGGCGCCCGCCAGCACGGGCAGCGCGGCCGCCACGCAGCCCGACAGCACCGGCGCCCCGATCAACAGCAATCCGAAGCGCCAGATGCGCATCGCGATCACGCCGCCTCGCGTTCCCGGACGGTGCGGAACTCGATCTTCTTGTCGTAGGGCGCGCCGACGATCATCCGCTTCACATAGATGCCGGGCAGATGGATGCAGTCGGGATCGAGGCTGCCCACCGGCACGACTTCCTCCACTTCGGCGACGCAGATGTTCGCCGCGGTCGCCATCGGCTGATTGAAGTTGCGCGCGGTCTTGCGGAAGACGAGATTGCCCGCCTCATCGGCCTTCCAGCCCTTGATGATCGACAGATCGGCGCGGATGCCGCGCTCGAGAATATACTCCTCAGGTCCATTCGGGCCGTCGAAGACCTTCACTTCCTTGCCCTCGGCCACTTTCGTGCCGACGCCGGTCCTGGTGTAGAAGCCGGGAATGCCCGCGCCGCCCGCGCGGCATCGCTCGGCGAGCGTGCCCTGGGGGCAGAATTCGACTTCGAGCTCGCCCGAGAGATACTGGCGCTCGAACTCCTTGTTCTCGCCGACGTAGGAGGAAATCATCTTCTTGACCTGGCGGCTGCGCAGCAGCTTGCCGAGGCCTTCATTATCGATGCCCGCATTGTTGCTGGCGATCGTGAGATCCTTCACGCCCGCGGCCTGGATCGCATCGATCAGCCGCTCGGGGATGCCGCACAGGCCGAACCCGCCGGCGCAGAGCGTCATGCCGTCGAACAACAGTCCTTCAAGCGCGGCTTCTGCGTTCGGATAGAGCTTCTTCATGGCGCGAGTCTCTCCTTTGCCGCGGGCGATAAGCGCCGCGACACATGCCGGTCAAGCGAAGGTGAACCGGCTTTCAGGTTTCGCACGATTGTTGCGCTGTGGCACAAGAGTCACACACCGCATTGTAATCGAACTGCCATATTGCACCTGCGAAACGGCGGACTATCTGAGCACTCGGATGGCCATCCGAAGCTAAGAACAAAACTCCACAGATAGGACAACGAATGCGAATTCTCGCAACGACGGCGCTCGCCCTGGTGGCGGCGACCGCAACCCCCGCTCTTGCCCAGGACGCGAGCTTCACCGGTCCGCGCGCCGAGATCGTCGCCGGCTGGGACCACGCAGGCGCCGAAGACGAAGGCCAGTCGGGCTTCGTCTATGGCGGCGCGCTGGGCTATGACCACCAGATCGGCCAGGCAGTGATCGGCGCCGAGACCGAGATCACCGGCGCGACCACCGAGGAACTGGGCGTGAGCGCGGGCCGCGATATCTTCGTCGGCGGCCGTATCGGCTTCGTCGTGGGCGGCGCCAACCTGGTCTATGGCAAGGCCGGCCTGACCAACGCGCGCGTCGAAGCCGACGGCCTGGGCGGCATCACCAGCGACGGCTATCGCCTTGGCGTCGGCGTCGAGCGCAGCTTCGGCAACTTCTTCGGCAAGGTCGAGTATCGCTACTCGCGCTACGAAGAGCTCGAGCTGAACCGCGACCAGGTGGTCGCCGGAGTCGGCTTCCGCTTCTGATCCGAAGCGAGCGACGAACAGGGGCCGCGCGGCACGGGCTGCGCGGCCCCTTTTTTTGCTCAGTCGCGGGGACCGTCGCCCAGCATCAGGCTCCGCTGCGGCACCGCGCCGCCATAGCTCTGCTCGGAAATCCGCGCGCCGGCCGCGCGCAGCGCCGCGGGACGATCGGCCGAGCGCACGCCGAAGATCGCCTGCTCGAACTTCATGCTGGCCGCGAACGCGGGCACCGCGCCGACGCGCGCGATCCAGCCGGCGGTACGCGGCCAGCGCTCGGCGTCGATCGCATAGCCGACGAGCGCGGCATTCCTGAAGAAGCAGGCATAGGCGATGTCGGCGGTGCAGACATGGTCGAACAGGAACCCCTCGGCCGGGGCGCGCGCCTCGATCCAGTCCAGCGCCTCGGGCAGATCCCGTTCGATGGTCCGCGCGATCAGCGCCTCGTCGGGTTCGCGCTTCCAGACGGAAGGCACGATCGTGCGCTGGTAGAACAGCCGCCAGATGAGGAGATCGCCCAACCGACTGTCGGCGAACTCCTCCATCCAGCGTGCCCTTGCCCGATCCGCCGCGCCCTTGGGCATCAGCGGCGGATCGGGCCATCGCTCGTCGATATATTCGGCGATCACGGTCGAGTCGTTGAGCACCAGATCGCCGTCGATCAGCACCGGAATCCGCCGCAGCGGGCTTACCGCGGTGAAAGCGTCGGTGCCGTAGAAAGGCACGATCGGGTCGATCTCGACCTCGACGCCCTTGTGATCGAGCGCGACCAAAACCTTGCGGGCATAGGGCGAGACGTGATTGCCGATGATCAACATGCCCGTGGGGGTTACGCCCGCGGCTTCGCTCGGTCTAGAGATGCGGCATGACCGCGAAACGAACCGGGGGCAGGATCCTCGTCGACAATCTGGTCGCGCAGGGCTGCGACCGCATCTTCCACGTACCCGGCGAGAGCTTCCTCGCCGTGCTCGACGCGCTGCACGATACGCCCGAGGTGGATCTCGTCACCTGTCGGCAAGAAGGCGGCGCGGCGTTCATGGCATGTGCCGACGGCACGATGACGCGGCAGCCGGGCGTATGCTTCGTGACGCGCGGGCCGGGCGCGACCAATGCGAGCATCGGCGTGCACGTCGCGACGCAGGATTCGATCCCGATGCTGCTCTTCGTCGGCGACGTCGATCGCGGCATGCGCGACCGCGAGGGCTTCCAGGAAGTCGATCTGGTCGCGATGTTCACGCCGCTCGCCAAGCTGGCGCTGCGCATCGACGACGCCGCACGTATCCCCGAATATGTTGCGCGCGCCTGGAACACGGCGGTGAGCGGGCGCCCGGGCCCGGTGGTGATCGCGCTGCCCGAAGACATGCTCTGCGACGTAGTGGAGGCAGTGGACCGCCCCAAGATCGAGCCGGTGCAGCAGCATGTGCTGCGCGAGGACGTGATCGAGCCGCTCGAGGAGCTGATCGCCGGCGCCGCCGCCCCCATCGCCATCGTCGGCGGCGCGGGCTGGAACTGGCTGGCGGGGAAATATTTCGGCGACTGGGCGGCGGACCGGGGCATTCCCGTCGCCAGCGCGTTCCGGCGACAGGATGCGATCGACAATGACTCGCCGGTCTGGGCGGGCAATCTGGGCTATGGGCCCAATCCGAAGCTGGTCGACCGGATCAGGCGCGCGGATCTGCTGATCGTCGTCGGCGCCCGGCTCGGCGAAGCGACGACCGACGGCTATACGCTGATCACTCCGGACCACCCCGGGCAGCACCTGTTTCACGTCCACCCGGATCCGACCGAGCTCAACCGCGTCTATCGCGTCGAGGAATATTCGGCGGTCTGCGCGACTCCCTATCAGTTCTGCAAGGATCTGAACTGGTATGGCTCCGTTCCCGAGATGCCGCGCCCGGAGGGAGCGGAAGCACATGCCGAATGGCTGGAATGGTCCACCCCGCAGCCGCGCGAGGGCGTGACGCTCGATCTCGGCCTATGCGTTCTGGCGATGCGCGAGCGCATTCCCGAAGCGATCATCTGCAACGGCGCGGGCAATTTCTCGGGTTGGTGGCACCGCTACTGGCGCTATGGCGGACCGCCCTCGCAGCTCGCGCCCACCGCGGGCGCGATGGGCTATGGCGTGCCCGCGGCGGTTGCGGCGGCGCTGCGCCGGCACGATCGGCCGGTGGTGGCGGTCGCCGGCGATGGCGACTTTCTGATGAACGGACAGGAGCTGGCGACGGCGGTGCAGCACGGCGCCGACATGCTGGTGATCGTGATCGACAATGGCGCCTATGGCACGATCCGCATGCACCAGGAGCGCGAATATCCGACGCGGCTGAGCGGGACGACGCTGCGCAATCCCGACTTCGCGGCGCTGGGCCGCGCCTATGGCGGCTGGGCGGCGACGGTGGAGCGGACCGAGGAATTCGGGCCGGCGCTCGACGAGGCGCTGGCTGGAAAAGGCGTGCGGCTGCTCCACCTCAAGACCGAAGTCGAGGCGATCACGCCGGCGACGACGATCTCCGCAATCCGCAGCCGCGGCTGAGCGCGCGCCCCGCGCTCCCGGAGCAAGTGGCTTGGACGCGCAAAGGGCCGCCCGCGCAGTGCGCGAGCGGCCCCTTCGGCTGCGCCGAACAGCGACTTAGATGTCGTCGCCGAGCGCGCCCTTCACTTCGCCGCTGGCCTGCTGGCCCTTGCCCTTCATCTCCTGCGCCGCGCCTTCCTGGCGCGTTTCGGGGTTGTTGCTTTCCTGCTTCAGCTTGCCGGCTGCCTCATTGGCATTGCCCTTGATCTTGTCGCCGAGTTCACCCATGAAATCATACTCCTGACTGCGGTCCGGCGCGGTGCGCCCGTTTACATACCGTACACAAAACCAACGGTTGCGAGCCGTTCGGAGTTCCGCGATGCCCGATCGGATTGCCGAACATTATGAACGGCACGCCCAACGTTTCGATCGGGCACGCCGACGCGCCTTTCCGGAACGAGACTGGCTCGACCGGTTCCTGCTGCCGCTACCGCGCCACGCCCATGTCCTCGATCTGGGCTGCGGTGCGGGCGAGCCGGTCGCCCGCTATGTGATCGATGCCGGGCACCAGCTGACCGGAGTGGACGTATCGGAGCGGATGATCGCGCTCGCGCGCACGCGCTTCCCGCGCCACCGCTGGCTGCGAACCGACATGCGGGCGGCGACGATGGACCGCGGATTCGACGGGGTGCTCGCGTGGGACAGCCTCTTTCACCTGCCGCCGATCGACCAGGCGGCGATGATCACGCGGATCGCAGGCTGGCTCGAACCGGGCGGCGTGTTCCTGTTCAATTCGGGGCCGGCGCGCAGCGAGTGCATCGGCAGCCAGTTCGGCGACGCACTGTATCACGCGAGCCTCGCGCCCGAGGAATATCGCGCGCTGTTCGATGAGACCGGGCTGCTGGAAATCGCCTATGCGCCCGAAGACGAGGCGAGCGGCGGGCGCAGCGTCTGGCTGGCCCGCAAGGAGCGCTAGATCAACCCGGAAAGCGGGCTCGACGGATCGGCATAGCGCCGCTTGCCCATCCGGCCGGCACGATAGGCGAGCCGACCGCTCTCCACCGCCAGCTTCATAGCGCGTGCCATCGCCACCGGATCCTTCGCCTCGGCGATCGCCGTGTTCATCAGCACGCCATCGCAGCCCAGTTCCATCGCCACCGCCGCGTCGCTCGCGGTGCCGACGCCGGCATCGACCAGCACCGGCACCTTCGCACCCTCGACGATCAGCCGGATCGTCACGCGATTCTGGATGCCCAGCCCCGATCCGATCGGCGCGCCGAGCGGCATGATCGCGACCGCGCCGGCTTCCTCGAGCTGCTTCGCCGCGATCGGATCGTCGACGCAATAGACCATCGGCTTGAACCCTTCGGCCACCAGCGTCTCGGTCGCCTTCAGCGTCTCGCGCATGTCGGGATAGAGCGTGCGCGCCTCACCCAGCACTTCGAGCTTCACCAGATCCCAGCCGCCCGCCTCGCGCGCGAGCCGCAACGTGCGCACGGCTTCGTCGGCAGTGAAGCAGCCGGCGGTGTTGGGAAGATAGGTGACCTTTTTCGGGTCGATATAGTCGGTGAGCATCGGCGCCTTGGGATCGCTGACGTTCACGCGACGGACGGCAACGGTGACGATTTCCGCGCCCGACGCCGCGAGCGCGGCGGCGTTCTGCTCGAAATCCTTGTACTTGCCGGTACCGATGATGAGCCGCGACCGGAAGGTCTTGCCGGCGACCGTCCAGCTGTCGTCGTCCACCGGCCGGGCATGATCGCCGCCGCCGACGAAATGGACGATCTCGAGCTCGTCGCCGTCCTCGACTCGAACCTCGTGCAGCGTCGAACGCGGGACGACCTCGAGGTTGCGCTCGACCGCCACCTTCTCGGGCACCAGCCCCAGCTCGCGCGCGAGATCGGCGATCGTCATGCCCGCAGGCACCCGGCGATGCTCGCCGTTGACGTTGATGGTGACGGTGCCGTCCTTGTGCACGCTGTTCTTCTCCGTTCGTCCCGAGCGAAGTCGAGGGACGTGCCGCAAGTGAAACGTGTCTCGACTTCGCTCGACACGAACGGGTAGGAAACCCTTGCCCGCGATATAGGCCTGGCACGCCGCCCCGCAACCGAGAGCTCCGATGCCCGCGACCGTCTATGTCCTGAACGGCCCCAACCTCAACCTGCTCGGCCTGCGCGAGCCCGAAATCTATGGCAGCGACACGCTCGACGACATCGCCGGCATGCTCGAGGATCGTGCGCGCGACCTCGAACTGGACATCGAGATGCGCCAGTCGAACCACGAGGGGCATCTGATCGACTGGATGCACGAAGCGCAGGCGCAGGATGCCAGGGCAGTGCTGCTCAACGCAGGCGCCTTCACCCACACGTCGGTCGCGCTGCACGATGCGATCCGATCGATCCGAACTCCGGTGATCGAAGTCCATCTTTCCAATCCCTTGACGCGCGAAACCTTCCGCCACGAGAGCTTCGTCGGTCGTGCCGCGCGCGGAACCATCGCCGGGTTCGGCGCCTTATCCTATCTGCTGGCGCTTGAAGCCGCGGCGCGCTTCTGACAACAGGCGCGCTTTCGCGAAACTGAGAAGGGTCGCATGACCAAAGAACATGATCACGGCGGAATGCGCGTCGATATCGAGCTCGTTCGCCAGCTTGCCGCAGTCCTTGACGAAACGCAGCTCACCGAAGTCGAAGTGGAGGACGGCGAGCGCCGCGTGCGCGTCGCGCGCACCGTGACGGCCGCGCCCGCGATGCACTATGCGCCGGCCGCCCCGGCTCCCGCAGCGGCACCGGCGGCCGCACCGGCCCCGGTCGAAACGGGATCGCCCGCGCCTGCGAGCCACGCCAACGCCGTGAAGTCGCCGATGGTGGGCACCGTGTATCTGGCCGCCGAACCGGGCGCCAAGCCGTTCGTCAGCGCGGGCCAGAAGGTCAATGCCGGCGACACGCTGCTGATCGTCGAAGCGATGAAGGTGATGAACCCGATCGTCGCCCCCTCCTCGGGAACGGTGAGCGCGGTGCTGGTCGAGAACGGCCAGCCGGTCGAGTTCGACCAGCCGCTCGTCGTCGTCGAGTAAGGCGATGCCGCAGATCAAGAAGCTGCTGATCGCCAATCGCGGCGAGATCGCGCTGCGCATCCACCGCGCCTGCCACGAAATGGGCATCAAGACAGTGGCGGTACACTCGACCGCCGACGCCGACGCGATGCACGTGCGGCTGGCCGACGAAGCGATCTGCATCGGCCCGCCGCCCGCCGGCGAAAGCTATCTCAACATCGCCAACATCATCTCGGCGGCGGAAATCAGCGGCGCCGACGCGATCCACCCCGGCTATGGCTTCCTTTCCGAAAATGCGCGCTTCGCCGAGATCGTCGAGGCGCACGGGCTGCTGTTCGTCGGCCCCAAGCCCGAGCATATCCGGACGATGGGCGACAAGATCGAGGCGAAGCGCACCGCGGGCGCGCTGGGCCTGCCGCTCGTCCCCGGCTCGGACGGTCCGATCAGCGACCTGGCGGAAGCCAAGGAGATCGCGAACCGCGCCGGCTATCCCGTCATCATCAAGGCGGCGTCGGGCGGCGGCGGACGCGGCATGAAGGTCTGCACGTCCGAGGACCAGCTCGAAACGCTGATGCAGCAGGCGGGCAGCGAGGCGAAGGCGGCGTTCGGCGACGCCACCGTCTACCTGGAAAAGTACCTCGGCAATCCGCGCCACATCGAGTTTCAGGTGTTCGGCGACGGCAACGGCAACGCGATCCATCTGGGCGAGCGCGACTGCTCGCTCCAGCGCCGCCACCAGAAAGTGCTCGAGGAAGCCCCCTCGCCCGTCATCAACGCCGAGGAGCGCAGCCGGATGGGCGGCGTGGTCGCCAAGGCGATGGCCGACATGGGCTATCGCGGCGCGGGCACGATCGAGTTTCTGTGGGAAGCGGGCGAATTCTATTTCATCGAGATGAACACCCGCCTTCAGGTGGAGCATCCGGTGACCGAGATGATCACCGGGCTCGATCTGGTGCGCGAGCAGATCCGGGTCGCCGAAGGCGAGCCGCTGTCGGTGCGGCAGGACGAGATCGAATTCCGCGGCCATGCGATCGAATGCCGGATCAACGCCGAGGATCCGCGCAACTTCACGCCCTCGCCGGGCAAGATCACGCACTTTCATGCGCCCGGCGGCATGCACGTCCGCGTCGATAGCGGCATCTATTCGGGCTACAAGATCCCGCCCTATTACGACAGCATGATCGCCAAGCTGATCGTCTATGGCCGCACGCGCGAGGGCTGCCTGATGCGGCTGCGGCGCGCGCTGGAGGAATTCGTCGTGGAAGGGGTTAAGACGACCATTCCGCTCCACCAGGCGTTGCTCGACGATCCCGAATTCCAGTCCGGCGACTATACGATCAAGTGGCTGGAGGAGTGGCTGGCGCGCGATTCCGGGTGAACGGAAGGTGGAGCGGCAGCACGCATGTTCATCGGCCATTACGCTCCGGCGCTGATCGCCGCGACTCTCCCGCGCGCGCCGCGGCTCGGAACGCTGTTCGTGGCGGCCCAGCTCGTCGATATCGGCTTCTTCGCGCTGGTGCTCGCAGACGTCGAGCATCTGCGCTTGGAGCCGGGCATCACGGCGATGAACCCGCTCGACCTTTATCACATGCCCTGGACGCACAGCCTGATCGGCACGCTCGCCTGGGCGGCGGGGTTCGCGCTGATCGTGGGCCGAGTCGCGCGCGACCGCGCGGCAGGGCTGATCGCCGGCACGGTCGTGCTGTCGCACTGGCTGCTCGACCTGCTGGTCCATGCCCCCGATCTGACACTCTGGGGCGCACCGCCGCGACTGGGGCTGGGTCTCTGGAATCATCCGGCCATCGCCATCCCGCTCGAGCTTGGGCTGACGCTGGGCGCGCTGCTCTGGTACGCGCACCGGACGGCAGCGCTCTCGCTTGGCGGCAAGCGGCTGCTGGTGGCGCTGGCCGCAGTACTGCTGGCCGTTCAGTTGCTCAACTGGTTCGGACCACCGCCTGCCGAAGTGGCCGTGGCGCTGCCGCTGACGGCGCTTGCGGCCTATCTGCTGTTTGCGGCGCTCGCCTGGGGCGTCGCCCGTAACCGGACGAGGAAGCCATGAAAGCAACCATCTATCATAATCCCCGTTGCTCCAAGTCGCGCGAGGCACTGGCGATCCTGAACGGCACGCCGGGCATAGAAGTGGATGTGGTCGAATATCTCAAGACGCCGCCGAGCACGGAGAAGCTGGCGAAGCTCTATGCGCGCGCCGGGCTGTCGCCCGCAGAGGGACTGCGCAAGGCCGAGGACGGCGCCAGGCCGCTCAAGAGCGCCGAGGATGCGGCGATTCTCGACGCGATGGCGGCGAATCCGATCCTGATCGAGCGCCCGCTGGTCGAAACCGAGAAAGGCGTGCGGCTGGGTCGGCCGCCGGAGCGCATCCGCGAGATTCTGTGACGCTTCCCGCGACGGCGCTTCATTCCATCGCTTGGGTGACGTCCTGCTGAAGCCCGTAGAAATCGCAGCCTGCACATTGCGTGGGAGCTTTCCTCGCGCCGTCTGGTTTCACATGCGTTACGTGCGCCGCGGGTCGGCACACCCTAGCCAAGCGGGGGAAGGATGCGTCAAAACCAAGCCGTGAACGATTCGCCTGACCAGATGCTCGAGCTCGGCCGCAACTGCTGGCGGATGAGCACCGCCACGAAGGCGACGGTGATCGTCGATGCGGACAATTACTTCCGCGCGGCGCGATCGGCGATGCTGCAGGCCAAGCGCCAGATCCTGCTGATCGGCTGGGATTTCGATGCGCGCATCCCGCTTACCCACGATCCCGACGACCATCCAGAGGCGCCGGCAAAGGTCGGCGAATTCCTGTCGTGGCTGGTGCAGCAGAAGCCCGAGCTCGACATCTTCATCCTGCGCTGGGACGTGGGCGCGCTGGGCATGTTCGTGCACGGGCGGACGCTGGCGCGGCTGTTCCGCTGGACCGTCGACCGCAAGATCCATCCCAAGCTCGACCATTTTCATCCCCCCGGCGGATCGCATCACCAGAAGATCGTGGTGGTCGACGATTGCCTCGCCTTCTGCGGCGGGATCGACATGACGCGCGACCGCTGGGACACGCGCGGGCATCGCGACGACGAACCCGAGCGCGTACGCCCGAACGGCACGCCGCACGGGCCGTGGCACGACGCCACCACGGCGCTGCAGGGGCCGGTGGCGCGCGATCTGGGGCATTTGTGCCGCGAGCGGTGGCGTCATGCCGGGGGGAAGCCGATCGCGGCGCCCGAGCCGGCGGAGGAATGCTGGCCCGAGGGCCTGGAGGTCGGCTTCACCGACGCGACGGTGGCGATTTCGCGCACCCATCCGACGATGACCGATGACGGCCCGGTGCGCGAGATCGAGCAGCTCTACCTCGATCTGATCGCCCGTGCGAAGAAATGGATCTATGCCGAGAGCCAGTATTTCGCCTCGCGGAAGATCGCCGAGGCGATCGTGCGGCGGCTGCAGGAGCCCGACGGGCCCGAGATCGTGGTGCTCAATCCGGTGAGCGCGGCCGGCTGGCTCGAGCCGATCGCGATGGACACGGCGCGTGCGCGGCTGATGGAGGCGATCCGGCGCAGCGACCCGCATGGGCGCTTCCGCCTCTATCATCCGCACACCGCGGGCGGGCAGCCGATCTATGTCCACGCCAAGGTGACGGTGATCGACGATTGCGTGCTGCGCGTGGGATCGTCGAACTTCAACAATCGTTCGATGCGGCTCGACACCGAGTGCGACGTGACGATCGACGCGGGACTGCCCGGCAATGCGGACGAAGAGGCGACGATCGCCGGCATCCGCAACGGCCTTTTGGGCGAGCATCTCGACGTGTCGCCGGAACTGATCGCCGAGCGGCTCGAGGAAACCGGTTCGCTGATCGCGACTATCGAATCGCTGCGCGACACGCGCGACAAGACGCTGCGACTGTACGAGACACCCGACCTGAACGGAGTCGAGGAATGGCTCGCCGACAACGAGATCCTCGACCCCGAAGGGCCCGAAGAGGAATTCGAGCCGCTGTGCAATCGCGGGCTGCTGCGCCGGCTCGATCCCGCGCGCGATGCGGTTTCCTCACGCCCGCCCTGGCAGATCGTGGCGGGCGCGACCGCGCTGGGAGCCGCCGTCGCCGCGGGCGCCTGGACGCTGGCGCGGCGACGCTGAAGCCGCGCGCGACGCGGCAGTCCTCTAGCCTCCCGCCCCCGCCCCCGCTAAAGCGCGCGGCATGACCGAGATCACGCCCGAAACCGTCGCCGAACACGGCCTTTCACCCGAGGAATATGCGCGCGTGCTCGCCGCCATGGGGCGCGAGCCGAACCTGACCGAACTCGGCATCTTCTCGGTGATGTGGTCCGAGCATTGCTCGTACAAGTCGAGCCGCATCCATCTGAAGAAGCTGCCGACCGAGGGGCCGCAGGTGATCTGCGGGCCGGGCGAGAATGCGGGCGTGGTCGACATCGGCGACGGCCAGGCGGCGATCTTCAAGATGGAGAGCCACAACCACCCGAGCTACATCGAGCCCTATCAGGGCGCGGCGACCGGCGTGGGCGGCATCCTGCGCGACGTGTTCACCATGGGCGCGCGGCCGATCGCCAACCTCAATGCGCTGCGCTTCGGCCGACCCGACCATCCCAAGATGCGGCACCTGATCGCGGGCGTGGTCCACGGCATCGGCGGCTATGGCAATTGCGTTGGCGTGCCGACGGTGGGCGGCGAAGTGAATTTCCACCCGGCCTATGACGGCAACATCCTGGTCAATGCGATGACCGTAGGCATCGCCGACACCGACAAGATCTTCTATTCGGCCGCCTCGGGCGTGGGCAATCCGATCGTCTATGTGGGCTCCAAGACCGGGCGCGACGGCATTCATGGCGCGACCATGGCCTCTGCCGATTTCGGCGAGGATTCGGAAGAGAAGCGCCCCACGGTGCAGGTCGGCGATCCGTTCACCGAGAAGCTGCTGATCGAGGCGTGCCTCGAGCTGATGGCATCGGATGCGATCGTCGCGATCCAGGATATGGGCGCGGCTGGCCTCACTTCCTCCTCGGTCGAGATGGCGTCGAAGGGCGGCGTCGGCATCGAGCTGATCATGGACGACGTGCCCCAGCGCGAAGAAGGCATGACTCCCTATGAGATGATGCTCAGCGAATCGCAGGAGCGGATGCTGATGGTGCTCAAGCCGGGCCGCGAGGCCGAGGCCGAGGCGATCTTCCGCAAATGGGAACTCGACTTCGCGGTGATCGGCCGCGTCACCGACACCGGCCGCATGATCCTGAAGTGGAAGGGCGATACCGTCGCCGACATTCCGCTCGCGCCGCTGGCGGACGAGGCGCCGCTCTACGACCGGCCGCACAGCGTGCCCGCCTCGCCTGCGCCGCTCGGCGACGTGCCGGAGAGCCAGGATATCGCCGCCGATCTGGTGAAGCTGATGGGATCGCCCGATCTCGCCAGCCGGCGCTGGATCTGGGAGCAGTACGACCATATGGTCGGCGCCGACACCGTGCAGCGCCCCGGCGGCGATGCGGCCGTCGTGCGCGTCCACGGCACCGAAAAGGCGCTGGCGATGACGACCGACTGCACACCGCGCTATTGCTACGCCGATCCTGTGGAGGGCGGCCGCCAGGCCATCGCCGAGGCGTGGCGCAACCTTTCGGCCGTGGGCGCGACTCCGCTCGCCGTCACCAACTGCCTCAACTTCGCGAACCCGCAGCGGCCGGAGATCATGGGCCAGTTCGTCGGCTGCCTCGAAGGAATGGGCGACGCCTGCCGCGCGCTTGATTTCCCGATCGTGAGCGGCAACGTCAGCCTCTACAACGAATCCAAGGCGACCGGCGGCGGATCGGCGATCCTGCCCACCCCCGCGATCGGCGCGATCGGCCTGCTCAAGGACTGGCGCAAGAGCTGCACGATCGGCTTCAAGGGCACCGGCGACGCGATCGTCGTGATCGGCGACCGGATGGGCCATCTAGGGCAGTCGCTGTGGCTGCGCGAGATCCACGGCCGCGAGGAAGGGCCGCCGCCGCCGGTCGATCTGGCCGCCGAACGGAGCGCAGGCGACTTCGTGCGGCTGGCGATCACCAACGGCTGGCTGAGCGCGGTTCATGACGTATCCGACGGCGGGCTGGCCGTCGCAGTGGCGGAAATGGCGCTCGCGTCCGGGATCGGCGCGCTCGTCAACGAGCCGCAGCCGTTCGGCATCGCCGGCAGCTTCTTCGGCGAGGACCAGGGCGTCTATGTCGCCACCGTCGACGATTCCGCCTGCGCCGAGCTGATGGCGGCGGCGGAAAAGGCCGATGTCGTCGTCGACCTGCTGGGCCGCACGATTCGCGACCGGCTGGTGTTCGAGCTGGAGGAAGGCGACTGGGTGGTGCCGCTCGAAACGCTCCGTACTGCGCACGAGGGCTTTTTCCCCAAGCTGATGCAAGGCGAAATCGTCAGCTGAGCGTGGCGCGGCCGGCGCTTGCCGGACTTGAACCCGGCGCCCGACCGGTTCATGCCGGTGGCCCCAGTCAGCAGACCGAGGCGATCGCGATCATGACGGCAGCTCCTTCCGGCACCCCGCTTGCACAGAAGCTGGGGATCGTGCGCGGCATGCGCGTGTGGTTCCACGACATGCCCGCCGACATCCGCGCCGCGCTGGAACCCGACGCGATCGGCGCCGAGGAACAGGCGGCGGCTTCGGATGGGCTGCAATGCGCCGTCCTGTTCGTCACCGAGCGCGCGCGGCTCGAACGGCAGCTGAAGGCGGTCGCCCCGCTTCTCCAATCGAAGGGTTTCGTCTGGGCAGCCTGGCCGCATGAAGCGGGCGCCGAACTCGACGAAGATGCCGTGCGCGACGTCGCGCGACCGCTGGGCCTGACCGAGACGCAGTCCTGCACGATCAACGGTGACTGGAACGCGCTGAAATTCGTGCTGCAAAGAGGCTCCGGCTGATCGACATCATCGCTCGGCGCCGCAGGATCGTTTAGGAAGCCGCCAATGCAGGAACATGAGATGCTTCCCTGGCAGCACGCGCCCGAGCGGAGCGACGCCGACCGCGCAAGCCATGCACAGGCATTCTACGAAACGATGCGCACGCGGCGCAGCTGCCGCGCCTTCAGCAAGCGGCCGGTGCCCCGCGACGTCATCGAAGCCGCGATCCGCACGGCGGGAACCGCGCCCAGCGGCGCCAACCATCAGCCCTGGCACTTCGCCGCGATCTCGTGCCCGGAAACCAAGGCGACGATCCGAGTCGCGGCCGAGGAGGAAGAGCGCCAATTCTATTCGGGGCGCGCAGGCAATCATTGGCTGCAGGCGCTGCGACCGCTCGGCACCGATGCGCAGAAACCGTATCTGGAGGACGCGCCGTGGCTGATCGTGGCGTTCGCACAGCGCCGCGGCGGCCCCGCGCCGGGTGACGACCTGCAGAATTACTACGTCATGGAAAGCGTCGGCATCGCGTGCGGGCTGCTGCTCGCGACGTTGCACCAGGCGGGGCTGGCGACGCTGACGCACACGCCCAATCCGATGCGCTTTCTCAATCGTGTGTGCGCCCGCCCCGACCAGGAGAAGCCCGTGATGATCATCGTCGCCGGCCATGCCGCGGCCGATGCCACGGTGCCCGCCCATGCCCTGCGCAAGAAGCCGCTCGAGCAGATCACCAGCTGGATCTGAACGCACTGGCCATTCCGCTTTCCCTGGTGTAGCAGTATAGCAACACAGGGGGATCTACATCATGGCAACCACCGCGCCGCCGCTGCGCCGCATCCAGTCGCTCGACGTTGTTCGCGGCGTCGCCGTGATGGGTATTCTGACGATGAACATCGTCGCCTTCTCGATGCCGATGGCAGCCTATATGAACCCCGCCGCTTTCGGGGGAACGACCGGCGCGGACCTGTGGGCCTATCTGATCAATTTCGTCCTCTTCGACGGAAAGATGCGGGGGCTCTTCTCCTTCCTGTTCGGCGCATCGACTCTGCTGGTGATAGAGCGCGCGACGGCGCGCGAGGCGAACCCGGCACGAGTGCATTATGCGCGCATGTTCTGGCTGCTGCTGTTCGGGCTGGCGCACCTGTACCTGCTCTGGTGGGGCGACATCCTGGCGCTCTACGCGCTGGTCGGGCTGCTGCTCTGGTTCTTCCGCAAGCTGCGGGTGAGCCGGCTGATCATCGTCGGCGTGCTGCTGCTGCTGGTGCAATGCCTGATCGTCGCCCTGATCCCGCTTTCGGTCCAGGGATATAAATCCGGCGCGTTCACCGGAGGCGACATGGCGGCCGCCGCCGAGGGCCTCCGGGCATTGCGCGAAGGGTTCGGCGTCCCCCCCGCCGACGCTATCAACGAACAGCTCGCGCTCTATCGCGGCAGCTATGGCGCGATCCTCGCAAACCGATTCGAGCTGTTCGCGCTCGGCCCGATCAACGCGCTGTTCGTGATGGGCGCGGAGACGCTGGCCTATATGCTGTTCGGCATGGCGGCATTCAAAACCGGCATGCTTTCGGGGGCCTGGGCCCGCTCGAGCTATTGGAAATGGGTGGCGATCGGCTTCGGCATCGGTATTCCCGCCTATGCCATGCTCGGCTGGTACATGGTCGATCAGGATTTCAGCATGTTCTCGGTCACGGTCGCCGTGATGGCGCTTCCGACGCTGTTCCGGCCGGTCATGATCCTGGGCTGGGCGGCGCTGATCATCCTGCTGATGCGCGACGGCTGGCTGACGCAGCGGATCGCCGCCGCCGGCCGGATGGCATTCACCAACTATCTGATGACCACGATCCTCTGCACCACCTTCTTTTACGGCTATGGCCTGGGTTGGTTCGGCTATCTCTCGCGCGCCGAGATCTACGTCGTCGTCGCGGTCGTCTGGCTGCTGATGCTGCTGTGGTCGAAGCCGTGGCTCGAGCGGTTTCGCTATGGCCCCTTCGAATGGCAGTGGCGCTCGCTGTCGCGTGCGCGGCTCCAGCCGCTCCGCGGAAGCGCGCTCCGCCACGATCCGGCCACCGGACCCGTTGCGAGCGCGACGCAATAGACGTTGCGAATCACTCTCATTAGCCCTAGAAAGGCGAAAGAGAGTGTGAGGGTGCAATGGTCGTCTGCGTTTGCAATGCAATACGGGAAACCGACGTGCGCGAGGCCGCGCGCAGCGGCGCGACCAGCGCCTGCCAGGCCTATCGTGCGCTCGGCCGCCAGGCCAAGTGCGGCCAGTGCGTCCCCTTCGCGCGCGAGATCATCGCCTC
Organism: Sphingosinithalassobacter sp. LHW66-3; assembly: GCF_050703275.1. Classification (GTDB taxonomy): domain Bacteria; phylum Pseudomonadota; class Alphaproteobacteria; order Sphingomonadales; family Sphingomonadaceae; genus Sphingomonas. The sequence continues at coordinate 1,330,788 of NZ_CP193482.1, forward strand.
GGAACGTGCTGCTGCGTAGCGTTCGCAGCAGCGAAAAACGGCGGATTTCCTAGGTTTTCACCCTGTCCATCTGCGCTCGAAGCGCGTAGAGTCCCGTCCGTGTTTCGCATTGGACAAGGGACCGGACGATGAAGGGTGACGCGAAGGTCATCGACTATCTGAACGAGGCGCTCAAGAACGAGCTGACCGCGATCAACCAATATTGGCTGCACTATCGGCTGCTCGACAATTGGGGCGTGCGGCGGCTGGCCGAGCTGGAGCGCCACGAGTCGATCGACGAGATGAAGCACGCCGACAAGCTGGCGGAGCGCATCCTGTTCCTCGACGGGCTACCCAATTTCCAGCTGCTCGGCCGGCTGCGCATCGGCGAAAATGTCGAGGAGGTCCTCAAGGCCGATCTCGCGCTGGAGATGGAAGCGCTGCCGCTTCTGAAGGACGCGATCGAGCATTGCGAGCAGGTGCGCGACTATGTGAGCCGCGAGCTGTTCGTCGAAATCCTCGAAAGCGAGGAAGAGCATGTCGATACGCTCGAACGGCAGTTCGACATGATCGAGCGCATGGGCCTGCAGAATTATATCCAGCTCAACAGCAAGGCCGAGGGCGACGACGACTGAGAGCGGCGCCGCGCCCCTTCCCGCCCGGCGGCGGCTTCAGCAGCCGCCGGTGACTGTCGGACGCCGCCCGAATGCAGCGCGGCGCTCCACCAGCGGAGTTGCTTCCCGCTCCAGAAGCGCAAGCGTGGCTTCGAACAACGGGCGCAGCCGGACGACATGTTCCAGCGCGTCGCTCGGCGTCTCATGCCGTTCGACGCAGTTGCGCGCGGTGACCTCGATTTCCTCGGCAAGATCCGCGAGCGGCTCAGCGCCGAACTGATAGGCTTCGCCCTTCAGCGTGTGCGCGGGAATCACCATTGCCGTCGCGCTTTGCGCGCGCATCGCCTCTTCGATCTGCGTAACCGACCTGATGCCGTCCTCACGAAAATAGCCGAGGATCCGCACGAAATTGGCTCCCAGTTCCGCCCGCGCCTGCGAAAAGGAGTCCCAGTTCACCAGCGATCCCTGATCCGGCGTGACGGCCATGAGTACAGCTCCGCATCTCTTTCGGTCGGTCAGCAATAGTCGGGGCCGGTAAACGGATGGTTGCTTCAGGCGCCGCGCTCGACGCGAAACCTGCCGGCTTCGGCCGTCTCGAGACGTGCGCCCGCCGCGCGTGCCACGCGCTCCAGCTCGGCGGCGGCGGCGGGATCGTCGGCCAGAACCTCGATCGGTCCGCCGCCGCGCTCGCGCAGTGCCTTGGCCAATCGGATCGCCGGCCAGGGGCAGCGCATGCCGCGCGCGTCGACCAGCATCATTCGCGATCGCGGTCGAACGGGTTTTTCGGCGCGCGCAGCGTCAGCCGGACCGGCACCGCGCCGAAATCGAATTCGCGGCGCAGGCCGTTCACCAGATAGCGGCGATAGCTTTCGGGCAGCAGATCGACGCGCGTGCCGAACAGCACGAAGCTGGGCGGGCGCGTCTTCACCTGAGTGACATAGCGCGGCTTGATCCGCTTGCCGCCCGGCGCGGGAGGCGGATTGGCTTCGAGCGCGCGTTCGAACCAGCGGTTGAGCGCACCGGTAGATACGCGGCGGCTCCACGCCTCGCGCGTTTCGAACGCCACCTTCATCAGCGTGTCGAGGCCCTTGCCGTTATAGGCCGACACAGTGAGCAGCGGCACGCCCCGGGCCTGCGCCAGCCCCTCCTCGAGCGCTGCCTTGATGCCGTTGAACAGCCGGCTCTGATCCTGCGCGACATCCCATTTGTTGATCGCGAGGATCAGCGCGCGTCCTTCCTGGAGCACATTGTCGGCGATCTTCAGATCCTGCACTTCGAGGCCCTTGGTCGCATCGAGCAGCAGCACCACCACTTCGGCGAAATCGATTGCGCGCAGCGCATCGGCGACCGAGAGCTTCTCCAGCTTGTCCTGCACCCGAGCGCGCTTGCGCATCCCGGCGGTGTCGATCAGCCGGACGCGGCGCGGTTCGCCCTCCGGATCGGGCCACAGCCAGTCGATCGCGATCGAATCGCGCGTGATCCCCGCCTCGGGCCCGGTGATCAGCCGATCCTGCCCCAGCAGCTTGTTGATGAGTGTGGACTTGCCCGCGTTCGGCCGGCCGACGATTGCCAGCTTGAGCGGGGCATCGGGGGCGTCGGGATCCTCCTCGGCCTCGCCTTCGGGCTTTTCCACAAAGGGCAGGAGCGCCTCGAACAGATCGACGACGCCTTCGCCATGTTCCGCCGAGAACAGGATCGGATCGCCGAACCCCAGCGCCATCGCCTCGATCGCCCCGGCTTCGCCGGCACGCCCTTCGGCCTTGTTGGCGACGAGAACGACCGGCGTGTCGGCGCTGCGCAGCCAGCGGGCGATCTCCTCGTCGAGCGGCGTCAGGCCGGCGCGGGCATCGACGAGGAACAGCGCGACATCGGCCTCGCGCACCGCGGCCTCGGTCTGCGCGCGCATCCGGCCCGGCAGGCTGACGGGATCCTCATCCTCATAGCCGGCAGTGTCGATGACGCGGAATTCGAGGCCGAGCAGATGCGCATCGCCCTCGCGCCGGTCGCGCGTGACGCCCGGGCGGTCGTCGACCAGCGCGAGCCGTTTGCCGACCAGCCGGTTGAATAATGTCGATTTGCCGACATTGGGCCGGCCGATGATTGCTACGATGGGTTGGGGCACTTGATCTCTTCCGATGCGATCCCGCGCCCCGCCGCCTCCTTCTCCCGATCGGAGAAGAGGCTCAGCGATACGCGAGGAGCCGGCCGTTGTCGGCGAGCACGTACAGCATGTTGTTGGCGACGACCGGCGGAAGCGTGAGCTCCTGATCGGTTTCGATGGTGGACTGGATGCTGCCGTCGGCAGGCGAGACCGAGACGATCTGGCCGAGCGTGTTGACCAGCACCAGTCGACCGCCGGCGAGGACCGGACCGGTCCAGTTCACCGCACCCTTGGCGTCGTCCTCGTCGCGCCAGCGGCGCAGCTGCTCGATCCAGCGAATCCGGCCGCTGCCGCGCGAGATCGCGACAAGCCGCGCATCGTCGGTGACGACGAAGATCCACTCCCCCACGACCCACGGGGTCGAGATGCCGGCGACATTCTGCTCCCACAGGCGACGGCCGCTGCCGATCTCGATCGCGACCATGCGGCCGCCCTGACCGACCGCATAGACGCGGCCCTGATCGATCACCGGCTCGGCGTCGATATCCGAAAGCGACGAGACCGACGTGGAAATGCTCGTCCGCGAGAGGGTGTCGTTCCACAGCGACAGGCCATTTTCGTAGCGATAGGCGTTGAGCTCGCCCGACGAGAAGCCGGCGATCACCGTGCCCTGCGCCGCGGCGGGCGCAGCCGAGCCGAATACGCCTTGCGATTCGATGCTGGCCGTTTCGGTCCACACCACTTCGCCGGTCTGCTGGTTGAGCGCGAAGAGCTGATTGTCCTGCGAGACGACATAGACGTTGCCGTTCGCCACGGTCGGCGCGCCGCGCAGCGGGCCGCCGGGCCGGACGCGCCAGACGAGATTGCCCGTCGCCGCATCGAGCGCGACCACGTCGCCAAGGCCGTTGGTGGCATAGACGCGCCCCGATTCGACGCTGGCGCCGCCGCCGAAGCGGGCACGGCGATTGGCTTCGCCCTCGGCGGTCTGCGTGGTCCAGAGCGATGCACCCGTGTCTGCCGCGAAGGCATGGACCTGCCCTTCGACACCGACGGCGAACAGCCGGTTTTCGGCCACTACCGGCGCGGCAGCGAGCCGTGCGCGCGTCGATCCACCCGAGATGCGGGCTTCCCAAGCGCGCGAGAGATTCTGTCCGAGCGCAAGATGCCCCATCGATTTCGAGGAATTGCCGCCCGGCTGGCTCCAGCCGCTGTTCGCGACTGCCGCCGGCAGCAGCACATCGACATTCGCGAGCGTGGGATCTGCCGTGACGTCATTCTCGGCGACCAGAATCGGAACCCGCTGGCCGACAATCGGCGTGTTGCGATCGCCGCCCTTAAAGATGCCGCACCCGCCAAGCGCGCCCAGCGCGGCAATGGCGAGAGTCACGCGCGCGAGCTGTTTCATTGGTTGCTGGCTTCCTCGGTCTGTTCGTTCGTTGCTTCGCTCGAGTCGGTGCTCTCGCCATCGAGCGTCTCGCTGGTGTCCACGCCGAGCACCCCGGCGATTTGCACGGCGCGCTGGCGGACACTGCTCGGCACCGATTCGGTGCGCGCGATCTGGCCATAGAGCTCGCCAGCCTCCTGGCGCTTGCCCTGCTTCAGATAGGCAGCGGCGACCATTTCGCCGGCAGTGCCGAAGAAGGGGCTGTCCGGATTGGCGAGCGGCCCCAGCCGCTCGATCACCGCAGCCGGCTCCATCTGCTCATATTCGGCGAGCGTCTGGCGCACGAGCGCCAGATTGCGAAACGGTTCGGGCAGCGATTCGTCGTTCGCGATCGCGCCGAACGTGGCGGCGGCTTCGGCCAGATTGTCGTTGGCGAGCGCGATATTGGCCTCGGAGAAGCGCGACATCGCGGCATAGCCGGCGCGATCGCTCTCGCTTAGTTCGGTAAAGACCGCCTGCGCGCTGTCGACCTTGTCCTCGGCAAGGTCGTGCAGCGCAGTGTCGAACCGCTCGCCCTGCAGCTCGGCGGAGCGGGTGTCGCGATGGCTCAGATAGAGCCACAGCGCGAGGCCGAGCAGCACCACGACGACGCCGGCTACGAGCCAGCGGCCCCAGCGCCGCCAGAATCGCACCAGCTGGTCGCGCCGGTACTCCTCGTCGACTTCACGAAGGAAGGCCTGATTTTCCGGGGGTGGCGTCGCCAAGAACTACTCCATCGGTCAGTCGCGGCCGCGGACCTTAGCGGTGCCGCGGCGCATGCGAAAGCCGCTCCCTAACCGCTCAGTCGCGCGGCGCATAGACTTGTTCCGCGCCCGGAAAGGACCGTGCGCGAACGTCGGCGGCATAGGTGGCAACCGCGGCGGAAATGCGGCCGGCCATGTCGTCGAATTTCTTCACGAATCGCGGCGTCCGCTCGAACAGGCCGAGCATGTCCTCGGTGACGAGAACCTGGCCGTCGCATTCGGCCGAGGCGCCGATGCCGATCACCGGGCAGCCGACTTCGCCGGTGATGGTGCGCGCCAGCGGCTCGACGACTCCCTCCACCACCACCGCGAAGGCGCCGGCCTGATCAACCGCACGGGCATCGGAGATGATCTTGTCGTGCTCGGCATTGCTGCGCCCGCGCGCGCCATAGCCGCCGAGCGCGTTCACTGCCTGCGGCGTCAGGCCGACATGACCCATCACCGGAATGCCGCGCGCCGAAAGGAAGGCGATCGTCTCGGCCATTGCCTCGCCGCCTTCCAGCTTCACGCCGGCGGCTCCGGTTTCCGCCATGACGCGCGAGGCCGAGCGGAATGCCGCCTCCGGGCTCTCCTCATAGCTGCCGAACGGCATGTCGACGATCACCACCGAATGGTAGCTGCCGCGCACCACCGCGGCGCCATGCGCACACATCATGTCGAGCGTGACCGGCAGCGTCGACGGGAGGCCGTAGATCACCTGCCCCAGGCTGTCGCCGACGAGCAGCAGGTCGCAGTGCGGGTCGAGCAGCTGCGCCATGCGCGTGGTGTAGGCCGTCAGCATGACGATCGGCTCGCCCCCCTTGCGCTTCTGGATGGCGGGCACGGTAAGCCGCTTCATCGGCGCAGGCGTGGGATTGGCGCGGCTGGTGGCAGTGTCGAGCGTGTAGGTGGACATGCCGGGTGCATAGCGCCGCCCGGACAGCCCCGCCAGCAAACTCCAGCGCCGTGTATGCCACGCTTGACTCGATGTTATCTTTCTTTTACACAGCGTCGAACATACTTTGCATGGAGGCAGGAATGGCGTTCAGGGAGAAGGTGCTGTGGGTTTCGGCCGCGGCGCTGCTGCTGGTGTGGGGCAGCTATTTCGGCGATCTGATCGCCGGGCTGCTCGCGCGGCGTATCGATGCCGAGGCGAGCTTCGGCGGATTCATCCGCTCGGTCGTGCTGGTGGTGGTGATCCATGTCGTCGCGAGCATCGTGCTGGCGATCGCCAGCCCCAAGGAGGCGAATGCGGCGCCCGACGCGCGCGAGCGCGAGATCAACCTGAGCGCCTATCGCCCCGCCTATCTGGTGGTGGCGATGCTCATCACGCTGGCGATGCTGGCAACGCCGGTGCTGGTGCACGCAGCCCCGGCGATCCTGGAAGGCGCCGAGCCAGGGATGATCGTGGCAGTCGTGATCGGCAATTCGATGCTGCTGGCGCTCGTCGCGGGGGAACTGGTCCATGCGGTCTGGCAGATCGCTCGCTATCGCCGGGAGAGCTGAGGTGGACCGCACGGCAGACCTGCCCTTTCGCGAGAAGGAAGCCTGGATCACCCTCGCCGCGATGGCGCTCGCCTATGGCGGCTATTTCTGGATGGTCCACACGGCGGCCCCGGGCACCGAAGACTCGCTGCGCTTCGTACTGTGGTTCGCGATCGCCACCGTAGCGCGCGTCGCGATCCAGTTCGGCGGTCGCTGGGTCGCCGCGACCGCGACACCCCTCGATGCGCGCGCACCCGCCGACGAGCGCGACCGGCGCATCGCCCGGCGCGGAATGGCGGCAGCCTATGGCACGCTGCTCGTCGCGATGATCCTGGTGGCGGTCGTGATGCCGCTCAGCGGATCGGCCGGCTGGGAAGTCGCCAACGCCGCTCTGTTCGGGATCGTCCTCGCCGAAACGGTGAGCTGCGCCGTCGTGATCGCCGGATATCGGGGCGCATGGAATGGCTAAGGTTCCGATCTCGAACGACATCCGGACCTTGCGCTTCCTCTCCGGCGAAATGACCCAGGCGGAGCTCGGCGAGAAGATCGGGATGACGCGCCAGACGGTCGCCGCGATCGAGGCCGGCAAATATTCGCCGAGCCTGGAAGCGGCATTCCGCATCGCCCAGGTGTTCGGCAAGCCGCTCGAGGAAGTGTTTCGCTGGGAAGAGTGAGCAGCGGCTCCGGCCGCGCTCAGCCCCTCTCCTTTCCGTAGAGATTCATCGCGATAGAGATGCGGTCGCCGCTGCCGCTGTGCGGACGCACGCCATGACGCAGCCACGCGGGAAAGAGGACGAGATCGCCCGGCTGGGTGCGCAGCCGCCGCTCGACCGGCTGCGGCTTGCCGTCCAGCCCGACCATGCGGAAGCCGGGAAAGGTCATGAACGGCACCGGAAAGCGCGGATCCTCGAAATAGAGTTCGCCGCCCACGTCCTCGCCGGGCGCTCCCCCGGTCGCGACATAATAGACCGCGGCCCACAGCACGCCCGGATGCGCATGGCTCATGTTGACGGCACCGGCGGGCGAGACATTCGCCCACATCCGCACCGACCAGTCGATGCTGTCCGGATCGCGCTGATCGAAATGGGAGAGCCGCTTCGCCGTGCGGATCGCCATTTCCGCGAGCTTCGCCGCGGCGGGGCCGCCCCAATCGAGCATGTCGGTGTTCGAATGCCAGCCGCCCACGTTCGAGCGGTTCAACCCATCCGCATCCTGCGCCCGGCGCTGCCGGATCACCGCCTCGAGCGCTTCGGTGAGCGCCTCGGAGCCCGCGAGCCTGCCATGCAGAACAGGCGTTTCGAACAGGCCGATCTGCTCCGCGCGGACGCGGATCGAATCGAAACCGGGATTGGAGGCGTCGGTCATGTGCGCGCGGTTACGCGGCTGAAGTCAGCAAATCCAGCCATGCCTGCGCGCATAATCGGCGAACCAGATCTCGCCCCCCGCAACCGCGATCAGCAGGAGCGGGACCAGCAGAGTCGACCAGCCGAACTGGGGCACCACCGGCGTACCCAGAAGCAGATAGGCCGACTGAACGAGCAGAAAGGCGAGCGAGGCGAGAAACAACAGTCGCGCAAGCGCCGAACGCGTCATGAGCGCGATTCCGCCGAGCAGCGCGCTGCCCGCGGTGCAGGCATAGACGATACCGAACCACGTCGGCAGCGCATCGGAAAGCGGATCGGCGGGCGCGGGAAACAGGATCGCGCCATAGGCGGCGTACAGCAGGAAGGCGAACACGCCCAGCAGCCCCCACAATGTCGCTGCAAACCCCGTCAGCCAAAACCAGCGCGGCGGGCGCTGCCGGATATATGCTGCCATGCGTTTCTCCCCCGGTGGATCCTCGGCTAGCCGGAGGATTCCTAACCTATTTAGGACGAATCAGCCATGGCGTGGGGGTTTGGCGCGAATCAGCGCAACGCCGCTGCGTACCGGTCCGCCTCGAAGCCGACCAGCAATCCCCCCGGATACTCCACCACCGGCCGCTTCACCATCGACGGCTGCGCCAGCATCAGCGCCATCGCCTTGTCCGAGTCGAGGTCTTGCTTCTCCGCGTCCGACAGTTTCCGGAAGGTCGTCCCCGAACGGTTGAGGAGCGCTTCCCAGCCGACCGTCTCGACCCAATGCGCGAGCCGAGCCGGATCGAGCCCCTGCGTCTTGAAGTCGTGGAAGTCATGGGCGACGCCGTTCGCATCGAGCCACGCCCGTGCCTTCTTCACCGTGTCGCAGTTGCGGATGCCGTAGAGCGTCGTCGTCATACCGTGCCGCTCAGCGGAAGACGCAGCTTGTGCCCGCCCAGAGGTCGGTGATCTTGCCGTCGGGTTCGGGCGAGGTCAGCAGACCCGACATCGCGCCGGCAGTGAACTCGTGCCCGAGCGTGCTTTCCTCGACCATCTCGACCGCATAGGCGTTTTCGAGCTGTGCGCGAGTCGAGCCCAGGCCGATGCCGCTGGTGGTGGTGATGCTGCCCTGCTGGACGCCATCGAGGCTCCAGCCGACGAAATTGCCGTCCATGATGTTGAAGGTGAGCCCGCCCTCGAACTCGACCATCGTCATCGGCCCCGCGCCGCATTCGGCCATCTCGGCTTCGCCCTCGGGCGCGCCGAGTGCCGCACGTGCCGCGTCGACCGCTTCGTCGCGCGGACGGCCGAAAGTGATGTGGTGCGCCGAGCCGCTGTTCACGTCGATCAGCGAAATGCCGTCGGGAGCGATGTTCAGCGCCGGCGGCTGGCGCCGGTCGACCATCGTCAGATTGCTGGAAGCCGTTGGCTCGGTCACGGTCGCGCCGCCGTTGCTATCGACCGTGGTTTCGACGGTGTCGGACCCGCCTTCCTGACAGCCGCCGGCCAGAACCGCGACTGCGAACGCCACCAACAACTTTCCACGCAGCATCGTCTACCCCCCTCGTCGTGCCCTCTACGCCCTTCAGCCGCGCCTTGCGGCGCCGAGTGAACCGGGCGGACATCCCCCGGATGCCCGCTGATTCCGTCCGCGGCGCCTTGCGGCGCCGAGTGAACCGGGCGGACATCCCCCGGATGCCCGCTAATTCCGTCCGCGGCGCCTTGCGGCGCCGAGTGAACCGGGCGGACATCCCCCGGATGCCCGCTGATTCCGTCCGCGGCGCCTTGCGGCGCCGAGTGAACCGGGCGTACATCCCCCGGATGCCCGCTGATTCCGGTTCACTCCCACTCGATCGTGCCGGGTGGCTTTGAGGTATAGTCATATACCACGCGATTGACGCCGCGAACCTCGTTCACGATGCGCGTTGCCACCCGCGACAGGAAATCGCCCGGGAACGGGAACACCGCCGCCGTCATGCCGTCGGTCGAGGTCACTGCGCGCAGCGCCAGCACAGAATCATAGGTCCGCCCGTCGCCCATCACGCCGACGGTGCGAACCGGCAGCAGCACCGCGAACGCCTGCCAGATCGCGTCGTAGAGCCCGGCGTTGCGGATCTCCTCGAGATAGATGGCGTCGGCCTTGCGCAGAATGTCGCAGCGTTCCTTGGTGACTTCGCCGGGAATGCGGATCGCCAGGCCCGGGCCGGGGAACGGATGCCGCCCGACGAATGCCTCGGGCAGTCCGAGCTCGCGGCCAAGGACGCGCACTTCGTCCTTGAACAGCTCGCGCAGCGGCTCGACGAGCTTCATGTTCATCCGCTCGGGCAGGCCGCCGACATTGTGATGGCTCTTGATCGTCACCGACGGCCCGCCGGTGAACGAGACGCTTTCGATCACGTCGGGATAGAGCGTCCCCTGCGCCAGGAACTCGGCGCCGCCGATCTTGCGCGCTTCCTCCTCGAACACGTCGATGAAGGTCTTGCCGATGAACTTGCGCTTGGCTTCGGGATCGGTGACCCCCGCCAGGCCGTTCAGGAACAGCGTCTCGGCGTTCACATGGACGAGCGGGATGTTGTAGGCGCCCTTGAACAGGCTCACCACCTGTTCGGCCTCGCCCGCGCGCATCAGCCCGTGATCGACGAACACGCAAGTCAGCTGGTCGCCGATCGCCTCGTGAATCAGCACCGCGGCCACCGCGCTGTCGACTCCGCCCGAAAGGCCGCAGATCACCTTGCCATCACCGACCTGCTCGCGAATCTCGGCGATCTTGGCGTCGCGGAACTCGGCCATGGTCCATTCGCCGCCCAGCCCGCAGACGTGGCGCACGAAATTGGCGAGCAGCTTGGCGCCATCGGGGGTGTGCACCACCTCCATATGGAACTGAGTCGCGTAGTAGCGGCGGGCATCGTCGGCCACGACGGCGAAGGGCGAGCCGGGGCTGGTGGCGACCGGACGGAAGCCGGGAGCAAGCTCGGTCACCTTGTCGCCATGGCTCATCCAGACCTGATGGCTCTCGCCTTCCTGCCACACGCCGTCGAAGAGCACGCAACTGTCCTGGATCTCGATGAAGGCGAGCCCGAATTCGCCCGAATCGCCCAGCTGCACCTCGCCGCCCAGCTGCTGCATCAGCACCTGCTGGCCGTAGCAGATGCCGAGGATCGGCACGCCGGAATCGAAGATCGCCTGCGGCACGCGCGGGCTTTCGGTATCGAGCACCGAAGCCGGGCTGCCCGAGAGGATCACGCCTTGCGGCTGCATCCGCCGGAACGCGTCTTCGGCCGCCGTGAACGGCGCGATTTCGCTATAGACCCCCGCCTCGCGGACCCGCCGCGCGATGAGTTGAGTCACCTGGCTGCCGAAGTCGATGATCAGGACGGATTCGGAATGCTGCGTCATCGCTGCGCAGATAGCAGATGAAGGCGCGGGGGGAAGAGCCGACGCGCTGGCTTTATGGGCCGCAGGTCCAGAAGCCTTCCCAGCTGCGCTCCGCCCCGTCGCCGCGCTGGGCGAGCAGCGTGGCGCTGTGGAGCGAGCCTTCGTGGCCGGTGCCGATCTCGCTGTCGCGGGTGATGGTGACGGTGAGACCGCGGCCCGAATAGCGGCCGCCGCGCGTGAGATAGCCGAATCCGCCGTCCTCGGCGCCGATGAGCCGCTGCGGCGTATCCCCCAGCCGGACCACCGCCTGCGGCCGCTCTGCGACGCCGACCGTGCCCTTGCCGAGCAGCACCGGCGTTCCGCCGCGTTCCGGCGCGAAGCTGCAGGCGAGTTCGCCCTCGAGATCGGCGCCGTCCTCCGGCGCGAGCGGCGCGAGCACCAGCGGCGAACCGTCGCCTCCCTGTGTGGCACTGCCGGTGCCGACCGGCGTCTCTGCGGGCTCCATCTCGTCCGCGGGCAGCGGCACCGGCTGGTCGACCAGCACCGTCTCGTTCGTCGTCGCGACTGCCGTGTCATCGACGGCGACGGTGTTTTCTTCGGAACAGCCGGCCAGCGTCAGCAGGAGGGCGGCGGCGGCGCATGCGGGAAGATGCGGATTCATGCGCCGCCAAACGGACGGAAACGGCTCGCGTTCCGCCGGGTCACTCGACCGGCGTCACTTCCAGGCCGGTCCAGCGCGCCGCGAAGGCCCAAAGGTCCGCCGCCTCCTCGATGATCTTGTCGGTCGGCTTGCCCGAGCCATGGCCGGCACGCGTCTCGATGCGCACCAGATGCGGCTTGGGGCCGATGTCGGCCGACTGGATCATCGCGGTGTATTTGAACGTGTGCCCGGGCACGACGCGGTCGTCGGTGTCGGCGGTCGTCGCCAGGATCGCGGGATAGTCCACGCCACTGCGCACATTATGGTAGGGCGAGTAGGCATAGAGGACGCGGAAATCCTCCTCCTTCGACGGATAGCCATAATCGTCGACCCAATAGCGGCCGGCGGTCCAGCGATCGAAGCGCAGCATGTCCATCACGCCCACCGCAGGCAGCGCCGCGGCGAACAGATCGGGACGCTGGTTGACGACCGCGCCTACCAGCAGCCCGCCGTTCGACCCGCCCTGGATCGCCAGCTGGTCCTGCCCCGTAATGCCTTCGCGGATCAGATATTCGCCCGCGGCGATGAAATCATCGAAGACGTTCTGCTTGTTGTGGAGCCGCCCGGCATCGTGCCACTCCTTGCCATATTCGCCGCCGCCGCGGATGTTGGCGACCGCGAGCACCCCGCCCTGCTCGAGCCACGCGACGCGCGAGGAGGAAAAGGCCGGCAGCACCGAGTTGTTGAACCCGCCATAGGCGTAGAGCAGGGTCGGTGCGGGGCCGGTCACATCGGCGCGGCGCACGACGAACATCGGCACGCGGGTGCCGTCCTTCGACTGATAGAAACGCTGCTCGACCGCATAGTTCTGCGGATCGAAATCGACCTGCGGGCGCGCCCATTCGCTCGTTTCGCCAGTCGCGACGTCATAGCGGAAGATGGTGGTCGGATAGTTGAAGCTGGTGAAGGCGAAGAAGGTCTCGCTGTCCTCCTGCTCGCCGCCGAAGCCGCTCGCAGTGCCGATGCCCGGCAGCGTCACCGTGCCGTCGGGGGTGCCGTCCAGATTGTAACGGCGCACCTCGGTCTTGGCGTCGACCAGATACGAGAGGATCAGCTTGCCGCCGACCATCGATGCGCCCGAGAGCACGGCATCCTGCTGCGGCACGATTTCGCGCGCCGTCTCCGGCCCCGCATTGGGATCGGAAACGTCGATCGCGACGATCCGCTGGCGCGGCGCATCCTTGTCGGTGGCGAAATAGAAGGTCGAACCGATATTGCCGATCACGCCCCACTCATTCTCCAGTTCGGGAATGATCGTGCGCGGCGTCCATTCGGGATCGGTGAGGTCGATCAGCGTCACCGCATAGACATTGTCGGTGCCTTCGCTGGTGGTGATGACCAGCCAGCGGCCATCGTCGGTCACGCCCGAATAATGGCTGCGCTTGGGATGTTCGGGCGTGGCATAGACCAGCCGGTCCTCGGACTGGTCCGTACCCAGCCGGTGGAAATAGACGCGGTGGTTCTCGGTGAGCGCCTGATACTGCTCGCCCTCGGGCGGCTCGGGGTAGCGCGCGTAGAAGAAGCCCGAGCCATCCTTCGCCCAATCGCCGCCCACGGTGTATTTCGCCCAGCGCACCTCGTCGGGCAGCACCTGCCCGGTGGCGACGTCGAGCACCTTGACGATGCGCCAGTCGGTCCCGCCGTCCTGGATCGAATACATCAGCTTGGTGCCGTCCTCCGACGGCGACCATTCGGCGAGCGCGGTCGCGCCGTCCTCGGACCAGCTGTTGGGATCGAGCAGCACGCGGCCCTCGCCGTTCAATTCGTCGCGCACCCACAGCACCGCCTGGTTCTGCAGGCCGGTGTTGTGGCTGTAGAAATAGCGGCCGCCGCGTTCGGTCGGCAGGCCGAAGCGCTCATAGTCGAACAGCGTGCGCAGCCGGTCCTGGAAGATGTCGCGGCCCGGCAAAGTCGCCAGATAGGCGTCGGTCACGCGGTTCTGCGCGGCGACCCAATCGGCCACTTCCCGCTCGCTGCGCACGTCGCCTTCGAGCCAGCGATAGGGATCGGCGACCTGCACTCCGAACTGCTCCTCCACAACGTCGACACGGCGGGTTTCGGGATAGGCATTCGGAAAGGTCATGACGGTGGGCGTCTCCGGGTCGGTCTGTGCCGCAGCGGGCGCGGCGGCGAGAAGGGCAATTGCGAGAAGCGGCAAACGGCGCATGCGTGGCTCCGGAAAAAGGGTTGGCGGCACCCTATCAGCCGCCGCGGCGGAGGCAACGGCCGTGCGCCGCGACGCGGCATGCGGCACCCGCCTTGCGGTGCCGAAGGATCGGGCCGGCTGCTCCGAAAACGAAAAAGGGCGGCCCTGCCGGACCGCCCCTTCGTCATTCGACTCGCGAACCGATCAGGCCGCTTCGTCGAAATCCTCGTCGCTCATCACCGGGCCCGAATCCTGGCCCTTGGCGTCGACGTCGCGATCGACGAACTCGATGATCGCCATCGGTGACGCGTCCGATGCGCGGGGCCCGATCTTGATGATGCGCGTGTAGCCACCGTTGCGATCGGCATAGCGCGCGGCCAGCACGTCGAACAGCTTCACCAGTTGCGCGTCGTCGAGCAGGCGGGCGTGGGCGAGGCGGCGGTTCGAAAGGCCGCCCTTCTTCGCCAGCGTCACCAGCTTCTCGACATAGGGGCGAAGCTCCTTCGCCTTGGCGACGGTGGTGGTGATCTGCTCGTGCTTGATGAGCGCGGCCGACATATTGCGGAACAGTGCCTGGCGATGGGCCGAAGTGCGCTGCAGCTTACGGCCGCCAACCTTGTGACGCATGGGTATATCCTTTCCGTTCGTCAGGGGGCCGTCTTACGGAACCCCAAGCCAGGTGGGACGGTGGCCACCGAAAATCCGTCCTCCCGGCGAGCCGCCGGGATCCATCCATGGGACGCTGCGGAGAAAGAGGCGTGCGGCGCCCCTCTCTCCGCCGCGCTTCAGCCCATGATTTCCTGCTCGAGCTTCTTGGCCATCTCTTCGATGTTCTCAGGCGGCCAGCCCGGGATTTCCATGCCGAGGCGCAGACCCATGCTCGACAGCACTTCCTTGATCTCGTTCAAGGACTTGCGACCGAAGTTCGGCGTGCGCAGCATCTCGGCCTCGGTCTTCTGAACCAGATCGCCGATATAGATGATGTTGTCGTTCTTCAGGCAGTTGGCCGAGCGCACCGAAAGCTCGAGCTCATCGACCTTCTTGAGCAGATAGCGATTGATCTGCGCGGTATCGCCCGCCGCACCTTCCGGAGCCGCAGCGGCCATGCCGGCGGTAGCCGGAGCCGCCGCACGGGTCATCGCCGAATCGTCGAAGTGGACGAACAGCGCCAGTTGGTCCTGCAGAATGCGCGCGGCATAGGCCACTGCATCCTCGGGCGTCACCGTGCCGTCGGTCTCCACCGTCAGCGTGAGCTTGTCATAGTCGAGCTCCTGCCCGACGCGGGTGTTCTCGACCTTGTACGACACCTGGCGCACCGGCGAGTAGAGCGCATCGACCGGAATCAGCCCGATCGGCGCATCGGCCGGACGATTGGCCGCGGCGGGCACATAGCCCTTACCGGTGTCGGCGGTCAGCTCCATGTTGAGCGTCGCGCCATCGTCGAGATGGCACAGCACCAGCTCGGGGTTCATCACCTGGATGTCGCCCGAAACCGCGATGTCGCCGGCCTTCACTTCGGCAGGGCCCGTGGCGGAAAGCTGGAGCCGCTTGGGGCCCTCGCCTTCCATCTTGAGCGCGATCTGCTTCACGTTGAGCACGATGTCGGTCACGTCCTCGCGAACGCCCGCGAGCGACGAGAATTCGTGCAGCACATTCTCGATCTTGATCGAGGTCACGGCGGCGCCCTGCAGGCTCGACAGCAGCACGCGGCGCAGCGCGTTACCCAGCGTCAGGCCGAATCCGCGCTCGAGCGGCTCGGCAACGAAGGTCGACTTGCGCTTGGGATCGCCACCGGGCTTCTTTTCGAGGCCGTTGGGCTTCTTGAGTTCCTGCCAGTTCTTTGCGTTGACAGTCACGGGCTTCCCTCATGTTGGGCAGGATGGGGGCTAATCCTGCCGAATAGCCGCCCCGGCCGGGACTCGCATGCGAGCCCAAGCGCCGGGGCAGGACGAAAAATCAGACGCGGCGGCGCTTGGACGGACGAACGCCGTTGTGCGGGATCGGAGTCACGTCGCGGATCGACGTGATCTGGAAGCCCACCGCCTGGAGCGCGCGAAGCGCCGACTCGCGGCCCGAACCGGGGCCTTTCACCTCGACCTCGAGCGTGCGCACGCCGTGCTCGGCGGCCTTGCGGCCCGCATCCTCGGCGGCGACCTGCGCGGCATAGGGCGTCGACTTGCGCGAGCCCTTGAAGCCCATCATGCCGGCCGAAGACCAGCTGATCGCATTGCCCTGCGCATCGGTGATGGTGATCATGGTGTTGTTGAAGCTGGCGTTCACGTGAGCGACGCCTGCAGTGATGTTCTTGCGTTCGCGCCGACGGAGGCGCTGCGGTGCTTGTGCCATGGACTATATCCTGACCTGAAATCCTGAACCGGGAGGCGGCGCCGCATGCGGACCACCTCCGGCGGAGAAGTAAGCGGCGCTTACTTCTTCTTGCCGGCGATCGGCTTGGCCTTGCCCTTGCGGGTGCGCGCATTCGTATGCGTGCGCTGACCGCGGACGGGAAGACCCTTGCGATGACGCAGCCCGCGATAGCAGGCCAGATCCATGAGCCGCTTGATGTTCATCGCGGTCTCGCGGCGCAGGTCGCCTTCGACAGTGTAGTTCGCGTCGATCGTCTCGCGAATCTGCAGCACTTCCTGATCGGTCAGGTCCTGCACACGCCGCTCGGGCGCGATCTTCAGCTGCTCAGTGATCTCCTTGGCCTTGGTCTCGCCGATGCCGTGGATATATTGGAGCGCGATCACCACGCGCTTGTTGGTCGGGATGTTAACACCCGCAATACGTGCCATGAGCTTCTATTCTCCCAGCTCCACGGGACGCCGCATGGCAGCCTGCGTCCCATCTCGTCGCGTTAAACCGAAACGCGCACGACCGGCGAGCGCGAACGGGCGCCGCCGGAAGTACCGGTGCTTCGGAAGGGGTCTCAGTTAGGGGGCGGCGCGCGGGCTGTCAAGCGATGCAGGGCGTGTCAAGACGCTTTTCTACTCCGCCGCTACCACTGCGCGCTCGGCAGTGGCGGCGAGGTTCGCGAAGGCGCTCGCCAGCACGCCGTCGACCGGGGTCGCGAAAGCGGCGATTCCCTGCGGAACGAAGCCGCCGACGACGTAAGTGGCGGTCAGCACGGTGGTTTGTCCGTCCGGCTCCAATGTGAAGGTCAGTGCCGCCGAAACGCCCGCTCCCTGGAGCGGCCCGAGCCCGCCAGACAGGCGCAGCGCGCCGCCGGGCAGATACTGGACGACGCGCATATGCTCCACGCCGCCGCCGGCCCAGCGCTCGCACCAGCAGCCACCCGGCGCGAGCGCCAGCGACAGATTGGCGGCATCGCCCGAATAGGTGTGCGCGCCCTGCCACCAGAGCGCAGGCTGGATCAGCGTGTTCCAGACGGCTTCCGGAGGGGCGGCGACCGCGATTCGATGACGCGAGACGAAGCCGGTATCGGTCACTTCGACCACTTCGGCGGCGGCGGGCGCGGCAGCAGCCAGCAGTGCCAGCGGCAACAGGATGCGAATCGGCATGGCGTCTCTCCCCTTCGGGAGGATCCTATCCGATGTAGCGCGCCGGAGCACGCCCGACCGGTCGTTCCGTGCGCCGGAGGCCGCGCACCGCACCCGCGAGTCCGCGCAGTTCCGAGAGATAGTGCAGCGTGCCGGAGAGATAGGCGTCGAACTCGACATCGCCGACATGGCGCCCATCGAGCAGGCGCCGGAGCGCATAGGCGTCCGCGTCCGGGGCGTTCAGCCCCTCGGTCACGAGCGTGGCCGATCGCACGCCCTTCGCGGCGAGAATCGCCGCCGCATCGGGGTGCCAGGTGCCGCTCGGGTAGCAGAAATGCTCGAGGACCGGGCCATCGAGCATGGCTTCGAGGCTGGCGCGGTTCGCGTCGATCTCTTCACCGAGCCGGCCGATCTGGCTCGTCACATTGATGTGGCGATGGGTGTGCAGCTGAATGTCGAGCCCGCGGCGCTGGGCGTCTGCCAGTTCGTCGGGCCGCATCAGATGGAACTGGCACGTCTCGAGCCAGGCTTCGTCGAGGCCGAGGGTGGCCCCGAGCGCCCGCAACGCAGCGAGACGCTGCTCCTCGGGCAAGCCTTCGATCCGGGCGATCTCCTGCGCGCAGTCCGTCGGCGGTCGCCCCGCCGCGGCGAGCATCCACGCGACCGCGACGTTCACCACCGGCAAGTCGCGTTCGGAGTACCAGGTGGTCGAATAGAGCGTCGCCGGAACTTCGTGGCGCTCGAGGATCGGCAGCATGTGCGAATGAGTCGAAGCCCAACCATCGTCGATCGTCACCACCGTCGCCCGGGGCGGCAAATCACCTTTCGCGAGCCGCCGCACAGCCTCGCCGAGCCCCAGCAGCGGCACGCCCGAACGCCGCAGCCGCGCCATCCGCGCGTCGAACTGCTCGGGCGTGATGAAGAGGCATTCGCCGAACGGTTCTCCCGGAAGTACCCAAAGTCCGTGGTAGCAGAGGATCCGCAGATGCCGCCGGCTCGCCCGCCGTGCGAGGGCCGCCAGGCCGCTGGCCGCAGCAAGCGAAAGGATCGCTCGTTTCGGTGACACCCGCGCGTCTCCTCCTTCACCGGCGCAGCGCCGGCGGGCGCGACTGTCGCACCGAAGGCTTAAGTCCTGGTTATCCCGGCTTTCAGGCGCCGTAGCGGGCGATCAGCCGCTTGCGCGACCAGATGAAGGCATAGTCGGTGGGCAGATAGCTGCCGTCGCGATAGCGCTCGCGCCGAGTCGCGGAGGTGCGCGTGGCATTGGCGATCGCATCGGCATCGCTGCCCACGCGGATGCGCAATGCGCCCTGCCCCGCCTGGAGATCCTGGGTGAAGCTGATCCGGGGGGTGATCTCGAGCACGGCGGGATCGTAGAACCAGGCGCTTCCGAACGCGCCGCGCACCTGCGGCAGCGCCGGCAGCGCCAGCGCGGCGAGCCGCAGCGCCTCCGCCCAGCCCGGTGCGTTCCAATAGGCGCGCGCGACCGGATCGTGCGTATGGCCCTCGAGGAAGCGATCGCGTCCGCCACATTCGAGGAACACATAGGCGATCGCGCGCGGCCCCGCCTTGAGGATCGTGCGCGCCGACAGGCCCGAGCGCGGCCACCACATCTGCGCGAAGGCCGGGATCATCACGAGGCGCGTGAGCCAGAGGTCCTTGAGAAAGGTGTCGCTCTCCAGCGCCGCGAACTCCGGCTCGGAGTCGATCGAATCGAGGATGCGGTGGAACTGGTCGACGTAATGCAGCGCGAATTCGTCTGGCAGGCCGGTCGCCGCGAACGCCGCGTCGAAGCGCGCCATGTGCCGCAGCATCAGCGCGCAGACCCACGCAGCGCGCACCTCTGGCGGGAGCATTGCGACCTGCGCGGCCGCCTTGGCCGGAACCTGGTTGTAGCGGTGAACCGGCGCGGCCGGGTGCGCTGCCTCGAACCGGTCGAAGGCGGCATCGGTCGCATGGTCCGAAAGCTGCGGGAAGCGCGCGGCGAGCCGCTGCTCCACTTCGGCGCGGTGCGGCTCGAGCGGCTCGCGCCCGCGCCATTTGGGGAACAGCGCTTCGGCCGGTGCCGGAGTATCCGCGATGATCCTGTCGATCCGCATACGGGCGCTATAGCCCGCGATGCACTAGAATCCGGTTAATTGCCCGAATCGAGGATCGCGTCGATCGCGGCGCCGACAGCGTCGATATCGGCCATGCCATCGACCCGGCGCACCAGCCCCTTTTCCTCGTAGAAGGGAAGGATCGGCGCGGTCTTGGCGCGATATTCGGCCATGCGCGTCCGCACCGTTTCGGCATTGTCGTCGGGCCGGCGCTTGAATTCGGTCGATCCGCAGACGTCGCAGACGCCCTCCACCTTCGGCTGCTTGTAGCGATCGTGATAGCCCGCGCCGCAGCGGGCGCAGGTGAAGCGCCCGGTCACGCGGTCGACCAGCGCCTCCTCGTCGACCACCAGCTCGATCACATAGTCGAGCTGGCGATCGCGCTCGGCGAGGAGGCCGTCGAGCGCCTGTGCCTGCGCAGCGGTGCGCGGATAGCCGTCGAAGATCGCGCCCGATTCGGTGTCGGGCATGTCGAGCCGCTCGCCGATGATCCCGCTGACGATTTCGTCGGAGACGAGCTCGCCCGCGTCCATCACTGCCTTGGCCCGCATCCCGATCGGGGTGCCCAGCTTCACCGCGGCGCGCAACATGTCGCCCGTCGAAAGCTGGACCATCCCCCGCTCGGCCTCGAGCCGGCTCGCCTGCGTACCCTTGCCCGCGCCCGGCGGCCCCAAGAGAATGATGTTCATCTGGGCTCCTCCCCTTTTCCGCTCCGCGTTTAGCGGACGCGGCCGCCCTTCAGCTTCGCCTTCTTGATCAGGTCGCCATATTGATGGGCAAGCAAGTGGCTCTGGATCTGGGTCACGGTATCCATCGTCACGTTGACGACGATCAGCAGGCTGGTGCCGCCGAGGATGAACGGAATGCCCAGTTCGGCGATCAGATATTCCGGCAGCAGACAGATCAGCGTCAGATAGGCCGCACCGATCACGGTGATGCGCGTCAGCACATAGTCGAAATATTTCTCGGTGTTCTTGCCCGGGCGGATGCCGGGAATGAACCCGCCGTGCCGCTTCAGATTGTCGGCAGTCTCCTCAGGATTGAAGACGACCGCCGTGTAGAAGAAGGCGAAGAAGATGATGCCCGCGCCATAGAGCGCCATGTACACCGGGCTGCCGTGCTGCAGATACTGATTGAGCGTGAGCAGCGTCTCGCCCCACCAGCCCGATTCGGTACCCGGCTGACCCGCGAATTGCGTAATCGTGAGCGGCAGCAGCAGCAGCGACGAGGCGAAGATCGGCGGGATGACGCCGGCGGTGTTGAGCTTGAGCGGCAGATGGCTGCGCTCGGCCTGCACGCCACGCGCCGTCTGCCGCTTGGGATACTGGATCAGGATGCGGCGCTGCGCACGCTCCATGAAGCAGATGAAGAGCACCAGGCCCGCCACCGCGACGATGATCAGCGCGATTGTGATCGGATCGATCGATCCCGTGCGGCCGCTCTCGAACAGCTGGAACAGCGTCTGCGGCATATTGGCGACGATGCCGGCCATGATGATCAGCGAAATGCCGTTGCCGATGCCGCGGCTGGTGATCTGTTCACCCAGCCACATCAGGAACATGGTGCCGCCGACCAGCGAGATGACGGCCGCGACCCGGAACAGCATGCCCGGCTCGATCACGGCCTGCGCGCCCTGTGCGGCGCCGAGCGCCTCGAGCCCGGTGGCGATCACATAGCCCTGCACCGCGGTGAGCGCGACCGTGCCGTAGCGGGTATATTGGTTCAGCCGCTTGCGCCCGCTCTCGCCTTCCTTCTTGATCGCGGCGAGCGTGGGGCTGAGCGAGCTCGCCAGCTGCACGACGATCGACGCGGTGATGTAGGGCATGACGCCCAGCGCGACGATCGACATGCGCTCGAGCGCGCCGCCCGAGAAATTGTTGAAGAAATCGAGAACCCCGCCCTGCGTCTGATCGGCGAGCAGGCCGAGCGCGGTCGGATCGATGCCCGGCAGCGGCACATAGCTGAGCAGGCGGAAGATGATCAGCGCGCCGAGCGTGAACCACAGGCGCTTCTTGAGTTCGGTGGCCTTGCTGAACTTCGCGAGGTTCAGGCTCATCGCCATTTGATCGGCTGCGGATGCCATGTCTTGGATTCGTCCCGGAATTCAGGGGAGGCTGCGCCCCCCGACGTCAGGCCCATATAGGCGGTTGCGCGGGGATGTCTAAGGGGCGGTTCGAAACCGGTTCCCTTACCTGCCCGGAGCCGAACCTCTCAAAGCCCCGTCCTGCCGCAAACCGCGATTCGGCGGCTGCCCCCCCCCCCCCCCGAGGGGAAACGGGGGCGAACGGCTCGTCCCGTCCGCCCCCATCGGGTTCAGCTGCGTGCCGCCTTCTTGGCGGCGATCGTCTTGCCCTTCTTGGCCGCCGCCTTTTCGGAAGCGGGCACGATTTCCGGGATCTCGATCGAGCCACCGGCCTTTTCGACTGCTTCGCGCGCGCCCTTCGACGCGCCGGCGACGACGAAGCTCAGCTTCGCGGTCAGTTCGCCCTTGCCGAGCAGGCGAACGCCGTCCTTGCCGCCGCGCGCCAGGCCGGCCGCCTGCAGCGCCGCGTGATCGATCGTCGCCTTGGCGTCCAGCTTGCCCGCGTCGATCACCTTCTGGATCGCGCCGACGTTCACTTCGGCATAGTCCTTGCCGAACGGATTGTTGAAGCCGCGCTTCGGCAGGCGCATGTGGAGCGGCATCTGGCCGCCCTCGAATCCGTTGATCGAAACGCCCGAGCGCGCCTTCGCACCCTTCTGGCCGCGCCCGGCGGTCTTGCCCAGGCCCGAGCCGATGCCACGGCCGACGCGGACGCGCTCCTTGCGGGCGCCCTGATTGTCACGGAGATCGTTGAGTTTCATGTCGTGCACTCGCTTTCGCTATGTTCGCGCTGAAAATGAGGAAGGGGGCGATTAGCCCCCTGCCCCGCGTTTGTCGATGGCGACGAAGGCTTCAGCCTTCGACCGACACCATATGCTGCACCTTGCGGATCATGCCGCGCACCTCGGGGGTGTCGTCGAGCTCGACCGTGCGATGCATCTTGTTGAGGCCAAGGCCGATCAGCGTCGCGCGCTGATCCTTGGTGCGGCGGATCGGCGATCCGGTCTGGGTGATCTTCAGCTTCGCCATCCCGGCTTACTCCGTCACTGCCGCGGCATCCGCCTCGGCAGTCTGCGATCCGCCACGGCCGAGCAGGTCGGCGATCTTCTTGCCGCGACGCTGCGCCACCGACTTCGGCGACGTCTGCTCGCCCAGCGCCTCGAAGGTCGCACGGATCATGTTGTAGGGGTTCGACGTGCCGATCGACTTGGTCACCACGTCGGCGACGCCCAGGCTCTCGAACACGGCGCGCATCGGGCCACCGGCGATGATGCCGGTACCGGCAGGCGCCGAGCGGAGATAGACCTTGCCCGCGCCGAAATGGCCACGGCCGTCATGATGCAGCGTCCGGCCCTCGCGCAGCGGCACGCGGACCATCTTCTTCTTCGCCGCGGCAGTCGCCTTCGAAATCGCCTCCGGCACCTCGCGCGCCTTGCCATGGCCGAAGCCGACACGACCCTTGCCGTCGCCCACGACGACCAGCGCCGCGAAGCCGAAGCGCTTGCCGCCCTTCACCGTCTTCGACACGCGGTTGATGTGAACCAGCTTCTCGATCAGCTCCTCGCCGCCGTCGTCCGGACCACCGCGACGATCGTCGCGACGCCCACGGCCACCGTCACGGCCGCCGCGGCCACCGCCGCGATCATTGCCGCCGCGCCCGCGTCCGCGTCCGCCACGACCCTGCTGCTCCTGCGGCTGGCCGGCGCCCTGCGCCTCGACGTTCTGGTTGTTCTCGTCGGCCATCTTAGAACTCCAATCCGCTCTCACGCGCGGCATCCGCCAGCGCCTTCACGCGACCGTGATAGAGGAAGCCGCCGCGGTCGAAGACGACCTGCGTCACGCCGGCGGCCTTGGCGGCTTCCGCCACCCGCTTGCCCACTTCCTTGGCCGCATCGATGTTCGCGCCGGTCTTGCCGCGCACGTCCTTGTCCAGCGTGGACGCGGCCGCGACGGTCTTGCCCTCGGCGTCGTCGATCACCTGGGCATAGATATGCTTGCCCGAACGATGGATCGACAGCCGCGGACGGCCGCCGCTGCGTGCACGCAGCGCCGTGCGATTGCGCCGACGGCGCTTCTCGAAGAGCGACATTCCCTTGGTGCTGATCACTTCTTCTTCCCTTCCTTCCGGAAGATATACTCGCCGGCGTATTTGATGCCCTTGCCCTTGTACGGCTCGGGCTTGCGCCAGCGGCGGACCTCGGCGGCAAACTGGCCCACGGCCTGCTTGTCGATGCCGCTGATCTCCACCGTCGTCTGGTCGGGCGTCTTCACTTCGATCCCGGCCGGCACGTCCATGTCGACGTCATGGCTGAAACCGAGTTGCAGCTTGAGCTTCTTGCCCTGGGCGTTGGCACGATAGCCGACGCCGCTGATCTCGAGGCGCTTCGAAAAGCCCTCGGTCACGCCGGTGACGAGGTTCTGCAGCAGCGTGCGCTGCATGCCCCAGAACGAACGCGCGCGCTTGGTGTCGTTGACCGGCTTCAGCGCGATGCCACCGTCGGTGAGCTCGTAGCTCACCAGCGGATCCTTCGGCATGGTGAGAGTGCCCTTGGGCCCCTTCACCGAAATCTCGGCACCGTCGACACTGGCGGTTACGCCTGCCGGAATCGCGACCGGCTTCTTGCCCGTGCGGCTCATCAGAAGACCTCCGCGAGAACTTCGCCGCCCACATTCTGTTCGCGCGCTTCGGCGTCGGACAGAACGCCCTTGGGCGTCGAGACGATGGTGATGCCAAGGCCGTTGCGCACCTTCGGAAGCTCCTGCGAGCCCGAATAGACGCGGCGGCCGGGCTTCGATACGCGCGCGACGTGCTTGATCGCCGGCTGGCCCTCGAAATACTTCAGCTCGATGCGGATGCCCGCCGCCGGGCCCATCTGCTCTTCGCTGTAGCCACGGATATAGCCTTCGCGCTGAAGCACATCGAGAACCCGCGCACGGAGCTTCGACGCCGGCGTGAGGACACTGTCCTTGCGCGCGCGCTGGCCGTTGCGGATGCGGGTGAGCATGTCACCCAGGGGATCGGTCACTGCCATGATCTGTTCCTTACCAGCTCGACTTGGTCACACCGGGGATCAGGCCCTTGTTGGCCAGATCGCGCAGCATGACGCGGGCGAGACGGAACTTGCGGTAATAGCCGCGCGGACGGCCGGTCAGCTCGCAGCGGTTGCGCACGCGGGTCGGGTTCGCGTTGCGGGGAATCTCCGCCATCTTGAGGCGCGCGATCAGACGCTCGGTCTCGTCGAGCGACTCGTCGTTCGCGATCGCCTTCAGCTTCGCGTACTTGGGCGCATACTGCTTCACCAGCTTCTTGCGCTTTTCGTTCTTATTGATCGAACTCAGTTTCGCCATGACTTAAGTTCTTCCTTCCTTACGCTGCCTGCTTCGCTTCACCGTCCGCATCCTGCGGGAACGGGAAGCCGAAGAGACGCAGGAGCTCGCGAGCCTCTTCGTCGGTCTTCGCGGTGGTGGTGACGATCACGTCCATGCCGCGCACCTTGTCGATGCGGTCATAGTTGATCTCGGGAAACACGATCTGTTCCTTGATGCCGCAGGCATAGTTGCCACGGCCGTCGAAGGACTTCGGGTTCAGCCCGCGAAAGTCGCGGACGCGCGGAAGCGCGATCGTGACGAAACGGTCCAGGAACTCGTACATCCGCTCGCGGCGCAGAGTCACCTTGCAGCCGATCGGCATGCCTTCGCGCAGCTTGAACTGGGCGATCGACTTCTTCGCGCGCGTGACGACCGGCTTCTGACCGGCAATCAGCTCCATCTCGGCCGCAGCGGCCTCGACCTTCTTCTTGTCCTGCGTCGCTTCGCCCACGCCCATGTTGAGCGTGATCTTCTGGATCCGCGGAACTTCCATCACATTCTTGTAGCCGAACTTCTCCGTCATCGCCTTGGCGACGGTTTCGTCGTACAGCTTCTTCATGCGCGGCGTGTAGTTGTCAGCCATTGATGACCTCCCCGGTCTTGACGGCGACGCGAACCTTCTTGCCGTCGCGCTCCTCGAAGCGCACGCGCGTCGGCTTGCCGTCGGCGGTCACATGCGCGACCTTCGAAACGTGGAGCGGCGCTTCCGAACGCTCGAGCCCGCCCTGCGGATTCGCCTGGCTCGGCTTGCGATGGCGAACGGCGATATTCACGCCCTCGACCACGACCTTGCCGTCCTTCGGCATCGCCTTCACGACATCGCCGGTGCGGCCCTTGTCCTTTCCGCTCAGGACGATCACGCGATCGCCCTTCTTGATCTTCGCAGCAGCCATCACAGCACCTCCGGTGCGAGCGAGATGATCTTCATGAAGCCCTTCGAACGCAGCTCGCGGACGACCGGGCCGAAGATACGAGTGCCGATCGGCTCCTCGTTCTTGTTGACCAGCACCGCGGCGTTGCCGTCGAAGCGGATCACCGAACCGTCGTTGCGGCGGATGTCCTTGGCGGTGCGCACGATCACCGCGCGGTGAACGTCGCCCTTCTTCACGCGGCCGCGCGGAGCGGCTTCCTTGACGCTGACGACGATCACATCGCCCACGCCGGCCGTGCGGCGCTTCGAGCCGCCCAGCACCTTGATGCACTGCACGCGCTTCGCGCCGCTGTTGTCCGCGACGTCGAGATTCGACTGCATCTGGATCATCGATCCGGTTCCTTCTCAATTGGCCTGCCGGGAAAGCCCGGTGGTTCCGCTAAAATGCTCCTGCCGCCCGCTTGTGGTGAGGAGAGGCTGCGCTTGTCGCAGCCTCGTCTCGAACCACCGCCCTGCGATACGCCGCTTCGCCAAGCTCAGCGGCACCTCAGGACGAACGGGCAGCAGCGAAACTCTCGTTACGCCGCCGCTTCCGCCGCGACCTGCTCGGGGGTCGCATGGGTGTTCACCCGCGCGATCACCTTCCAGGTCTTCAGCTTGGAGATCGGCGCGGTCTCTTCGATCCGCACGGTCTCGCCGGCCTTGTACTCATTGCCCTCGTCATGGGCGTGATACTTCTTCGAACGGCGGATGATCTTGCCGTAGAGCGGGTGCTTCACCTTGCGCTCCACCAGCACCACCACCGTCTTATCGGCCTTGTCGGACACGATCTGCCCGGTCAGCACGCGCTTCGGCATGATGTTTCCTTACTTCCCGGCAGAACGAGCACGCTCGTTCTGCAGCGTCTTGATGCGGGCGATGTCCCGGCGGACTTCCTTCACGCGGCTCGACTTCTCGAGCTGCTGCGTGGCGGCCTGAAACCGCAGGTTGAACGCCTCGCGCTTCAGATTGCCGAGCTGCTCGGTAAGCTGGTCGTCGGACTTGGTCCGCAGGTCTGCTACGTTGCTCATCTCGTTCAGCCCTCCAGGTGCGACGTGTCGCCGAGGCGCGCCACGACCTTGGTCTTGATCGGCAGCTTCATCGCCGCACGCTCGAATGCTTCCGCCGCGAGCGGGCCGGGAACGCCGTCCAGCTCGAACAGGATACGGCCGGGCTTCACGCGCGCCGCCCAGAATTCGGGCGAACCCTTGCCCGAGCCCATGCGGACTTCGGCAGGCTTGCTCGACACCGGAACGTCCGGGAAGATGCGGATCCACAAACGCCCCTGGCGCTTGATGTGGCGCGTGATCGCGCGGCGAGCCGCCTCGATCTGACGCGCGGTGATCCGCTCCGGCTCCATCGCCTTCAAGCCATAGGCGCCGAAATTCAGCGTGGTGCCGCCCTTGGCATCGCCATGGATGCGACCTTTGAACGCCTTGCGGAACTTGGTGCGCTTCGGTTGCAGCATTGTTCTAGTTCCTCAAATCTCAGCGCGCCGGGCGCACACCGGAGGTCTGTGCCTCCAGCGTCAGCCGGTCCGTCGCCATCGGATCATGGCCCAGGATCTCGCCCTTGAAGATCCAGACCTTCACGCCGCACACGCCATAGGCGGTGTGGGCCTCGGCCTCGGCATAGTCGACGTTCGCGCGCAGCGTGTGCAGCGGAACGCGGCCCTCGCGATACCATTCGGTGCGGGCGATCTCCGCGCCGCCCAGACGGCCGCCGCAGGTGATCCGGATGCCCTCGGCACCCAGACGCAGCGCCGACTGCACCGCGCGCTTCATCGCGCGACGGAAGGCGATACGGCGCTCCAGCTGGTCCGCGACGCCCTGCGCGACGAGCTTGGCGTCGACTTCGGGCTTGCGGATCTCGACGATGTTAAGGCTCACGTCCGAGCTCGTCATCGACGCCAGCTTCTTGCGGAGCTTCTCGATGTCCGCGCCCTTCTTGCCGATGATCACACCGGGACGGGCGGCATAGACGGAGATGCGGCACAGCTTGGCCGGACGCTCGATCACCACCTTCGAGATCGCGGCCTGGGGCAGCGTCTCGACGATGTACTTGCGGATCTTGAGATCCTCCAGCAGCAGCCGGCCATAGTCATGGCCTTCCGCGAACCAGCGGCTGTCCCAGGTCCGGTTGATCTGCAGCCGCAGACCGATGGGGTTGCTCTTCTGACCCATCTTACGCCTCTTCTTCCTGTTCGCGCACCACGATCCGGAGCCGGCTGAACGGCTTCAGGATGCGCGTCGACTTGCCGCGGCCACGGGTGTGGAACCGCTTCATGGTGATCGACTTGCCGACCGACGCCTCGGCGACGACGAGCGCGTCGACATCGAGGTTGTGGTTGTTCTCGGCGTTCGCGATCGCGCTCGCCAGAACCTTGCGGGCGTCGACCGCCATCGCCTTCTTCGAGAAGGCGAGGATGTTCAGCGCCTCGTCGGCCTTCTTGCCGCGGATCAGGCCCGCGACGAGGTTCAGCTTCTGCGCCGACCCGCGAATCTGCGTGCCGACCGCCAGCGCCTCATTGTCCGCCACGCGGCGGGGAGCTGCCTGCTTGCTCATCAGCGCTTGCCCTTCTTGTCCGCGGCATGGCCGGGGAAGAAGCGCGTCGGCGCGAATTCACCCAGCTTCATGCCGACCATGTCCTCATTGACCGACACCGGCACGAACTTGCGGCCGTTGTAGACGTTGAACGTCAGGCCGACGAACTGCGGCAGGATCGTCGAGCGGCGCGACCAGGTCTTGATCGGCGCGGCGCGGCCACCGGCCTCCTGCGCGGCTTCCGCCTTGTTGAGCAGGTGCAGGTCGACGAAGGGACCCTTCCAAACCGAACGAGCCATTACTTCTTCCTCGCGTGACGCGACCGGATGATCATCTTGTCGGTCGACTTGTTCTTGCGGGTGCGCGCACCCTTGGTCGGCTTGCCCCACGGAGTGACCGGATGACGGCCGCCCGAGGTCCGGCCCTCACCACCGCCGTGCGGGTGGTCGACCGGGTTCTTGGCCACGCCGCGGGTCAGCGGGCGCTTGCCCA
Source organism: Sphingosinithalassobacter sp. LHW66-3 (assembly GCF_050703275.1). Taxonomy (GTDB): domain Bacteria; phylum Pseudomonadota; class Alphaproteobacteria; order Sphingomonadales; family Sphingomonadaceae; genus Sphingomonas. The sequence continues at coordinate 1,359,688 of NZ_CP193482.1, forward strand.
GCCAGCGGTTACGGCCGGCCTTGCCGAGGTTCTGGTTCTGGTTGTCGGGGTTCGACACCGCGCCCACCGTCGCCATGCAATTGGCGTGGATGTAGCGCTGCTCGCCCGAGTTCAGACGGACGATCACCATGCCGCGGTCACGGCCGACGACCTGCACATAGGTGCCCGCCGAGCGCGCGATCTGGCCGCCCTTGCCCGGCTTCATCTCCACATTGTGGACGATGGTGCCGACCGGCATCGAGCCCAGCTCCATGGCGTTGCCCGGCTTCACGTCGGTCTTCTTGTCGGCAACCACCTTGTCGCCCACGCCCAGGCGCTGCGGCGCAAGGATATAGGCATAATCGGCCTCGGCCTCGGTGCCGTAGTTGACCAGCGCGATGAAGGCGGTGCGGTTGGGATCATATTCGATCCGCTCGACCGTTCCTTCGACGCCCCACTTGCGGCGCTTGAAGTCGATGATGCGATAGCGCTGCTTGTGACCGCCCGCGATGCCGCGCGACGTGACATGACCCTTGTTGTTGCGACCGCCCGTCTTGCGCTTGCCTTCGGTCAGCGCCTTCACCGGACCGCCCTTGTGCAGACCCGAACGGTCCACCAGGATCAGTCCGCGACGCGCCGGCGACGTCGGATTGTAATTCTTGAGTGCCATTACGCCTTCACCCCCTGGGTGACGTCGATCATGTCACCCTCGGCGAGGGTCACGATCGCCTTCTTCATGTCCGACCGGCTGTAGGGCTTGCCCTTCCAGCGCTTGGTCTTGCCCTTCTGAACGATCGTGTTCACGCCCTTCACCTTGACGTCGAACAGCGCCTCGACCGCAGCCTTGATCTCCGGCTTGGTCGCGTCGTTCGCAACCTTGAAGACCACTGCGTTCGCCTCGGAGACGAGCGTCGCCTTCTCGGTGATGTGCGGCGCGACGATCACGTCGTAATGACGCGTGTCGATCGCTGCCTTGTCCTTCTTAGCCATTGAAGCGCGCCTCCAGCTTCTCGACCGCCGCCTTGGTGAGCACCAGCGTGTCGTGCTTCAGAATGTCGTAGACGTTCGCGCCGATCGCCGGCAGCACGTCGACGTGCGGCAGGTTGCGGGCGGCGAGCGCGAAATTCGTCTCGACCGCGTCGCCGTCGATGATCAGCGTCGACTTGCCCACGCCCAGCTTCTCGAACTGGCCCTTGAGCGCCTTGGTCTTCGCATCGCCATCGAGCGTGTCGAGCACGATCAGCGAACCGCCCTTGGCGTGGCTCGACAGCGCCATCTTCAGGCCCAGCGCGCGAACCTTCTTGTTCAGCGACGGATTGAAGTCGCGCAGCCGGGCGCCGTGCGCCTTACCACCACCGATGAAAATCGGAGCGCGGCGATCGCCGTGACGCGCCGTACCGCCGCCCTTCTGGCGACCGAACTTCTTGCCGGTGCGCGCAACGTCCGAGCGCTCGCGCGTCGGGCGCGCGGTGCCCCGGCGCTTCTCGAGCTGCCAGGTGACGACGCGATGCAGGATGTCGGCGCGCGGCTCGACGGCGAAGATCGCGTCGTTGAGCTCGATGTCGCCGCCAGCCTTGGCGTCGAGGGTCTGAACCTTGACCTTCACTTAGCCCTCCTGGCCTTCGGTCGCTTCCGGCGCAGCCGCTTCGTCAGCGGGCGTATCGGCGGGAGCATCGTTGTTGTTGTTCGCGGACTTGATCGAGGCCGGGAACGGCGCGTCGGCGTGGCGCGGCACCTTCACCGCATCCTTGACGACCAGCCAGCTGCCCTTGTGACCGGGCACCGAGCCCTTCACGAAGATCAGACCACGCTCGACGTCGGTCGAGACGATCTCGAGGTTCTGCTGCGTGCGGTTACGGTCACCCATATGGCCGGCCATCTTCTTGTTCTTGAAGACCTTGCCGGGATCCTGGCGTTGACCGGTCGAACCGTGCGAACGGTGCGAGATCGACACACCGTGCGTGGCGCGCAGACCGCCGAAGCCCCAACGCTTCATGGCGCCGGCGAAGCCCTTGCCCTGCGTGCGGCCGGAAACGTCGACCATCTGGCCGGTGACGAAATGGTCGGCGGCGATTTCCGCGCCCACTTCGATCAGGCCATCTTCCTCGACGCGGAATTCGCAGAGCATCGCTTTCGGCTCGACCTCGGCCTTGCCGAAGTGGCCGCGCTGCGGCTTGGCGACATTCTTGGCCTTCGCGCTGCCCGCACCGATCTGAACGGCAACATAGCCGTCGCGATCGGCGGTGCGCTGCGCGACCACCTGGACGCTCTCCATCGCCAGAACGGTCACCGGCACGTGCCGGCCGTCGTCCTGGAACAGGCGCGTCATGCCCAACTTCTTCGCGATCACGCCAGTGCGCATGATCCATCACTCCTCAATACAGAGGCCCCCGCCGGACGATTCCGTCGGGGGCATGCTCAGCCCAAAAACTAAATGCGGGCCCCGTCCGGGCTGCGGCTTTCCGGCGGACCGGAAATGACGGGGAACGCGGTCCCGGGACAGGCCCGGCGGTATTCCATGTCTCGATGAGGTTGCCCTCACGGCTCACCCCTCAGGGGAGCCTTGCTTCCTTGCTTCGGGCATCGCCCAGTGGAGGAAGCCGAATCTCGTTTAGCTCGAGAAGAGCGGCGCCTTTACGCGAGCTTGATCTCGACGTCAACGCCAGCGGCCAGGTCGAGCTTCATCAGCGCGTCCACCGTCTGCGGAGTCGGCTGCACGATGTCGAGCATGCGCTTGTAGGTGCGAACCTCGAACTGCTCGCGCGACTTCTTGTCGATGTGCGGACCGCGGTTCACGGTGAACTTCTCGATGCGCGTCGGCAGGGGAATGGGACCGCGAATGAGCGCGCCGGTGCGGCGGGCCGTGTCGGCGATGTCGCCGGTGGCCTGATCGAGCACGCGGTGATCGAACGCCTTCAGGCGAATACGGATATTCTGCGTTTCCATGTCCCTACCAATGCGAAAGAGCGGGGCGACTTCCCCTGCTGCGCCGATCCCGGCGTAGCGGGCGTGTCACCTCTTGCTGTTCAAAACGTCAAACGGAAGCGGGGCCTCTACAGGGCGAAGCGATTCGGATCAAGGGGCGCGCGAGGATTTTCGCTTCCCCATCGTCGGCCCGGACCTGATCCGGGCCAGGGCTGCGTTCACCCTATCGAAGACGCGCGACAACTAGAGAAAGAAGAAGCCCAGCCCCGGGTCAAGCCCGGGGCGACGGAACTGGAGGGAAGGCGACGGGTCTCCACGTCGGCCCGGACCTGATCCGGGCCCAGGCTCACCTCCACTAGACCAGATCATCGAACAAATCCCGCCACTCCGGATTGGCCTTCTCGATCAGCGCGAACTTTCACTCGCGCAGCCAGCGCTTCAGCCGCTTCTCGTGCGCGATGCAGGCGGTGATGTCCTCGCCATGTTCGGCCCACACCAGCCGAACCAGCCCACGCTCCCGACAATGATCGGAGCCGCTACCGGATTGATGCTGACCGATGCGCACGGCAAGATCCGCAGTCACGCCGACATACATGCCCTCGCGATAGCGGTTGGCCATGATGTAAACCCACCCGCCCTGCGGTGCGCGCGCCATGCATCGAGGAAAGAAGAAGCCCCGGCCCCGGGTCAAGCCCGGGGCGACGGAATTCGAGGCGATCGAAGCTCTCCACTACGTCGGCCCGGGCTCGACCCGGGCCAGGGCTGCCCTGCCTTCTCCGTTCAGCAGTGCGCCATCGCACTCCAGCGGGGACGGACACTAGAGACTTGCCACAGGAACGGGAGTGCCCTCTCGCCCGCCTCTGGAGCTTTTGGGGAGCACGGATGCGATACTGCGAGCCGCAACAAAAAACCCGGCCTCCCTTTCGGGAAGCCGGGCTCTTGTCTCTCAGCCCTTGCGGGCGTCGATTACTTGTCGATGCCGCTCACGACGCCGGCGCCGACGGTGCGGCCGCCTTCGCGGATCGTGAAGCGCTGGCCGACGTCCATGGCGATCGGCGCGATGAGCTTGACGCCCAGCGCGACGTTGTCGCCCGGCATCACCATCTCGGTGCCCTCGGGCAGCTCGACGGTGCCGGTCACGTCGGTCGTGCGGAAGTAGAACTGCGGACGATAGTTCGCGAAGAACGGCGTGTGACGGCCGCCCTCGTCCTTCGACAGGACGTACACTTCCGACTTGAACTCGGTGTGCGGCGTGATCGAACCCGGCTTGGCCAGAACCTGACCGCGCTCGACGTCTTCACGGCCGACGCCGCGGAGCAGCGCACCGATGTTGTCGCCGGCCTGGCCCTGGTCGAGCAGCTTGCGGAACATCTCGACGCCCGTGACGGTCGTCTTGCGGGTGTCGTTGATGCCGACGATCTCGACTTCCTCGCCAACCTTGACGATGCCGGTCTCGACGCGGCCGGTGACCACCGTACCGCGACCCGAGATCGAGAACACGTCTTCGATCGGCATCATGAACGGCTTGTCGAGCGGACGCTCGGGCTCGGGGATGTACGAGTCGACCTGGTTCATCAGCTCGAGAACGGCGTTGTGGCCGATCTCGCGGTTGCTGTCCTCGAGGACGGCAAGCGCCGAACCCTTGACGATCGGAATGTCGTCGCCCGGGAATTCGTACGAGCTCAGCAGCTCGCGGACTTCCAGTTCGACCAGCTCGAGCAGTTCCTCGTCGTCGACCATGTCGACCTTGTTGAGGAACACGACCATCGCCGGCACACCGACCTGACGGGCGAGCAGGATGTGCTCGCGGGTCTGCGGCATCGGGCCGTCGGCGGCCGAAACCACCAGGATCGCGCCGTCCATCTGCGCCGCGCCGGTGATCATGTTCTTCACATAGTCGGCGTGGCCGGGGCAGTCGACGTGCGCATAGTGGCGGTTGGCGGTCTCATACTCGACGTGCGCGGTCGAGATGGTGATGCCGCGCTCGCGCTCCTCGGGCGCCTTGTCGATGTTCGCGAAGTCGACGGCGGTACCGCCACCGGCTTCCGCCAGAACCTTCGTGATCGCGGCCGTCAGCGACGTCTTGCCGTGGTCGACGTGGCCGATCGTGCCGATGTTGAGGTGCGGTTTGTTCCGCTCGAACTTTGCCTTCGCCATAGTTTCCTACCTTCTGATCAAATCCGTGGCGAATCGCGGGCGCCGCGGGAAGCGTCGCCCTTAGCGATCCGTTTCGCGTTACGCCAGCTTCGCCTTCACTTCGTCGGCCACATTCTGCGGCACTTCGTCATAGTGCGAGAACTGCATGCTGTACTGGGCACGTCCCTGGGTGAACGAGCGAAGCTGGTTCACATATCCGAACATGTTGGCCAGCGGGACCATCGCCTCGACCACCTGTGCGTTGCCGCGGCTGTCGGTGCCCTGAATCTGGCCGCGACGGCTGTTCATGTCGCCAATCACGTCGCCCAGATAATCCTCGGGCGTCACAACCTCGACCTTCATGATCGGCTCGAGCAGCTTGATGCCCGACTTCTGCGCCGCTTCGCGCATCGCGCCGCGGGCACAGATTTCGAACGCCAGCGCCGACGAGTCGACGTCGTGGTACGCACCGTCGGTGAGGTGCACCTCGAAGTCGATGATCGGGAAGCCGATCAGCTGACCCGTCTCGGCGGTCTCGCGGAAACCCTTTTCCACCGACGGGATATATTCGCGCGGGATGTTGCCGCCCTTGATCTCGTCGAAGAACTGGAAGCCCGAACCGCGCTCGCCCGGAACGACAGTGACCTTCACGCGGCCGAACTGGCCCGAACCGCCCGACTGCTTCTTGTGGGTATAGTCGATGTCGACCTTCTTCGCGAGATATTCGCGATAGGCCACCTGCGGCGCGCCGACGTTCGCCTCGACCTTGAACTCGCGCTTCATGCGATCGACGAGAATGTCGAGGTGAAGCTCGCCCATGCCCTTGATGATCGTCTGGCCCGATTCATGGTCGGTCGACACGCGGAACGAAGGATCCTCGGCGGCGAGGCGGTTGAGCGCTATGCCCATCTTTTCCTGGTCGGCCTTGGTCTTCGGCTCCACCGACAGCTCGATCACGGGCTCGGGGAATTCCATCCGCTCGAGGATGATCGGCTTGTTCGCGTCGCACAGCGTGTCGCCGGTCGTCGTTTCCTTCAGACCCGCAATGGCGACGATGTCACCGGCATAGGCCTCGTCGATGTCCTCACGCGAGTTGGCGTGCATGAGGAGCATGCGGCCGATCTTTTCCTTCTTGTCCTTCACCGAGTTCAGGTACGAGCCCTTGGTGAGCTTGCCCGAATAGATGCGGGTGAAGGTCAGCGTGCCGACGAACGGATCGTTCATGATCTTGAACGCGAGCGCCGAGAAGGGCGCGTCGTCGGACGACGGACGCGTGTCCTCCTCGTCGCTGTCCGGCTTCACGCCCTTGATGGCGGGAACGTCGAGCGGGCTCGGCAGATAATCGACCACTGCGTCGAGCAGCGGCTGAACGCCCTTGTTCTTGAACGCCGAACCGCACAGCACCGGCACAAAGCTCTGGTTCAGCGTGCCCTTGCGGATCAGCTTCTTCAGCGTCTCGGCGTCGGGCTCATTGCCTTCCAGATACGCTTCCATCGCCGCATCGTCCTGCTCGACGGCGAGCTCGATCAGATCCTGGCGATATTTGGCGGCCTTGTCGGCGAGGTCCTCGGGGATGTCGACATATTTGAACTCGGCGCCCAGGCCGTCGTTCTCCCAGACGATCCCGCGCTCGTGCACCAGATCGACGAGGCCGATCAGACCGCCCTCGATCCCAATGGGGATGTACAGAACGGCAGGCTTCGCCCCCAGACGATCAATGATCGACTGGACGCAATATTCGAAGTTGGCGCCGGTGCGGTCGAGCTTGTTGATGAAGCACATCCGCGGAACCTTGTACTTGTCCGCCTGGCGCCACACCGTCTCGGACTGCGGCTCAACGCCGGCCACGCCGTCGAAGCACGCGACCGCGCCGTCGAGCACGCGCAGCGAACGCTCGACTTCGATCGTGAAGTCGACGTGCCCGGGCGTGTCGATGATGTTGATCCGGTGGTCTTTCCAGAAACACGTCGTCGCGGCCGACGTGATCGTGATGCCGCGCTCCTGCTCCTGCTCCATCCAGTCCATCGTCGCGGTGCCTTCGTGCACTTCGCCGATCTTGTAGGACTTGCCGGTGTAATAGAGGATGCGCTCGGTCGTCGTCGTCTTGCCGGCATCGATGTGCGCCATGATGCCGATGTTACGATACGTGTTGAGCGGATCTTTGCGGGCCATTGTTCAACTCCAGCGCGGGGTCTCGCGGTTCAATTCTTCAAGGGTATCCAACCACCCCAGCCCGTGCGGGCTGAGCTTGTCGAAGCCCTGCTCTTCCCTCTTCGGCTCGAAGAAGTGCAGCCCTTCGACAAGCTCAGGGCGAACGGTGACGGGTGGAGGCGCCGGGGCGCCGCCACCCATATAGTGTTTCCCGTTACCAGCGGTAGTGGCTGAACGCGCGGTTCGCTTCGGCCATGCGATGCGTGTCCTCACGCTTCTTCACAGCGTTGCCGCGGTTGTTCGCCGCATCCATCAGCTCGCCCGAAAGGCGCGCCGACATGGTGTTCTCGCTGCGGTTGCGCGCGGCGGTGATCAGCCAGCGGATCGCCAGCGCCTGCGCACGCTCGGGACGCACCTCGACCGGCACCTGATAGGTCGCACCGCCGACGCGGCGGCTGCGGACCTCGATGCCCGGCTTGATGTTGGTCAGCGCTTCGTGGAAGACGCCGATCGGGTCCTTCTTGGCGCGCGCTTCGATCGTGTCGAGCGCGGAATAGACGATACCCTCGGCGACGGCCTTCTTGCCGTCCAGCATCACGCTGTTCATGAACTTCGAGAGCACGATATCCCCGAACTTGGGATCGGGCAGGATTTCCCGCTTTTCGGGACGACGACGACGAGACATTCGAGAACCTTTCTCTTCACTTCAGCCGTGATGGCCGGACACGCCGGCCGGCTTACTTCGGACGCTTGGCGCCGTACTTCGAGCGGGACTGCTTGCGATCCTTGACACCCTGGGTGTCGAGCACGCCGCGCAGCACATGGTAGCGCACACCGGGAAGGTCGCGCACACGGCCGCCGCGGATCAGCACCACCGAGTGCTCCTGAAGGTTGTGACCTTCGCCCGGGATGTAGCTGATGACTTCGCGCTGGTTGGTCAGGCGAACCTTGGCCACCTTGCGAAGCGCCGAGTTCGGCTTCTTCGGAGTCGTCGTATAGACACGGGTGCAGACACCGCGCTTCTGCGGGTTCTGCTCCATCGCAGGGACCTTGCTCTTGGCCTTCTGCGGGTCGCGGCCCTTGCGGACCAACTGGTTAATCGTCGGCATGAAGCCCTTCACCTTTCGACGGTTACTTTGCTGGAGCCCTGTCACAGAGAATACGAAAAGACCCCGGCGGCCTGACCGACCCCCTGGGCCTAGCGTCTCCAACAACGTTCAGCTCTTATCGACCCGAGCAAACAAAAACGGCCGGAGAACCGGCGCGCGCCCTGCTCGGGACGGGCGGCCTATAGCTGGGGTCCCGCACCCGGTCAATGGGCGCGGAAAGACTGTGGCAACAAGTTGGCGGCTACAGGCTTCGGCATGTCGCCGCAACGCCCCTCGACCGTCACGATCCGCCTCGGCCCCTCCGGCAGCCGACCCCTATGGCCGGTTCGCCGGTTCGCCGGCACGCGCGCGAAGCCGGTGCTCGTCGCGGCCGGTGCCCTGGCGGTTTCGGTGGCGCTCGCGAGGATGGGTCCGGCAGCGCCCGGCCCTGCCGCGCTGGCGCTCCACCTTGGCGGCGCCCCGGCGCTCGGCCTCATGGTTACGACCGGCCTCGGAGTTTTCGCATGGCATCTCGCGCGACTGAGCGCGACGCGACCCGCAGGTGGTCCGGCGGCGGCGGTGTTGCCCGCACTGCTCCCCGCGCTCTGCCTGCCCCAGCCGGGGATCGGCCCGCTGCTGCTCGCCGCCGCGCTCGCGCTGGCGGCGAATCGACGCGATCGGGCCCAGCAGGTCGTCGCGCTTCTGGTGCAGTGTGCCGCATGGGCGGCAGTGGCAGGCGCCGCGGGCCTTCCGCCCGCTAATGGTTTCGCAACCGTAACGGCGTTTATAGGAGCCGGGCTCGCGCTGCACCTCGGAACCGCTCGCGTCGCGAACGACAATCCCTCTCTGGAACGACGGGGAGCCAATTCGTGGCTGATCGCAGACCGCGCCTGTGGTAAAGCCTGGCCTGACTCGAACCCGGGGAAGTGGGGAGTAACCTAATGTTCAACAACAGCAATCGTGGCAGGGACAACAGCCCCACGGTGCCACCCGCGCCGCCGATGCCCTCTGCCAGCAAGAGCGGGCGCGGCATGTTTTCGGTGCTTGGGCCCGATGTGGTGGTGACCGGCAACGTCACTGCCACGAACGATCTGCACATCGATGGCCGAGTCGAGGGCGACGTCAATTGCGGCAGCCTGGCGCAAGGCTCCGAAAGCCAGATCTTCGGCAGTGTGGTCGCGGAAAGCGCGCGGCTCGCCGGATCGATCGAAGGCGCGGTGCGCGTCAAGCAGCTCACGGTCGAGCGCTCGGCCAAGATCACGGGTGATGTCGAATATGAGAACATCACCATCGAGAACGGCGGCCATATCGACGGCCGCCTGAAGCACATGAGTTCGGTCGACACCTCGTCGCGCGAGCGCCCGCGCGCCGTCGAGAGCGGAAGCTCGCCCTTCGTCTCGAACGACGAAGCGGCCTGAGCGCCACCAGCAGCTGAAAACGGAACGAGGGGCGCCCCCGGGGGGAGCGCCCCTCGCCCGCGTTTCAGCGGGGGGCGAATCGCCCGCTCACATATCGCGGATCATGTTCAGATGCCCCTCGACCACCGGCGCGGTGTTCGAGGCGAAGGTCCGGAGCGCCGGGACGTCGCCCCCGTCCGCATAGGAACGCAGCATCGACAGCGCCTGTTCGTGCGCCGCCACCTGCTGGCTCTCATAGGCGCTGTCGAATTCGCTTCCGGTCGCCGAACGCAGCGCCTCCAGGTTCGCCTGCTGCTCGGCGGTCATCTGTGGTGCGCCAACGGTCATGCCGGCCTCGCTTGCCGCCTGCATCAGATTGTTGGTCGACGCCCTATGGTCCTCCACCATTTTCGCGCCGAAGTCGCGCAGCGGCTGGGCAGTCGCCTTCTCCTGCGCGAGCTGCCCCGCCGCGATCTCATAGGCATCGCTCGCGCTGATATTGGTGATGAACTGATCCGCATTCATTGCCGCGGCGTCGCCCATCATCGCGCCGTCGTCCATCATTGCGCCGTCGTTGGCGACTCCCATGTCCGTGACGGCAAGATCTTCGGTCGTGGTCGTGGTTTCGGGTTCTCCGCAGGCGGCCAGTGCCAGGGCGGGAAGCGAAACCGCAAGCATAAGGATCTGACTTTTCATTGCTATTCTCTCCTCGAAGCTGCGCGCACAACGCGCTGCGACGCGCCTCGTTCCGGCCGGCAGATACCCAGGAGGGCCGTCCCCACGGCGGGGCCGGATTCTTGCATGCAGAGGAGCGGCAGCCCTCGCAAACGCGCGGATCGAGGCGAGCCGCAGCACCTGAGCCGCCGTTCTCCCACCCGCCGAAACGCTGTGCGACACGCGCCGCCGGCGAGGATCGTACCGCTCAGATGTGAAGCACGCGCCCATAGGCGGCCAGCACGCTTTCGTGCATCGCCTCGCTGATCGTCGGATGCGGGAAAACAGTTTCGATCAGCTCGGCCTCGGTCAGTTCACCCGTCTTGCCGATCGTATATCCCTGGATCATCTCGGTCACTTCGGCGCCGATCATGTGCGCACCCAGCAACTCGCCGGTCTTCGCGTCGAACACCGTCTTCACAAAGCCTTCGGCTTCCCCCAGCGCGATGGCCTTGCCGTTGCCGATGAACGGGAAATTGCCCACCTTCACATCATACCCCGCTTCGCGCGCCTTCGACTCGGTCAAGCCCACGCTGGCGATCTGCGGATGACAATAGGTGCAGGCGGGAATGTTCAGCGGGTCCATCGCGTGCGGCCGCTTGCCGGCGATCGCCTCGGCAGCGATCACGCCTTCGTGGCTGGCCTTGTGCGCCAGCCACGGCGGCGCAGTGATGTCGCCGATCGCCCAGACCCCGTCGACATTGGTGCGGCAGGCGCCATCGGTCTTCAGGAAGCCCCGCTCGTCCATAGCCACGCCCAGCTCCTTCAGCCCGATGTCGGCGGTGTTGGGAACGATGCCGATCGCCACGATCACATGGCTGTATTCGGTGGTCGCGGACTTGCCGTCCTTGGCCTTGATCGTCGCCGTCACGCCCTTGTCGCCGACCTCGAGCTTCTCGAGCGCGGCACCGGTATGGATCGTCATCCCCTGCTTCTTGAGCGCCTTCTCGAGATGCGCGGAAATATCCTTGTCCTCGACCGGCACGATGCGGTCGAGCATTTCCACGACCGTGACGTCCGCGCCCATATCGTTGTAGAAGCTGGCGAATTCGATTCCGATCGCGCCCGATCCGATGACGAGCAGCTTGGACGGCATCTCCGCGGGAGTCATCGCGTGGCGATAGGTCCATACCCGTTTGCCGTCGGCGGGTGCGAAGGGCAGGTCGCGCGCGCGCGCGCCGGTTGCGACAATGATGTTCCTGGCGGTCAGCTCCGTCGTCTTGCCGTCCTCGCCGGTGACGGTCAGCTTGCCCTTACCCATCAGCCTGCCGGTGCCCATGTGCACCGCGATCTTGTTCTTCTTCATCAGCCCGGTGACGCCCTTGTTGAGCTGGGAAGCGACTCCGCGCGAGCGCTTCACCACTGCGTCCAGATCGGCGCTGATCTTCTCGGCGGCCAAGCCATATTCCTTGGCGTGCTGCATGAAATGAAAGATCTCTGCGGAACGCAGCAGCGCCTTGGTGGGGATGCAGCCCCAGTTGAGACAGATCCCGCCCAGCAGCTCACGCTCGACGATCGCGGTCTTGAGGCCGAGCTGCGACGCGCGGATCGCGGCGACATAGCCGCCGGGGCCTGAGCCGAGGACGATGAGATCGTAGGATTCCGCCACGTGTCTGCCTTTCCAACCGGGGAGGGTTCGCAGCTCCAATCGGCAGCGACACCGCTCAGGTCAAGGCCGGACGAGGTGGTCGGGAGGAGCGGCCGCTCTTCGCGCGCGACCGCCCCTCCGGCCGACTACTTGCCGACCCGCAGGCGATAGGCGCCGGTCGCGCCTTCCTCGAACGACGTCGAGCGGACGATATAGTCGCCCGAAGTTTCGGGCGTGAAGATCAACAGCGAATTGAGCTCGCCGCCGCTGTCGTCGTCGCTCGCCAGCGGCTCGCCGCTGCGGCGGTCCGCCGGAAAGACCTGCACCATCGTGTCGTAATTGTCGGCGGTGAGGTGGATCCACACCGTCTCGCCGGCCGCGAGCGACACGAGATAATCGTCGAAATAACCTTGCTCCGCAGGATCGTTCGCGGTGAGCGCCCCGGTGTAGATCTGCCAGGTCATCGTCTCGCTGCCGATCGGCTGCGTCACCGGCGCCGGAAGCGGTGCCAGCGTCGCCACAGTGGCAGTGTATCCGCCGCGACCTTCGGCATCGAAGCTGGTCGCACGCAGGGTATAGGTGCCGCTTTCCTCAGGAACGAAGGTGAGCGCGGAATTCAGCGATCCGCCGGCGTCGTCATTCTCCGCGACGGGATCCGCGTCGGTAGTGCGGTAGAGCTTCAGCAGCGTATCGAAGTCCTCGGCATCGACCGACAGGCGGTAGCGCTGGCCCGCTTCGAGCGTGACGGCATGATCGTCGTAGCGCCGGCCGTCGCTGTCGGTCGCGTCCTCGTCTGCCAAGGCTCCTTCGACGGTCCAGGGCGTGCCCTGCGTCTGCGCCTGTGCGGGCACTGTGGCGAACAGTATCGCCGCCGACAGAGCGGACGCACCGAGTACGATCTTGAAGCGCATGTTACCCCTTCCCTTTGCCATGCACGGCGAATCCTGCCGCTCGTGATGGCTTAGCGCGAGGGCGCGCGACTCGCCAGCTAAGCGTCTCCGCCAGTGTCGCGAAGCAGACGCGGCCGGCGATCCTCACCGATCGCCACGAAGGTGAAGCGCGCCTGAGTCACGCGCTCCATCGCCTCGCCATGACGATCGCGGCGCCACGCCTCGACGTCGATCTTCATCGACGTGCGGCCCTGCTCGGCGAGAACGGCGAAGACCGAGACTTCGTCGCCGACGATCACCGGGCGGAGGAACTGCATCGCATCGAGCGCAATGGTGACGGCGCGGCCCTGCGAGTGACGCGACGCGACCAGCCCTGCCGCCATGTCCATCTGGCTCATCAGCCAGCCGCCGAAGATGTCGCCATAGGGGTTGGCGTCGGCAGGCATGGCGACGACACGAATCGTAGGCGCGCTTTCCGGCGGGCGATCAGCCATGCGATTCGCGGTCCTGCAGCCAGGCGCGGCGGATCGGCCCGACGCCCATCGCCACGACCGCAGCCATCGCCGCCCCGGTCACGAGCCAGATGTCCTCGCGCGCCGGTGGGTAGGACCATGCCGAGAGCGTAGCGATCAGCGTCGCCGCCAGAAGTCCTACAACGATATGCAGCATTTCGATCAGCGTACGTGCGGGCATCTCAGGCGATCATTCCGATCGGCGCCTCGACCAGCTCCTTGAAGACCTTCATCAGCTCGGCGCCATCGGCGCCGTCGATCGCCCGGTGGTCGAAGCTTCCGGTGGCGGACATCACCGTGGCGATCGAAAGCGCGTCATCGATCACGAACGGCCGCTTTTCGCCTCCCCCGACTGCCAGGATCATCCCCTGCGGCGGATTGATGACCGCGTCGAACTGCTTGATGCCGTACATGCCCATGTTCGACAGGCTGGCGGTCCCGCCCTGATACTCCTGCGGCTGAAGCTTGTTCTCCTTCGCCCGGCCCGCGAGCTCCTTCATCTCGCCCGAAATCGCCGAAACGCTCTTGTTCGCAGCGTCGCGGATGATCGGCGTGATGAGACCCGAGGGCGTCGACACCGCCACCGAAACGTCGGCGCGCGTGTACTTAACCAGCGTGTCGCCGGCGAAAGTGACGTTGCACTTCGGCGTCTGGACCAAGGCGACGCCCAGCGCCTTGATGAGCAGATCGTTGACCGACAGCTTGATCCCGCGCGGCTCCAGTGCGGCGTTGAGTTCGGCGCGCAGCTTCAGAAGCGCGTCGAGCCGCACGTCGACGGTGAGATAGATATGCGGGATCGTCTGTTTCGCCTCGGTAAGCCGACGCGCGATCGTCTTGCGAATGTTGGAGAGCTTTTCCGTCTCGTGGGGAATCGACTCGTCGTACCAGACGGCGGCGGGCGCCTTGCCGGCTGCGGGCGCGGGCGCCTCGGCAGCAGGCGATTGTGCTGCGCGTTCGGGCGCGGCCTTGGTGGCAACGGCGCCGGGCTTCGCATCCTCGACATCCGCCTTGACGATCCGGCCGTTCGGGCCAGTGCCCGCGACGGCCGAAAGCTCGATGCCCTTCTCCGCCGCGATCCGCCGCGCCAGCGGGCTGGCCTTCACGCGACTCGAGTCGCCGAATCCATTCGCGGCCTGGGCGGGCGCCGGCGCCGGTGCCGGTGCGGGTGCGGGTGCGGGTGCGGGTGCGGCTTCCGTCGGCGCGGGAGCCGGAGCAGGCGCCGCCTTCGCGGCGGGCGCCTCCACCTCATCGGCGCTTTCGCCTTCCTCGGCGAGCAGCGCGATCACGGTGCCGACCTTCACATTGTCGGTGCCCTCGGCGACGAGAATCTTCGCGATCGTTCCCTCGTCGACCGCCTCGAACTCCATCGTCGCCTTGTCGGTCTCGATCTCGGCCATCAGGTCACCGGAGCCGACGGTGTCGCCTTCCTTCACCAGCCAGCGGGCGAGCGTGCCTTCCTCCATGGTGGGCGACAGCGCGGGCATCTTGATTTCGATCGGCATGAATGGCCCCATTCAGGTCCTAGGGAGGGTGTTTCTCTCTCGCCGTCACCCAAGCCCCGGTCAAGACCAAGGGTCAGGATCGGCGCGCCCGGACTTGCGCGAGGGCCCGACGCGCGGCACCAACGCAGCGGAAGGAAAACCAGCCATGCGCACCTATCTGGTGGTGATCGACGACAGCCCTGAATCCGAGCTGGCGCTGCGGTTCGCGGCGCGGCGCGCCGTGAAGACCGGCGGCGGCGTGGACATTCTGGCGCTGATCCCGAAGCCCGAATTCGTGCAGTGGAGCGGCGTGATGGCGACGATCGAGGAAGAAGCGCGCCAGCGGGCCGAGGCGCTGGTCGGTGCCGCGGCGGGAACGCTGTTTGCCGAATCGGGCCTGAAGCCCGCGATCACGGTGCGACAGGGCGACGGCCCGCGGATCGTGCGCGAGATGCTGGCAGCCAATCCCGATATCGCAGCACTGGTGCTGGGTGCCGCCGCGAGCGGCGCGCCCGGACCGCTGGTGACGCATTTCGCAGGCGTGGATGCGGGCGCGCTCAAGGTGCCGGTGATGATCATCCCCGGCTCGCTCGACAGCGACGCGATCGACCGGCTGAGCTGATCGGCGGCCGGCGCCGGCGCGCTTCAGCGGTAGCGCCGCACCCGCTTGCCGCCGCTGCGCACCACCGGCCGCGGACTGATCGCGCGCGTCGTGATTGTTTCCTCGACGATCTCTTCGGTCACGGTCCGCGTCGTCACGGCACCGCCCGACTGCACCACGACCGTCGTCACCGTCGGCACCACATAGAGGTAGCCGCCAGCATAGCCGCCGCACACGCTGGCGCAGCCTGGCGCCGCAACCGGTGGAGCGCCACAGCAGTGCGCCGCCGGCGGCGCAGGCACTGCCGGCGGCGCATACCCTCCCCCCGGGTATCCGTACCCGGCCGACTCGGCCGAATAATAATGATCGTTCGGGTCGACTGCCGGAATCCCGCCGTCGTACTCCGGCGCCGGGTAGCTCGCGCCGACGCTCGCATGCGAATAGCTCTCGGAGTGGGAATAGGCGCTCGCGCCACCATCCCAGTCGATGCCGAACACCCAGTCCGCCACCCTGCCGCGATCGTCGACCAGCACCGCGTCGTTGTAATAGCGAACCCAGAAATAGCCGTAGGGCGGCGCGGCCAACCCCCAGTTCAGATAATCGGGGACGCGGAAATCGGGATTTGCCCAATAGTCGGGCAACATCCAGCCCTGCGATGGCCGGCGATAGGCCTGCCAGCCGCCCGGCGCATGCGCGCCGGCATACCAGCGCCCGTCGACATGGCCGCCCCAGCGTTCGGGGTCGTGCCGCATGTGCGGCGCCTCGGCCTGCGGCGGCAGCATCACCCAGCGTCCGTCCTGCCAGACGCGCTGTGCCTCGGCGGGCTGGACGAAACCGAAGCTCACCGCCACTGCCGCTGCCATGAAGAGGGACTGCTTCACTCGAACACTCCTGGTCGTACGCCCCCGCCCCACCTCTTAATCAACTGGTAGCAAATGCGATCCGCCGCGGCCACGGAGGATGCCCTGCCGCCTGTCTCAATGCGGGTCAGCCGAGGCGCGGCGCCAGGATCGCCATCAGCGCCTCGCAGCCGGCGGCGTCGCCGGCGTCGAACCGATCGGGGATCGGACTGTCCAGATCAAGGACGCCCAGCAGCGTGCCCTGTTGCACGATCGGCACCACCAGTTCGGATCGGCTGTCGGCGTCGCAGGCGATGTGGCCGGGAAAGGCATGCACGTCGGCGACGATCTGAGTAGCCTCGGTCGCTGCCGCGGTGCCGCACACGCCCTTGCCGAAGGGAATTCGGATGCAGGCCGCCTTGCCCTGAAACGGCCCCAGCACCAGCTCGCCCTTCACGGCGCGGTAGAAGCCGGCCCAGTTGAGATCGGGCAGGAACTGCCACAGCAGCGCGGCCGCGTTCGCCATGTTGGCGATGCCGTCGGGCTCGTCCGCGGTGAGCGCGTCGAGCGCGGCGGAAAGCTCGCGGTACAGCGCGGTCTTGTCGGTGGTGGCGATGTCGAATGCGTACATGGCGCGCGCTCTATCGGAAACGCACCTCCTGCGCGAGAGCCCGAGCCAGTGGTTCTTCGCGTCTAATCAATGCGCACCTTGCCGCGTCCGGCCTTCACCGAGCTGCGCGCCTTCTTCGCGTCCACCCGCTTCGCCTTGGCCGTCCGGCTCGGCTTGGTCTTCACGCGCCTCGCCTGGCGTTCGTGCGCCTTTTCGACCAGTTCGCCCAGCCGCTCGCGCGCGTCCTGGCGGTTCGCCTCCTGCGTGCGGAAGCGCCGCGCGGTGATCACCAGCTCGCCGGACGCGTTCATTCGTGATCCGGCAAGCTCCTTCAGCTTCTGATAGGCGTAGGGAGCGAGCCCGAGGCGAAAGACGTCGACGCGCAGCTGCACCGCCGTGGCGACCTTGTTGACGTTCTGTCCGCCCGGGCCGGAGGCGGCGAGGAACTTCTCCTCGACGATCGCGGCTTCGGGAATCTCAGCCACGGCCGAAGCCGATGTTGTGGAATCGCACCGGCAGCGGTGCCTCTGCGCTCACTTCCGCCTTTCCCGGGCGCGGCATCGTCAATCCCGCCGCGTGGAGCATCACCGCCGGTCCGCCGCCGCCATAGACGGGGTCGCCGACGATCGGCATGCCGAGCCCTTCCGCCGCGTGCACGCGCAGCTGATGCGTCCGACCGGTTTCGGGATAGAAGGCGACCAGCGTTCGGGCGCCCTTGCGCTCGAGCACTTTCCAACGCGTCAGCGCCGGCTTTCCGTTGGCGGCGCCCGTCATCCGCCAGCCTTCCTCGGCGCTGGAGATCTTGACCAGCGGCAGGTCGATCGTGCCGCTGTCGTCTTTCGGATTTCCCTCCAGTACGGCGATATAGCGTTTGGTCACGGCCCCTGCCTCGAACGCCTGGCCGAAGCGCTTGTGCGCCTTGGGATTGCGCGCGAGCAGCAGGCAGCCGCTGGTGTCGCGATCGAGACGATGCACCGGCAGCGGCCGCCGCTGAAATCCGAACCGCAGCTCGTCGAGCAGGTCCTCGACGCTGCGGCTGCCGTCGCGCGGGCGATCGACGGGAAGCCCGTTGGGCTTGTCGATCACCAGTGCTTCGCCATCAATGAAGAGAACCGTGTCCTTGAGCATCGCCCGCCCCTAGCACCGCGCGCGGGCCAGCGGGAGAGCACGCGCTTCGTCGCCGGAACTGTTGCGGGGTGCCCATGCGGCACCCCGGCGACCAGCGCGGCTCAGCCGAACAGCTTCGCTGCGGTTTCCGCGACTCGTTTGCCCTGATAGCGCGCGCCCGCCAGCTCGACCTCGCTCGGCATGCGGCTGCCGTCGGCATCGGCGATCGTCGAGGCGCCATAGGGTGTGCCGCCCTTCACTTCCTCCACGCCGTTCAGCCCGGCGAAGCCATAATCAAAGCCCGAGACGAGCAGGCCGTGGTGGAGCAGGTTGGTGAGGATCGAGAACAGCGTGGTCTCCTGACCGCCGTGCTGGCTTGCGGTGGAGGTGAACGCGGCGCCCACCTTGCCGATCAGCGCGCCCTTGGCCCAGAGCGGCCCGGTCTGATCCCAGAATGCCGCCATCTGGCTGCTGATCCGGCCGAAGCGCGTGCCCGTGCCGACCACGATCGCATCATAGTCGGCGAGCGCCGAGACATCCTCGATTACCGGATGGGGACTGTCGGTCTTGAAGCCGGCGGCCTTCACGACTTCGGGGGGCGCCGTTTCGGAGACGCGGCGGATGTCGACTTCGGCGCCGCCCGCACGCGCGCCTTCGGCGATCGCCTCGGCCATCTTCTCGATGTGCCCGTAGGAAGAATAATAAAGGACGAGAACCTTGGCCATGCGTGATCTCCTTGGCTGATTGTTGAAACGATGGGCGGGCGCCGCCGCGGGGAGGAGTCGCGGCCGGCACCCGCCGCGCCTCCCGCCCCGGGGGGAAACGGCGGGAGGCGATCCGAAAAGCGCTATTGGGCGTCGACCAGCACGATCTCCGCGTCATCGAGCGCAGTGATCGAAACGGTCTGGCCGCCGTCGAGTGCCACACCGTCCCGCGCTTCGACGCGCACACCGTTGACTTCGATCACGCCGATCGCCGGCACCAGATAGGCGTGACGGCCTGCGCCGACGCCATGTTCTACGCGTTCGCCCGCTTTCAGCGTCGCGGCGAGCACGCGCGCATCGGCGCGGATCGGCAGCGCCTCGGCGTCCTCGACGAAGCCCGACGCGAGCGTCACCAGACGACCCGAGCGCTCGCCCTTGGGAAAGGGTCGCGCACCCCAGCTGGGATTGCCGCCGCTCGCACGCGGCTCGATCCAGATCTGAAAGATCCGTGTTGCTTCGGGCTCGAGATTATATTCGGCGTGGCGCACGCCCGATCCGGCGCTCATCACCTGAACGTCGCCCGCCTGAGTGCGCCCGGTGTTCCCCATCGAATCCTGATGGGTGATCGCGCCCTGACGGACATAGGTGACGATTTCCATGTCGCGATGGGGATGCGGTGGAAAGCCGCTGTTCGGTGCGATCTCGTCGTCATTCCACACGCGGATCGCGCCCCATCCCATCCGGCGCGGGTCGTGATACCCGGCGAAGGAAAAATGGTGGCGCGCATTCAGCCAACCGTGGTCGGCATGGCCGAGGCTTTCGAAGGGGCGTCTGTCGATCATGGTCGATCTCCGTTCCAGAGTAGCCCCGAGGTAGGCGCGGCCCCGCCCGTTCGAAATGGAAACGAAGGAAACGAATTGTTTCGCCACGCGGTGCGAGCTATTCTCCGGCAAACTCCGGAGCGACCATGCGCCTACCCGATTTCGAAGCCTGGGCGATTTTCGCCGCTGTCGTCGAACAGCGCTCGTTCAGCGGCGCCGCAGCGGAACTCGGCGTCTCCAAGGCGACCGTGCCGAAAGCCGTCAGCCGGCTCGAGAACCGGCTCGGAACCAGCCTGTTCCATCGCACGTCGCGCAAGCTAACGCTCACCGAAAGCGGCAAGACGCTTGCCGAGCGGGCGCAACGCATCGTCGCGGAGGGGATCGGGGCCGAGGAAGCGGCGCGTGACGCCGCGGAGGCGCCGGTGGGTCGTGTCCGAGTCGCCGCGCCGCTCACGTTCGGCATCCACCACGTCGCTCCCGCGATCGCCGAATTCCTCCTCCAGCATCCCGGCATCGAGATCGATCTGCGTCTCTCCGACGCGCGAATCGATATCGTCGCGGAGGGGATCGACATCGCGCTGCGCATCGCCGACCTGCCGGACAGTTCGCTGCGGGCACGGCGGCTGAGTGCAGTTCCCGGACACCTTGTGGCGGCGCCGTCCTATTTCGCGCGCGCAGGCACGCCGCGGCACCCGAGCGAACTCGCGGAACACGCCTGCCTGATCTACACGAACGTCACGAACCCCGACCTTTGGCGCTTTCGCCGGCCGGGAGGCGAGGAAGCCGTCGTGCGCGTGTCCGGCCCGCTGGCCGCGGACAATGGCGATGCATTGCTGCCCTCCCTGCGTGCGGGCCTTGGCATCGCGTTTCTGCCCGACTTCATCGTCGGCGGTGACCTGGAGGCGGAAACGCTGGTGGCGGTGCTCGACGAATGGGCCTTCTCTCCGGTCGCGCTACACTTGCTGACTCCCCCCGGAACACTGCGCCCCGCGCGGGTCGAGGCGTTGATCGAATTCCTCTCGAGTCGGTTCCGCGCGCTCTCCCCGCCTAGGTAGATTCCCCACGACTCGCGGAGTCAGGCCGGTTAGGAAGAAATTAACCTTTTGCCTTCAGAGGTGCTTAGGTTAATGAATCACTCAGGATGCGTTGGTCACAAGGGGCTGGCGCCAACACGGGCACAGGGATTCTCAACGATGCGCGTATTGCTGATCGAAGACGAGCCCACCACGGCCAAGGCCATCGAGCTGATGCTTTCGACCGAAGGGTTCAACGTCTACACGACGGACCTGGGCGAGGAGGGCTTGGACCTCGGCAAGCTCTATGACTATGATATCATCCTGCTCGATCTGAACCTGCCGGACATGCACGGCTATGACGTGCTCAAGAAGCTGCGCGTCGCGCGGGTGCAGACGCCGGTGCTGATCCTGTCGGGCATTTCCGAAATGGATTCGAAGGTGCGCTCGTTCGGCTTCGGTGCCGACGACTATGTCACCAAACCCTTCCATCGCGACGAGCTGGTGGCGCGCATTCACGCCGTCGTCCGTCGCTCGAAGGGGCACAGCCAGTCGGTGATCCGCACGGGCAAGCTCGCCGTGAACCTCGATGCGAAGACCGTCGAGGTCGACGGCGCGCGCGTGCACCTGACCGGCAAGGAATATGCGATGCTGGAGCTGCTCTCGCTCCGCAAGGGCACCACGCTGACCAAGGAGATGTTTCTCAACCATCTCTACGGCGGGATGGACGAGCCCGAACTCAAGATCATCGACGTGTTCATCTGCAAGCTGCGCAAGAAGCTCAGCATGGCGACCGACGGCGAGAACTATATCGAAACCGTCTGGGGCCGCGGCTATGTGCTGCGCGAGCCGGAAGAAGAACAGGCGGCCGAAACCAAGGTCGCGTAACCCGATACAGCGTGGGGCTACAGGGGCCGCCGTTCCGAAAGGAGCGGCGGCCCTCTGCGTTTGGCTATTCGGCGGCGTCGCGCTGATAGACTCGCTCGCCCGCGATCCAGGTCTCGAGCACCTCCGTCCCACGCAACTGCGTCGGCGAAGCCAGCAGCGGATCGCGGTCGACGATGATGAAATCCGCCCACAGGCCGGGGGCGAGCCGACCGAACCTGTCCTCCGCATAGCCCGCATAGGCCGCACCCGTGGTGAAACCGGCCCAGGCCTGCTCGCGCGTCACCGCCTCTTCCGGACGCCAGCCGCCGAATGGCTGCAGGTCGGCGTCCTGCCGCGTGAAGCCGACCGCCCAGCCCGCGAACGGATCCGGGCTCTCGACCGGATAGTCGGAGCCGAAGGCCAGCACTGCACCAGCTTCCAGCATCGACCGCCAGGCATAGGCGCCGGCGAGACGCGCTTCGCCCAGCCGAGCTTCGGCCATGTGCATGTCGCTGGTCTGGTGGACCGGCTGCATCGACGCGATGGTGCCGTGGCGGCCGAACTTCGCGAAGTCGGCCGGATCGACGATTTGCGCATGTTCGATCCGCCAGCGCCGATCGTCGCCGAACGTGTCCGACAGCTCCTCGACGGCGTCCACCGCCTGCTGATTGGCGGCATCGCCGATCGCATGCACGGCGATCTGAAACCGGTCCATCGCGCCGCGAGTCATCAGGTTCAGCAACTGATCGTCGGAGAGAAAGCGCAGACCACGCTCGCCCGGCGCATCGGCATAGTCGGCCTTCAGCCACGCCCCGCGCGAACCGAGCGCACCATCGGCATAGAGCTTGACGCCGCCCATCCTGAGCCGATCGCGATAGAGCCACTCGGTCGGCCCCTGGCCCGCCACGCGGAGTGCCGTGTCGATGCCCGCGGCATAGCTCATGATGCGCATCCGCAGCAGGCCGACATCGCCCATCCGGCGATAGAGCAGCCAATCGTCGACGCTGGTGCCCATGTCGGCAGTCGCAGTGATTCCATCGGCGATCAGCGCATCCTGGGCGGCGAGGAAGGCGGCGTTGCGCTCGCGCGGCGTGGGCTGGGGAAGCGCATCGTCGAACAGCGCCTGTGCGGCATCGACGAAAATGCCGCTCGGCGTTCCGTCGTCGTTCGTCTCGATCCGCCCGCCAGCGGGAGCTTCGGTTTCGGCAGTGATCCCCGCCAGCTCCATTGCCTTGCTGTTCGCCCAGGCAGCATGGCCGTCGACGCGCTCGAGATAGATCGCCTTGCCCGGAAACGCGGCGTCGAGATCGGCGGCAGTGGGAAACCGGCCGAGGCCCCAGCGCTCCTGATTCCAGCCGCGGCCGACGATCCAGGTCGCGGTGTTCTCATCGGTCCACTGGCGGATCAGCGCGATCGCTTCCTCCAGGGAGTCGGTTTCGGAGAGATCGAGCGTGCGCAGCTGAAAGCCGAGGCCCATGACATGGCCATGTCCGTCCACCATCCCGGGCAGCAACGTGCGCCCCTCCATGTCCGCACGCCAACGCAGTTCGCGCGGAGGCCGCTCGCCGCGCCGGAGCAATGCGACCACGCGCCCGTCCTCGCCGACGACCATGGCGCCGAACCGGACCACCCGGCCGTCCTCGTCCAGCGTCATGCCGTTGACGTTGTCCACCAGGCCCTGTGCGGCCGCATGCGGTGCTGTCACAGCCGTCAGAGCCAGCGCGAGCGCACCAACCAACCTACCGATCCCGTTGCGCACGCCAATTCTCCCTGGGCTGTCGCTCATCGCGGTGGGGCATAGGATAGGCAATGATGCGGCGCCACAGCCTTGTTCCCCCGCCGCGCCAGATCGGCTAGGCGCAAACGATGGCTACCCACCCCGCTTCGGCGCCCGCGACCCTTCCGGTTTCCCTCGACGACGTGCTGGCGGCGCGCGAGCGCATTGCGGAATCGATCGTCCATACGCCGACGCTGCTCAGCCGCACGCTTTCCGAGCTTACTGGCGCGACGGTCTATCTGAAGTTCGAGAACCTCCAGTTCACGGCCGCCTACAAGGAGCGCGGCGCGCTCAACACGCTGCTGCAGCTCGACGACGAAGCGCGGGCGAAGGGCGTGATCGCGGCATCGGCCGGAAACCATGCGCAGGGGCTTGCCTATCACGCGCACCGCCTCGGCATCCCGGCGACGATCGTGATGCCGAAGAACACGCCGATCGTGAAGGTCACGCAGACCGAGGGACATGGCGCGAACGTGATCCTCGAAGGCGAGACATTCGATGCGGCGCATGCGCATGCGCGCACGCTGGAGGCGGAAGAAGGCTATACGTTCGTCCATCCCTTCGACGATGCGCGGATCATCGCGGGCCAGGGGACGGTCGCGCTCGAGATGCTCGAACAGGTGCCGGAAATCGAGATGCTGGTGGTGCCGCTTGGGGGCGGCGGCCTCGTCTCCGGCATGGCGACCGTGGCCAAGGCACAGGATCGTCCCATCGAAGTGATCGGCGTCGAAGCCGAGCTCTACCCTTCGATGTACAATCGCCTGCATCATACCGACATGCCGTGCGCGGGCGATACGCTGGCCGAAGGCATCGCGGTCAAGGAGCCGGGCAAGCTCACCGGCAAGATCGTCGAGGCACTGGTCGACGACATTCTGCTCGTCGGCGAACGGAAGCTGGAAGAGGCGGTGAGCCTGTTGCTCCAGATCGAAAAGACGGTTGTCGAGGGGGCGGGTGCCGCCGGGTTGGCGGCGCTGCTCAGCGAACCCGAACGCTTCCGGGGCAAGGTGGTCGGAACCGTATTGTGCGGAGGCAACATCGATACGCGGCTGCTCGCCAACGTGCTGCTGCGCGACCTTGCCCGTTCCGGCCGGCTCGCGCGCCTGCGCATCCGGCTGCAGGACCGCCCGGGCGCACTCTATCACGTCGCGCGCATCTTTCACGAGCAGGGCGTGAACATCATTGAAGTGTATCACCAGCGCGTGTTCACATCGCTGCCGGCCAAGGGCCTGATCACCGACATCGAATGCGAGACGCGCGATCGCAATCACCTCGACCGGCTGATCACGGCGCTTCGGCGCGGCCAGTATGAAGTGAGCCTGGTCGAACTCGCCTGACGGCCCAGCGCTTATCCACAGCAATTGGACGAAGCGAATCGCACGCGCGATGAACCGAGTCGGCGAGCCGTTCCCCCGATTCACCCGGCGTGCGATAGTCTGTAGCAGGACGTCCGCTGGCGTGCGGAAGGCTTAACGCATCACCCGTTCGTGCTGGACCGGAACAACCGATGTCCGGCAGCCGAGCGCGAGTCGCTCGAAATTCCGTCCTTCGCCGCGCGTTAACTTTCTTTCATGGTAAAGCGCCTTTTCATCATCATTTTCGCGCTTCATAGTCTCTTCAACACGCTCCTTTCCGAGGCCGAGACCAAGAGGCGCAACCGGTGACCGCACTTTCCCGCTTCCCGCGATTCTTCGTAACGAGCCCCTCCCCGTGCCCCTATCTGCCGGGCAAACAGGAGCGGAAGATCTTCACCGAACTGAGCGGGCCGCACGCGTCGGAGCTGAACGACGCGCTCGGCCGGATCGGGTTTCGGCGCAGCCAGTCGGTCGCCTACCGGCCAAGCTGTGCCGGCTGCACCGCATGCGTCTCGGTTCGCGTGGTCGCGGACGAGTTCCGTCCCAACGCCACTCAGCGCAAGCTGCTGCGCCGCCATTCCGACCTCGAAGTCACCGCGTGCAAGCCCTGGGCAACCGAAGAGCAGTTCGCGCTGCTGCATCGCTATCTCTCCTCTCGCCACCCCGGCGGCGGAATGGCGAGCATGGACGAGAACGATTATGCCGACATGGTCGAACAGACGCCGGTCGGATCCCATGTGATCGAGTATCGCGAGCCCGGCGAGGACGGCCGCCGCGGACGGCTGGTGGGCGCCTGCATCACCGACCAGCAGGCAGACGGGCTCTCGATGATCTACAGCTTCTTCCTGGCGGAAGATGCGGATCGGCCGGGCCTGGGCAATTTCATCATCATGGATCACATCCTGCGCGCCCGCGCTGCGCGGCTTCCCTATGTCTATCTCGGCTATTGGGTGAAGGGCTCTGACCGGATGGCGTACAAGACCCGCTATCGCCCGATCGAGATGCTCGGCCCGAACGGCTGGTCGCGCTATTCGGAAGCGGAAGCTATGACACCGGCAATGGCACGGGCGCGCGAACTGGCCTGACGATCGGCGACCCAGGCGCCGCACCCCGGCCCGCCAAGTCGCCTCGTCATCACGCCTCGCGGTCCCGGCACGGTCTCGCCGAGCACTCCTGCCGTCCGCCTCTCTAAGCCGATCAGTCGGGCCCCGCGCTCACGCGTCGCCGCCCAGCCGCTCGACCTGGACGTCGACGTCAAGTCTCTCCTCGCCCGCGCCAACGCGATGGCCGGCGATGGGAGCAGCCTGGCTGGCATCGAGCGCGACTGCGGCGCGGACGTAGCGCTCATCCGCGCATGCGCCCGCCGAGGGATCGAAGGCGATCCACCCCTCACCCTCGACATGGGCTTCGGCCCAGGCGTGCGGTGCCGTCGCCGATCCTTCGGCATGGCGATATCCCGACACATATCGCGCCGGTATCTCGAGCACGCGCGCCGCGGCAGTGAACATCTGCGCCACGTCTCGCGCACTGACCTGTTTCGATTCAAAGGCTTCGGCGACGGTGATGCCCTGGTCGCGCAGCGGCTGAACCGCGCGGAAGCGCTTGTGCAAAACCGAGTTCAGCCGATTCAGCCGCTCCAGCGGCGCGCCGGTATCGCCCGCCGCGTCGCGGGCGAACGCCTTCAGCGGCGCGCTCGGCAGCGTGCGTTGCGTGGTGCGCAGAAAGAACATCGGAGGCAGCGGCTCGGCCGCTTCGCGCACGCGGCCGTCCGAAGCGAGCGTCAGCACCTCGCCGGTGACGGAAACTTCCAGCTCCTCGAGCGGCCCTTCGGCGTACAGCATGGTCGTTTCATTGCCATAGCCGTCCTCGGACTTGCGCAGCCGAGCGTCGCGGTCGACGTCGATGCGCCAGGCGACGACGGTCTGGTCCAGCGTGTCGCATGGCGTCAGCCGCAGCAGCTGGACGATCCGCGCCTGCGGCTCGGTGAAGCGGTAGCGCGTGCGATGTTCGATCGCGATCCGCATCAGATGAAGCGGAACTGCCGCGCAATGGCACTGTCGAGCATTGCATTCTCCCGGATGAAGGCTTCCAGATATTCGTGGAGGCCGCTCACAATCACGTCGGACGATGCCGTCTTCTGGATGCGTGCCATGCGCGCGCGCGCCATCCGGTCCGCTTCTCCCTGAAGCCCCGTCCGTTTGGCGAGATTGGAAAGCAACGTCACGGTTTCATCGACGCATGCGGCGAGCGATCGCGGCAATTCGAACCGGCTGATGAGCAAGTCGATGACGTTTCCGGAGGTCAGTCCCTCGCTGTAGATCCAGCGATAGGCAGTGACCGCCGACACCGTCTGCAGAATGGTCGTCCACTGGTCCCGGTCGACCGCTCCGCCCAGCCGCTCGCCCTCGGGCAGCAGGATGTGGTACTTCACGTCGAGCAGCCGAGCCGTATTGTCCGCCCGCTCGATCGCAGCACCGAGTTGAATCAGCCACGTCGCCTCGTTGCGCATCATCCGCTGCACCGCGCCTTCGAAACCCCGCGTCTCCGCCTTGACCGCTTCGACCAGCTGTAGCGCGGCCGTCGCGTCGCTCGGCATCGCACGATTCTGAAAAAGCCACCAAGCCCGGTTGATCGCCGTCCAGGCCTCCCGAGTTAGCGCAGTGCGCACCGCGCGCGCATTGTTGCGCGCCGCATCGAGCGAGCGGATGATCGAGCCGGGATGGTCGGTCTCGAGCGTGAGAAAGCGGACGACGTTCGCCTGGGTGGGCTCCTGCCCCGTCTCCTCGAACGCATCGTCGGTGTAGCTGACGGTGAGCGCGCTTCGCCATGCCGCCTCGCCGGCCGGCTGCGCCGACAAGGCATCGAGCCGCACCGTCGCCTCGACCAGCCGGGCCGTGAAGTCCGCCCGCTCGACATAGCGGCCGAGCCAGTAGAGCGCGGCCGCAGTGCGCGAGAGCATCAGCATGGCGCGTCGGTCGTCATGCGTGATTTCCCTGGCTCTGCCGCATGCCCGCCTCAGACTGAGACTGAGACTGAGACTGAGACTGAGACTGGGTCGGGCCATCGTTCATCAGGACGAAGCTGTCCTTCGTCCCGCCGCCCTGGCTGGAATTCACCACCAGCGATCCTTCGCGCAACGCCACTCGCGTCAACCCGCCCGGAACGACCTGCACTCCCGAGCTGCCGGTGAGCACGAACGGCCGGAAATCGACGTGCCGCGGCGCCACGCCGGCCTCGGTGACGGTGGGAACGGTGGAGAGCGCCAACGTCGGCTGGGCGATGTAGCGGTGCGGCTCGGCGATCAGGGCTGCGCGAAACTCCTCGATCTGCTGCTTCGTCGAGCTGGGACCGACGAGCATGCCGTAGCCACCCGAACCATCCACCAGCTTCACCACCAGCTCGGGCAGGTGATCGAGGACATATTTCAGCGCCTCCGGCTCGCGGCAGCGCCAGGTGTCGACATTCGGCAGCTTCGCCTCGCCGCCCGAATAGAAGCGCACGATCTCCGGCATGTAGCTGTAGATCGCCTTGTCGTCGGCGATGCCGTTGCCGGGCGCATTGATCAGCGCGACGTTGCCGGCGCGATAGGCGGAGATCAGCCCGGGCACGCCCAGCAGCGAATCAGGCTTGAACGCCAGCGGATCGAGGAAATCATCGTCGATGCGGCGGTAGATCACGTCGACCTGCACCCGGCCCGCGATCGTTTGCATCCAGACGACATCGTCGTCGACCACCAGATCGGCAGGCTCGACGAGCTCGATGCCCATCGAATCCGCAAGGAAGCTATGTTCGTAATAGGCCGAGTTGAAGTGCCCCGGCGTCAGCACGACGCAGACCGGCGTCGATCGCCCCGAACCGGGAGCGACCGACCGCATCGTCTCGAGCAGCATGTCAGGGTAGCTGTCGACCGCCGCGACCCGAAACGCGCGGAACAGCTCGGGACACAGCCGGATCATCGCTTCGCGATTCTCGAGCATGTAGGAGACTCCCGACGGCGTCCGGGCATTGTCCTCGAGCACGTAGAATTCGTCGGGCCCGACCCGCACCAGATCGATGCCGCAGATGTGGGCCCAGATGCCGTGCGGCGGACGGATGCCGTTCACTTCGGGGCGGAACTGATCGTTGAGGTAGATGAGCTCGGGCGGGATGATCCCTTCCTTCAGGATGCGACGCTCGCCGTAGATGTCCTCTAGGAACGCGTTGATTGCCTCGACTCGCTGAACCAGCCCGGCGCTCAGCCGGTCCCATTCGCTCGCGAGAAACACGCGCGGCACGACATCGAAGGGAATGATCCGCTCCGCCGCCTCGCTGTCGCCATAGACCGCAAAGGTTATGCCGAGCTGGCGGAAGGTCGCTTCTGCCGATTGCTGGCGGCGCTGAAGCTCGGAGGCGGAGGTGTCGGCGATCCATTGTGACAGCGCGGCAAACTCGCCCCGCGGTGCCTCCGGCCCGCCGTGCCCCCAGATCTCGTCGAACGTTCCGCCTGCTGCCATCCAAGCTCCCAAGCGCCGGAGTTGCTCGCAGGTTCCATGCTACGCGCTTTGCTGCGCTGCACAAGGGGCGAAGACACATGCATGTCTCCCGCCCCTCGTGCGGCGGCTTGCCGGATCAGGAAGCGTATTTCACCGAGCAGCCATAGGGGCGAGTCTCGGCAATGGAAACCGGACGGCCTTCCCGCATCTCCGACAGCGCCTCGACCACATGGTTCCGCGCACCTTCGATGTCGGCGACGTTGCTGGTCGGCTTGTCGTCGATCGCGCCGTTGTAGCGCACGCGCCCCTCGCCATCGATGATCACCATCTGCGGAGTCGTGCGCGCGTCATAGCCGCGGCCGATCACTCCGTTCGGATCGAGCAGATAGTGCGTCGGCGCCGCGTTCGCGCCTTCGACGAACGCCTGCGCCTGTTCGCCGTTCATATGGCCTTGAAGCCCCGGCGCGCCGGAGTTGATCGTCAGCCATACGGCGCCCTGCTGCGTCGCAGCACGTTGCGTGCGCTGCATGTTGCCGCTGTTATAGTGTTTCTGCACGAAGGGGCAGCCCGGGTTGTTCCATTCGAGCACAACCGTCTTGCCGCGAAAGTCGCGCAGCTCCACCACCTCGCCGTTCATGTCATAGGCGCGGAAGTTCGTGGCGGCGGCGCCGATCTCCGGCTCGGCGGCAGGCGCGGCGACAGTCGCGCCAACGGCAACGGCGGCGGCCGCCGCCCAACTCCACTTGGTCATACGCTCTCTCCCAGGCTCAAGATGCCGCATCGCGGGCGGCGAGATCGCGCAGCATCGCCTGCGTGAGCAGCTGCGGCAGCACATGCGCCTCGTCCACGCCGGGAGCATACCACAGATAGAGCGGGACGCCCGCACGATTGTGCCGCTCGATGAACCGGCCGAGCGCAGGATCGCCGTCGGTCCAGTCGCCGACCAGCACCGCGACGTCCGCAGCGGCAAGAGCGTCGCGCACTCCCTGCGTTTCGATCACCGTCTTCTCGTTCACCTTGCAGGTGAGGCACCAGTCGGCAGTGAAATAAGCGAAGACTGGTCTGCCTTCACGTTGCAGCTCCTCCAGCCGCTCCTCGCTGAACGGCTCGGCACCGGAGGCAAGAGCTTGCTCGGCTTCGACAGGCGCGGGACGCACCACGGCGACTGCTGCGAGCGAGAGCAGCAGCAGGGGCAACGCCGGCGCCCATTGCCGCCGTGCCCCGCGTTGCTGGCGACGCCCGACCCACCAGAGCGCCAGCGCCGCGAGCAGCGCCGCCGAAAGCCCCAGCGTCATTCCATCGACTCCCGCCTGCCGGCCCAGCACCCAGGCGAGCGCGAGTGCAGTGAGGAACATCGGAATCGAGAGGATCCGGCGCAGCGTCCCCATCCAGGGCCCAGGCTTCGGCAGCCTCCGCCGCAGCGCCGGAACGAAGCCCAGGAGCAGGAACGGCAGCGCAATGCCCAGCCCCAGCCCGCCGAACACTGCCAGCGCCGCCGCCCAGGGCAGCACCAGCGCCGCTCCCAACGCCGCACCCATGAACGGGCCGGTGCACGGCGTCGCGACGAACGCCGCCAGCGCGCCGGTGGCGAAGGAACTGCCGGTGCCGTGCGCCGCTGCGCGATTGACGAAGCCGGGTGCCGCCACTTCGAACAGCCCCGCGAGGTTGAGCGCGATCGCTACCACGAGCAGCAGCAGCAACAGGATCACGCGCGGGTCCATCAGCTGGAATCCCCAGCCCGCGCTGGCGCCTGCCGCACGCAGGCCGAGCAGCACACCGCCCAGCACGAGGCAGACCAGAATGACGCCCGCGGCATAGGCCAGCGCCTCGCGGCGCGGATTGCCCTCGCCTGCGTTCGCCTTGGCGAGGCTCAGCGCCTTGAGGCTGAGGATCGGGAAGACACAGGGCATGATGTTGAGGATCAGTCCGCCGAGCACCGCGCCCAGAAAGGCAAGCAGCGCCGTCTGCCACGCAAATGGCCGCTCGCCCCCCGCCGCCGCACCGGCCGGCGCCGGCGCGACGTTGCCGGGCACCGCGGTCAGCACGAACCCGCGATGCTCGTCGATCGCCAGCACGCCTTCGATTGCGCCGGGAGCACCGCGCGCGCCGGTCTCGATCACCAGCCGGTCGCCGTCGCGTGCCACCATCTGCGGAGCGGAATAGTCGATCGCGCCATCGGTGATCGGGAAGAAATAGGGATCCTCGGCTTCGGCATCGGCCGGATACGGGATTTCGAGCCGGAAGGCGTCGCCGTTCACCTGATAGCTGCCCTGCGCGCCCAGCGGCCGCGGCAGCGCCGCCCGCCATTCGTCGAAGCGCGCGCGCCGATCGCCGGGCACGGCCCCGTTGCCCACGGTCAGCTCGGTCGCGAGCTCGGCGCTTTCGGGCACGCAGATCTCGAGCGTGCAGACCAGATAGTCGAGCTTCACTGCCACCGGCAGTCGCATGCCTGGCGCAGCGTCTTCGGGCACGCGCAGCGTCGCGAGTAACGCATAGGGCCCTTCATAGACATAGTTCATGATGCCCGCGATCATCAGTCGCTCGGGCACGGGGAAGCGCAGATCGCCCGCGGTGACGCCGTCGGGCAAGGTCCAGCTCGCCGCAGTGGGGATGCCGGCGTCACCCGGATTCTGCCAATAGCCGTGCCAGCCCTCTTCGGGCACGGACGCAAAGGCGAGCGTCACTTCCTGCCCCGGCGCGGGTCGCACCGTCTCCGGGATCAGCTCCATGCGGATGTGCGGCCCCGCGCCCGGCGTCTGGGCGGCGACAGGCAGCCCAGTCAGCGCCAGCACCGCGAGGAGCAGCGTCATCAATCCGAAACGCAACCCGATCATCACGCGTCCTTGCCGTGGGAGTGCCGATGAACCATTAGCAGCGGTGCCCGCAAATGACAGGCCAGAGGCAATTTTCATGAACCCTGTTCGCATCCTCGCCGCCGCGTCCGCGCTGCTCGTCGCCGGTCCGATCGCCGCTCAGGAGGCGCCTTCGGGTCCGCCGGACCTGATCGTCGCGATCTCGGTCGATCAGCTTTCCGCCGACCTGTTCGCCGAATATCGCGAGCAGTTCGAAGGCGGTTTCGCCCGGCTGTCGGACGGCGTCGTCTTCCCCTCCGGCTATCAGAGCCATTCGGCTACCGAAACCTGCCCCGGCCATTCGACGATCCTCACCGGATCGCGCCCGGCGCGCACCGGCATCATCGCCAACGACTGGATCGATCTGGAGACCCAGCGCGAGGACAAGACGGTCTATTGCGCCGAGGACGAGAGCGTGCCGGGCAGCACCTCGTCGCGCTACACCGTGTCGCCGGTGCATCTGCGCGTGCCAACGCTGGGCGCATGGATGAAGGCGGCCAACCCGCAATCGCGGGTCGTCGTTGTCGGCGGCAAGGATCGTGCGGTGGCGATGCTGGGCGGCGACGCCACCGATCAGGCGTGGTGGTGGAACGGCTCGGAGTTCGTGACCTATGCTGGCCGCACTGCGCCCGAGACGGTGACGCGGCTGAACACATCGGTCGCCGCACGGCTGGCGGAGGCGCAGCCGGCGCTGCCGCTGCCCGACTATTGCCGCCGCTACGACCGCGCCGTGCCGATCGGCAACGACCGCACCGTCGGAACCGGCCGCTTCGCCCGCGCAGCCGGCGATGCCCGCGCCTTTCGCGCCTCGCCCGAATTCGACGAAGCCGTGCTGGCGCTCGCCGCCGGGCTGGCCGCCGAACGCGCGCTGGGCAAGGGCGAGGCGCCCGACCTGCTCGCGATCGGCGCTTCGGCGACGGATTATGTCGGCCACAGCTATGGCACGCACGGCACCGAGATGTGCCTCCAGCTGCTGGCGCTCGACCAGACGCTGGAAAAGCTCTTCACGGTCCTCGACGCGCAGAACATCGACTATGCCGTCGTGCTGACC
Source organism: Sphingosinithalassobacter sp. LHW66-3 (assembly GCF_050703275.1). GTDB lineage: Bacteria > Pseudomonadota > Alphaproteobacteria > Sphingomonadales > Sphingomonadaceae > Sphingomonas. The sequence goes on from NZ_CP193482.1 coordinate 1,392,615, forward strand.
GCCGATCACGGCGGCCACGATCTGCCCGAGCGCAATACGACTCACGCCATGCCGATGGCCGAGCGGGTCCGCGGCCTTTCGGTACCGACGATCGGAAGCGCGATCGCGGGCGAGTTGGGGCTTTCGGGCCAGCTGCTGTGGGGCGGCGCCGGCGACGTCTGGATCGACCCTGCCCTGAGCGAGAGCGACCGCATCCGGGTGCGCGACGCCGCGGTTGCCCGGATCGCCGCGCATCCGCAGGTCGAGGCGGTGCTGACTCGCGAGCAACTGCTGGCCGGCCCGGCTCCCGACGGGCCGCCCGAGACCTGGAGTCTGGTCGAGCGAGCGCGCGCCTCCTACGATCCAGAGCGTTCGGGCGACCTGATCGTCGCGCTGAAGCCGCGCGTCACGCCGATCCCGAACCCTGGCCCCGGTTATGTCGCCACCCACGGCAGCTTCTGGGACTATGACCGCCGCGTGCCGATCCTGTTCTGGCGGCGCGGCATGACGGGGTTCGAACAGCCGCTTTCGGTCGAGACGGTCGACATCGCGCCGACGCTCGCCGCGCTGCTGGGGATCGACGTGCCGGTAGAAATCGACGGCCGCTGCCTCGATCTCGACGGCAGCGACGCAAGCAGCTGCCGCTAGCTCAGCGCCGTTCGAACTGGCGGATGCCGGGGCCGAGCTGGTTCCCGGCGATCCGCACCGCATCGGGGCTGGAGCTCGCAACGAACGCCGGACCGTTGCGCACGCCCGGCGCCAGCGTGGCGACATTGTCGACCACCGCCAGCCCCTGCGAGCCATAGGTCCGCGCTTCGGCCGCGACCATGATGAGCGCCGACCAGTTTTCCTTGTTCGGCCCCTGGACGAAGGTGTTGCGGGCGATCTCGCCTGTGCCGCCTTCGGAAAGGTCGATCATATAGTTGGTGTCGCGCCCCTCGCTGTCGTCGAAGCTCGAATCGGTGATCTGGACCTGCGGCGCGCGCAGCTTGACGTAGTGGCCGCCGGTGCCGCGCTCGAACCGCGAGCGGGTGATGGTGATGCGGCCATCCATGCCCAGATAGACCGAATGGCTGCAATCGACCGTCTCGTGGCACTGGCCGAGCCCGGCGAAGGTCGAGCGATCGATGGTGATGTTCCGCACCGTATCGTGGTGCCCGCCCAAAATGCCCTGCTGGCTGTCGAGGAACATCGAATTGCTGACCGTCAGGTCGCCCATTTCGATGCGGATGCCAGCGCCGTTGCCGTCGGGCACGCGGATGTTTCGAAAGACGAGCCCGTCGACCACCGAGCCGCGGCCGCGCAGCACCAGCGTCGCCTTGCCTTCGCAGGCGCCGCCGTCGAAGATCGCCGTGCCCGGCTCGACAGCGCGAAAGACGATCCGGCCCGCGCCCTGAACGGTGCAGTCGCGATAGGTGCCGGGCGCGACGAGGATCGTCGCCTGCCGGTCGCCGACCGCCGCCACCGCGTCGTCGAGCCTGCCGAACCCCTGCCCCGTCTCCTCGATCACGAACGGCGCCGGGCCGCTGTGCTGGGCGACGGCGGGAGCGGTAAGCGCGATGGCGACGAACGGCAGGATGCGGCGCATGAGGGCTCCTTCGGGAAGCCTGTTGCGCCCTTCAGCATCGGCTGAAAAGGCAAATAGAGGGTTAACCCCGCCGCCCGGAATCTCGGCCGCCCCTATTTCGCGCCGAGCGCCTTGATGATCCCGGAAAAGTCGAGTCCGCCGCTGCCTGCGTCCGAAAAGCGCTGGTAGAGCTCGGCCGCGCGCGCGCCCATCGGGGCCTGCGCATCGACGCTCGACGCGGCTTCCATCGCCAGCCGCAGATCCTTGAGCATCAGCGCCGCCGCAAAGCCGCCCGCATAGTCGCGATCGGCGGGGCTTTCGGGCCCGACGCCGGGGACGGGGCAATAGCTGGTCATCGACCAGCTCTGCCCCGAGGAGACGCTGGCGATGTCGTAGAAGGTCTGCGGATCGAGCCCGAGCTTCTCGGCCAGCACGAACGCCTCGCAAGTGGCGATCATCGTCGCACCGAGCAGCATGTTGTTGCAGATCTTGGCCGCCTGGCCCGCGCCGTTGCCGCCGGCGTGGATCACCGTCTTGCCCATGTCCTCGAGAAAGCCCTGCGCCCGCTCGAACCCGCTGCGGCTGCCGCCGACCATGAAGGTGAGCGTCCCCGCCGCCGCCGCGGCGATTCCGCCCGAGACCGGCGCGTCGACCGCGGTCAGCCCCTTCGCCGATGCGGCGTCGGCGACGCGCCGCGCGGTTTCGACGTCGATCGTCGAGCAATCGATCAGAACCGCGGTGCGCTCTGCATTGCCGAACACGCTGTCGGCATAGACCTGTTCGACGTGCCGGCCGGCGGGCAGCATGGTGACGATCGCCTCGGCGCCCTTCACTGCGTCGGCGGCGCTGTCGCAGACGAGGCAGCCGGCCTTCTTCGCCTTCGCCAGCGCCTCTTCGGACAGATCGAAGGCATGGACGTCATGCCCCGCCTTGGCGAGGTTCGCGGCCATCCCGCCGCCCATATTCCCCAGTCCGATAAATGCTACGCGTGCCATATCGCTTCAATCCCAATCCGTTCGTGTCGAGCGCAGTCGAGACACCGTGCGCCCTACCGTGCCGCACGTCCCTCAACTTCGCTCGGGACGAACGGAGTCGCGAGGGCATGGCGCGTCCGGCCACACTCCCCCGCGACCGGCATCATCTGCCCGTCCACTTGCCTTCGCGCTTCTCGACGAACGCGCTCATCCCCTCGCTCTGGTCCGCCGTGCCGAACAGCGCGTGGAACAGGCGGCGTTCGAATGCGACGCCCTGCGCCAGCGTCGTCTCATACGCCGCGTTGACCATTTCCTTGTTCGCCTTGACCGCGAGCGGCGCCATGCCCGCGATCAGTTCGGCGGTCTTGAGCGCATCGTCGAGCAGCTCGTCGGCGGGCAGGATACGGCTGACGAGCCCGGCACGCTCGGCCTCGTGCGCATCCATCATCCGGCCGGTGAGGCACATCTCCATCGCCTTGGCCTTCCCGACCGCACGCGTGAGCCGCTGCGATCCGCCCATGCCCGGCGAGACCGCGAGCTTGATCTCGGGCTGACCGAACTTGGCCGTTTCGGCCGCGAGGATGAAGTCGCACATCATCGCCAGCTCGCACCCGCCGCCCAGCGCATAGCCGGCGACCGCAGCGATGATCGGCTTGCGCGTGCGCGTGAACGCATCCCAGCCCGCGAAGAAATCATGGCCGTACATGTCGGCGAAGCCCTGCGCCTGCATCTCCTTGATGTCGGCGCCGGCGGCGAATGCCTTTTCGCTGCCGGTGAGGACGGCGCAGCCCTGCGAGTCATCGGCATCGAAGGCGCGCATCGCCGCGAGCAGCTCGTCGAGCACCTGGCTGTTGAGCGCGTTGAGCGCCTTGGGGCGATTGAGCGTGACCAGCGTGACGGCGCCGCGCTGCTCCACGGTGATCGTTTCAGTGTCGGCCATCGAAAAAAAGCCCCTCCATCCGTCAGTTACAGGTTCCACGCACGGTTGCCGCGCTGCGGAAAGTCACACTAAGGTCGCACCTCCGCGCGCGTGCGCCCGCGCTCATGTGCGCGCACGCCTGCGCGCGTGAAGGCGATTCTATGCCGTCGCTTGGCATAGTTCGGCCGTGCAGGACAGCGGGCATCAGCCCGGCGTCCATGCCTCGCCATCGGGCAGCGGCGCGAAGATCGTGTCGATGCGGTGCGCAGTGACGCCTTCGGGAGTGTCGGGATTCCACCGGGGGGCATTGTCCTTATCGACGATCACCGCACGCACGCCTTCGAGGAAATCGTGGCGCTGGACCACGCGGCTGGCGACGGCGAACTCCTGACGCATCTCGTCCTCGAAGGTGGGCATGGTGCTGCCATCGAGCAGCAGCTTCAGGCTGACCTTCATCGCCTGTGGCGATTTGGTGCGCAGCGTTTCGAGCTGCTGGCGCACCCATTCGTCGCCCTCGGCTTCGGCCTCAAGCGCGGCGAACACCTCCTCAAGCCGGTCGGACGCGAACAGCCGGTCGATCGCATTGCCATGCGCGACGATGCGGGCATCGGGCGCGGGGCTGGCGCAATCGTCGAGAATCGCCTCGATATCGCCGGGCGATTCGGCGACGCGCGCCTTGGCTTCCTCGAGCCGGTCGGCGTGGAGATAGTGAGTCGCCAGCCCGAGCGCGAGACATTCGGCGCCCTCGAGCCGATGGCCGGTGAGCGCGATATACTGACCCATCCGGCCCGGCAGCCGCGAGAGATACCAGCCGCCGCCCACGTCCGGGAACAGGCCGATGCCGGTTTCGGGCATCGCGAACTTCGTATTCTCGGTCGCGACACGATATCTCGCGGGCAGCGAAATGCCGACGCCGCCGCCCATGGTGATCCCGTCCATGAAGCTGACCACCGGCTTGGCATAGTTGAACAGCCGGTGGTTCATCCGATATTCCTCGCGGAAGAACTCCCGCGCCTCGGCGCCGTCGCTCGCGCCGGATTCGGCGAGCATGCGAATGTCGCCGCCCGCACAGAAACCGCGGCCTTCGGCATGATCGATCAGCACCGCCTCGATCGCGGTATCGCCGCGCCATTCGTCGAGCGCGGCCGAAATCGCGCGGCACATGCCGGTGTTCAGCGCGTGGATCGCCTTGGGGCGATCGAGGCGGATGCGGCCCGCGCGGCCAGTGGTCTGGATGAGAATGTCTTCGGTCAAATCCTGCTCCCCGCCGTTCGTGTCGAGCAAAGTCGGGACACCGCGCGCTGCGCTCGCTGCACGTCCCTCGACTTTGCTCGGGACGAACGGCTCGTGTGTGGCCACGCGCTCACTGCCGCGTCAGTTCGCGGCCGATGATCAGGCGCATCACCTGATTGGTGCCTTCGAGGATCGAATGCACGCGCAAGTCGCGCCAGAAGCGTTCGATCGGGTAATCCATCAGATAGCCGTAGCCGCCGTGGAGCTGGAGCGCGCGATCGACCACCGACGAACCCGTGTCGGTGGCGAATCGCTTCGCCATCGCCGCGAATCGAGTCTTGTCGGGCGCGTTGGCCGTCACCTTTGCGGCAGCGAGATATAGCAGCGCGCGCGCCGCCTGAAGCTCGGTGTCCATGTCGGCCAGCGTGAACTGGGTATTCTGGAAATCTGCGATCGGGCGGCCGAACTGCTGACGGTCGCGGGTATAGGCGATCGCCTCGTCGAGACAGCGCTGCGCGCCGCCCAGCGAGCAGGCACCGATGTTGAGCCGGCCGCCGTCGAGCCCCATCATCGCGATGCGGAAGCCCTCGCCCTCGGCGCCGACGAGATTCTCCACCGGCACGCGGACTTCATCGAGGATCACCTGGGCGGTGGGCTGCGAATGCCAGCCGAGCTTGCGCTCCTGCGCGCCGAAGCTGACGCCCGGCATGTCCTTTTCGATCACCAGGCAGCTAATGCTTCCCGAGCCGGTGTCGCCGGTGCGCACCATGGTCACATAGATTTCGTTCTCGCCGCCGCCCGAAATGAACTGCTTGGTGCCGGTGACGACATAATTGTCGCCGTCGCGCACCGCCTGAGTCTTGAGCGCCGCCGCATCCGATCCCGCCGAGGGTTCGGTGAGGCAATAGCTCGCCATCCGGTCCATGGTGACGAGGCTCGGCAGGTACTTCGCTTTCACCGCGTCCGAGCCGAACCGGTCGATCATCCAGCTCGCCATGTTGTGGATCGAGATGAAGGCGCTGGTGGAGGGGCAGCCATAGGCCATCGCCTCCATGATCAGTGCCGCCTCGAGCCGGCCAAGGCCGATGCCGCCCGATTCCTCGGAGACATAGATGGCGGCGAAGCCCAGCTCGGCCGCCGACCTGATCGTGTCGCGCGGGAAGATGTGCTTCTCGTCCCATTCGCCGGCGTGCGGCGTGATGTTGTCGGCGGTGAAGCGCTGCGCCATTTCCTGGATCGCGCGCTGATCGTCGGTAAGCTCGAACTGGTCGGTCATCATTCCTCGCAACGGGTATAGGTGACGGGCGGCATCTCCGCCTGCTCGCGGCGCAGGCGCCGTCCGTCGTCCAGCAGGGTGAGCGTGTTGGTCTGCGTCCAGGTTTCGCCTTCGCCGGTGAAGGCCAGATCGAGGCGGATGCTGGAATCGGAGAGCTGCTCGACTCGGCCCGGCGTGGCGGCCGACTCGTAGAAGACGAGCGTGTCCGGCTCGATCCGGAGCCGCTGCTCGGCGCCGCGCGCACAGCCCCCCTCGCCCGCCGACCAGACGCCGCGATACCCCATCGGGATCGGGCCGTGGCGAGTATCGGTGGCGGCGGCGACCGAAGGAGTGGGCTCGGGCGTGGGAGGTCCGGCGGGCGCGGAGGCAGGATCGGTGGCGGTGCCGCTGGGCATCGGCTCGGGTTGCGACGGCGATTGCGCCTCGCAGCCGGCGAGCAATGCCGCAGCCGTGGCGAGCGCGACGATACGCATCATGGACGGGTCTCCTCATGCAGAACGCGCGCGGCGAAAAGCGGGGCGGCGATCGCAGTGTCGTTTCGCTCGTACCAGCGCGGCGGCGGCAGGTCCTGTTCCCAAGCCAGCATCTCGGTCAAGGTGCCGTTGGCGAAGGGCACGTCGGGAAGCGCGCGGTAGATCGGATCGGCGAACGCCGCGTCGGCAGTGACGATGGTCCAGCCGGCCTCGCGCAGCGCGGCGACCAGATCGTCGACGAACAGCGCGGCGAGATCGGTCTCGTGAAGCAGCAGCATATGCGCTGGCGAGCGGCCGATCGCGCGCTGCGCCAGCCGATCGGCGAACTCGGCGGATTCGAGATGAGTCTCGACATAGAGGTCACGCAGCGCGTCGAGGTCGATGTCCTTGCCCGCGCGCCGCGCATCGACCGCGAGCTGCTCCATATGCCAGTCCGACCCGTCGACCGTGACATAGCCGTTGGACAACCCGCGCTCGGCAAGCCCGGCGCGGACCGCATCGCGCTTCGCCTTGTCGCGCCCGCCTTCGTCGAGAAACGGGTGGCGAAACCAGGGACGATAGCCAGGGCGGCCGCGCAGCCACGCCTCGGCGCGGTCGATATCGGCGAGATAGTCAGCAGCGGACATCGCCGAGAGGTGCGGATGGCCATTCGTGTGGTTGGCGATCACATGGCCGGCCGCGACATAGGCATCGATCGTCCGCGCGTCGCCGTCGGCAGGTGCGATCCGGGCGGGATTGACGAAGAAGGCGGCTTGCTCGACTCCGGCCGTGCGCAACGAAGCGATGAGCATCGCCGGACGCTCGGCGGGAGCGACGAACGCACCGGGGCCGCGCGGAACATCGTCGAAACTGAGGGCGATGCGCTTGCCGGGCGATTCTTCGGCATTCGCCAGCGGCAGCAGCTGATGCACGGTCAGTTCGCGCGGCAGCAGCATGGTCACCAGCGCGACGAGGAGGAGAAGCGCGCGGACCGTCACGACGCTGCCGCATCGCCCGACGAAACGACCGGGCCGGATTTCAGCCGCTGCATTCGCTCTCCCCTCCGACGATCGCATCCGCCTCGATCTCGATCTTCCACTCCGGGCGGAGCAGCGCCGAGACGACGACCATCGTAGCCGCGGGACGCGCAATCGCCAGCCACCGCCCGTGCGCGGCGCCGACCGCCTCGGCATCGGCGGGGTCGGTGATGAACATGCGGGTGCGCACGATATCGGCGCCGCGGCCGCCGAGATCCTCGATCGCCTTGAAGATCAGCGCAAAGCAGCGATCGGCCTGTGCGCCGGCATCTCCCGGAGTCGAGCTGCCGTCGGCTTCGATCGGGGCGGTGCCGGCGACGGTGATCGTGTCGCCGGTGCGCACCGCACGGCAATAGGCGAAGGGCTGTTCGTAGGGCGAGCCGGAAAACACCTGTCGGCGAGTCACTGCATCAGCCATTCGAGCGCTTCCTCCTTGTCGACGAACACGCGCAGATTCGGCGCCTGCATCGCGCGTTCCGCCTGTTTCTTGTTCAAGATGCTGCCGACGACGATCGCCACGCGTCCGCTGTTCACCTGCGCCCCGGCAAGCATGAGTTCGCCGAGCCGGTCGGCTACCTCGACCGACTGCACCGCGAAGGCACTCGAATCGCTGAGCACCGGAAAGCTGGAATGTTGCTGCCGAACGCGCGCCGCGACCTCGACGAGCTCGGTACGGAATGCGTCAAGTGTCCCGAGCGACCAGAAGCCGCGCAGCGTCAGCTTCAGGAGACCGCGCTGTTCGTCGAACCGAATGTCGTAGCTCGCAGTCTCCATCGTGCTGCTCCTTACCCCATCGTCGGGATGACGAAGGCGTCCTGGATGCGCGCCGCGGCGCCATCCTCGCTACCGCGCGGGAGATCGCCCGCGCCGTCGGGCCAGCGTTGGGTGATCGTCTTGACCTTGGTCCAGAAGCGGACGCCCTCGGGGCCATGCTGGTTGACGTCGCCGAACGCCGAGCGCTTCCAGCCGCCGAAGCTGTGATAGGCGACGGGCACCGGAATCGGCACGTTGATCCCGACCATGCCGACATTCACTCGATGCGCGAACTCGCGCGCGGCATGGCCGTTGCGCGTGAAGATCGCGACGCCGTTGCCATATTGATGCTCGCTCGGCAGCCGCAGCGCGGACTCGAAATCGGGCGCGCGGACGATCTGCAGCACCGGGCCGAAGATTTCCTCCCGATAGCTTTCCATATCGGTCGTCACGCGGTCGAACAGCGACGGACCGATGAAAAAGCCTTCTTCATGCCCCTGAAGCTGAAAGCCGCGGCCATCGACCACCAGCTCGGCGCCTTCGTCGACGCCCTTCTGGATCCAGTTCTCGACACGCTCCTTGTGCGCGGCGTTCACCACCGGCCCGTAATGCGCCTCCTGATCGGTAGAGACGCCGACACGCAGGCTCTCGATCGCGGGGATCAGCTTCTCGCGCAGGCGATCGGCGGTTTCCTCTCCGACCGGCACCACGACGGGAAGCGCCATACAGCGCTCGCCCGCCGAGCCAAAGGCTGCGCCGGACAGGTCCTGCACCACCTGGTCGAGATCGGCGTCGGGCATGACGATGCCATGGTTCTTCGCCCCGCCCATCGCCTGGACGCGCTTCCCGGCAGCGACTCCGCGCCGATAGACATAATGCGCGATGTCGGACGAGCCGACGAAGCTGACCGCGCCGATCGCCGGATGATCGAGAATCGCGTCGACCATCTCCTTGTCGCCCTGCACCACCTGCAGGACGCCCTCGGGCGCGCCGGCTTCGAGGAACAGTTCGGCGAGGCGGACGGGAACGCTCGGATCGCGCTCCGACGGCTTGAGGATGAAGGCGTTGCCCACCGCGATCGCGACGCCGAACATCCACATCGGGATCATCGCGGGGAAGTTGAACGGCGTGATCCCGGCGCCGATGCCGATCGGCTGGCGCATCGAATAGACGTCGATGCCCGGGCCCGCGCCCTGGGTATATTCGCCCTTCAGCGCATGCGGGATGCCGCAGGCGAATTCGATCACGTCGAGCCCGCGCTGCACGTCGCCGCGGGCATCGGCGATCACCTTGCCATGTTCGGAGCTGAGCAGATGCGCCAGCTCCTCCATGTTCGCCTCGACCAGCTCCTTGAACTTGAACATCACGCGCGCGCGGCGCTGGGGATTGGTCGCGGCCCAGCCGGGCTGCGCGGCCTGAGCGGCGGCAACCGCCTTGTCGAGTTCGGTCTGGGTGCCGAGCTGGACCTTCGCCTGAACCTTGCCGGTGTTCGGATCGAAAACGTCGCTCTGGCGCGCGGCACCGCCCCCCGAGTGGCCGGCGATGAGATGATCGATGGTACGCATGGCGCTCTCCTAGGGCTGGCGCTGCTCTCTCGCGGGATACAAACCGCGGGCGCCGAGTCGAGTGCCGTGTAATAAAATTGCGCGGCTTGGGGCAAGAGGCCTCAGGATTTCACCCGCCCGATCGGCACCGGAATCGCGAATCCCAGCTCGTCCGAGATCACCATGACCTCGACGCCGAACGCCTCGCGCAGCGGCTGATGCGACAGCACCTCACGCGCCGGGCCGAAGGCGATCACTCGCCCGTCCTTCAGCAACAGCACATCGTCCGCCGCGCGCGCCGCCTGGACGAGGTCGTGGAGCACCAGCACCACTCCCAGTCCCGATCCGGCCAGCCCACGCAGCTGTTCGAGCAGATCGAGCTGATGCCGGGGATCGAGGCTGGCGAGCGGCTCGTCCGCCAGCAGCCATTCGGGCGTGCCGGCGAGCACGCGCGCGAGCAGCACCCGCGCCCGCTCACCGCCCGAAAGCGCATCGGCCCGCCGCTTCGCGAAGCGAGTCGTGCCGGTCGCCTCCAGCGCCGCCGTCACCGCCGCCTCGTCGGCGGGGGAGGGTCCGGCGAAAGGCGCGCGATGCGGCAGGCGGCCGAGCGCCACCAGATCGCGCACCGTGACGTTCCAGTGCACGCGCGCATCCTGCGGCAGATAGCCGATCCGCCGTGCCCGCTCGCGCGGATCGAGCCGACGCACGACGCTCTTCCCCAGCCGGACCTCGCCCGCGTCGGGATCGAGCAGCGCGACCATCGTGCGGACCAGCGTGGTCTTCCCCGATCCGTTCGCACCGAGAATCGCCGTGACGCGGCCCGCGCGGAAGCGGGCCGTGACATCCTCAAGGACACGCCGCTCGCCAAGGCTGACGGCAAGGCGGTCGACGCTCAGATCCATGCCGACCGCCGCATGCGCAGAAGCAGCCAAAAGAAGAAGGGCGTTCCGATCAGCGCCATTGCCACTCCCAGCCGAATCTCCCCCGCACCCGGCGCCAGCCGCACGAGGCTGTCGGCCAGGAGCACCAGCACCGCGCCGCCCAGCGCGCTCGGCACCAGCAGCGCGGAGGGGCGCGCACCGGCGAGCGGGCGCAGCAGATGCGGAACGATCAGCCCGACGAAGCCGACCACGCCCGTCACCGCGACGCTGGCACCCACCGCCAGCCCGGAGCCGAGCACGATCAGCAGCTGCGTCCGATCGAGCCGTTCGCCCATCGAGCGGGCCGCGTCCTCGCCCAGCGTCAGCGCGTCGAGCGCACGGCCGGTGAGCAGCAGCAGACCGCAACCGACGAGGATGAACGGCAGCGCCAGCACCACTTCGGCGAAGCTGCGATCGGTGAGCGCGCCCATGATCCAGTCGATGATCTCGGCGGTTGCCCAGGGGTTGGGCGCGACCGAGATGAGAAAGGCAGTCAGCGCGCCGCCAAGGCTCGCGAGCACGGTGCCCGCCAGGATGAAGGCGACCGCGCTCTGCGCGCGCCAGGCGAGCCCCGCCAGCAACAGCATCGACCCACAGGCGGCGAGCATCGCGCAGCCGAAGATGACGAGCGGCGCATCGGCGGCGAACAGCACGATCGCGGCGACCGCGCCCAGCGCGGCACTCGACGAGATGCCGACCACCGCCGGATCGGCGAGCGGATTGCGCAGATAGCCTTGCAGGACCGCACCGGTAAGTCCCAGCGCAGCGCCGATGGCAGTCGCGAGGATCGCGCGCGGGAGGCGCAGCTCGGTGACGATCAGGAAGCGCGGATCGTCGTGCAGCCACCAGGCGCCGAGCGGCACCCATACCTTCCCCGCGGCCAGCGAGCCGACGAACAGCAGCACGACCAGCGCCGCCAGCCCGCCGATCAGCCCGGCGCGGCTCATCGAATCTCGCGCCGGATCGCGGCGAGGCGCGTCATCGCCTCCGCGATCACGGGGCCGCCGCAGTTCACGAGGTGCCGAGGAAAATGCGCCTGTTCCACGCGCGCGCCCATATGCGAGAGCACCCGCCCCCGCAATTGCGCCGCGCGCGCGCTGGCCGAACGGCCGGGCGCGTCGGGCACCAGCATCACGCGCGGCGGATCGGCGATGACATGCTCGGCGGGAAGATAGCCGGTGAAGCGAAGACCATAATCGGCGGCCGCATCGCGGAAGCCGGCGCGATCGAGCATCTCGCTGAGCAATGTCCCGCTTCCCGAGACCAGATTGCCGCGGATCCAGACGAGCGCGGCGACCGGCGGCTCGGCGGGCGGCCGGGCGGCCGCAACTGCGGCATCGATTCGGGCGATGAGTGCGTCTCCCGCAGCCGGGGCACCCACCGCCTCCGCCAGCTCGGCCACCTGCGCCTTGCTGCCAGCGATCGTCGTCGGCGAATCGAGGTAGAGCACGTCGAGCCCCGCGCGGCGATAGGCCTCGCGAGTCGAGGCCTGGGTGAAGCTGCTCGCCACCACTAGGTCGGGATCGAGCGCGATCACTTCCTCGGCAGTGCCGGCGGTGGTTCGGAAGCGGCGCGCCGTCTCGATCGGGATCGAGGTCGCCATCGGATCGGCGGAATAATGGCTAATCGCCGCGATCCGGTCATCCGGCACCAGCTCGACCAGCATCGCATCGGCGCAGGGATTGGTCGAGACGATGCCGCCGGTCGACTGCGGGGCCTGCCCGCAGCCGCCCAGAAGCAAAATCAGCGCCGCGACGCCCCCCGGCACTCGTGTCGGCGGGCGTCCGACACGATCGTCAGCCGAAGGGGCGCCGCCGGCCGCCATCAATCGAGCCGCAACCGGACACCGGCATAGGCGGCGCGCCCGTAGGTGCCGTAGCCCGCGACCGTCTCATACTGCTCGTCGAACAGATTCTCGACGCGGCCGTACACTGCGATCCGCTCGGTCACCGGCATCTCGGCCCGCACGCTCACCAGTTCATACCCGTCGAGCCGCGTGTAATTGCCCTGATCGTTGAAGCTGTCGCCGACGATGGTGAAGGTCGCTCCAAGCGCCAAACCGAACGGCGCGCGCCAATCGACCAGCACGCTCGCCGCATCGTCCGGCCGTCGCGCCAGATCGTTGCCGACGAAGCCCTCCGACCGGTTCTCTGTATCGGTGTACGTATAGTTCGCGGTCAGCCGAAGCGCCACGACCGGCCGCACCGACAGCTCGAACTCGACTCCCTCGGCCCGCGTGCGCGCCAGATTGGCATAGGTGTAAGTCGCCGGGTCGAAATCGATCTGGTTTCGCGTGTCGCGATGGAAATAGGTGGCGCCGATGCGAATGCGCTCGTCGAGCAACGACTGCTCGACGCCGGCTTCCCAGCTCTCCGCCGTCTCCGGCTCGAGCGTGGCCGTGCCGTAGAAGGGTGCGAAGAGCTGATAGAGGGTCGGCGCCTTGAACCCCTCGCCATAGCTTGCGCGCACCAGCGTTCCGGTGGCGAGCTGCAGCGCCGCATTGGCGCCGAAGCTGGTGTGATCGCCGAAGTCGCTGTGCGAATCGTTGCGCACGCCGGCGGTCAGCGTGAGCGGCTCGATCGGCGTGACGATCGCCTGGCCATAGACGCTGGTGAGATCAGCGCGAAAGGTTTCCGAGCCATCGTAGAAACGCAGATTTTCGTGCTCGGCGCCGAACACGAAGCGCAGCACACCGTCGGCGAGCCGTGCATCGCCCTGATATTCGTACCGCTCGGTGCGCCCGCGATAGAGATAGATCGGATCGGTGCCGACCGCAGGATCATAGCTGTCGCGATTGATGTCGGCGAGCGAGAAGCCGAGCCGGTTCGTGACCGGACCGAGCTCGGCGAAGATGCCGGCGTAGCCGAAGATCTGCTGTGCCTCGGCATATTCGGCGGTATCGACGAAGCCGTAGGGCGGCGCTGACTCAAAGCCATCGAGATCGAAGCGGCTGTCGGCATAATAGCCGCGCAGCTCGGCGCCGAGTCCCGGCGCGACCTCGGCGCGGAGGCGTCCGGTGGCGCGATATTGGCGATAGCCGTCGGGCTCGGTGCCGCTCGCCGCATTGGAGATGCCGTCGGTTTCGAACCAGCCGCCGCCGATCGCGCCCTGGATTCGATCGTTGCCGGCGGCGATGCTGGCATTGGCGGCGATCTGATCGGCAGTGCCATATTCGGCATCGGCCCGCGCCGCGAGCCCGTCGACCGGCGCCGTGGTCACGATATTGACGACGCCGCCGATCGCCTGGCTGCCCCAGACCACCGAGTTGGGCCCGCGCAGCACCTCGACTCGCTCGATCGAGCCGGTCAGCAGATTGCCGAAATCGAAACTGCCGCCCGGCGAGGAGGGATCGTTCACGCGGACGCCGTCGATCAGCACCAGCGTCTGCTCGGCCTCGGCGCCGCGGATGCGAACGCCGGTGAAGCCGCCGATCGCGCCGTTGCGGCTCGTCGCCACGCCCGGCGTGGCGGACAGGAGATCGGAGAGCACGACCGACTGGCGCCGTTCGATCTCCTCGCGCTCGAGGACCGTGATCGAACGTCCGGTCTCGTCGGCCGACTGGGCGACGCCGGAGGCAGTGACGACGATCGCTTCGTCCTCGGCGGCGACCTGGGCCGCAGCAGGCGCGGCCGGAAGCAGCGCCGCGGAGGCGCACAGGAGAATACGGTAGTTCAACATTCGCAAAGCACCCTTGTCGGCAGGGTCTTCGCGCTGCGACCGACCCCGCGTGTGGTGTCGCTCGCTCGAGGATTTCGCCCTCGTCCGCCCGGTGCACCCCGCCCGCGCGATGGAATCGACGGCGACGGGCAGGTCTCCTGGCTTCCGGGTCGCCGCCGGATACGCCGCCTTCCCAGGGCGAGCCCCAGTGGCATGTGGCGTACCGGCTCTCCGGTTACAGTTGCGGGGGCAGCCGCGGCATTGCGGAGTTGCCTCCACGCACCGCATTCCCTCTTGATCCCACCTCGGCGGGAACCCGTCACGGGCCGTCCACTAGCTCCTGCTCTACGTGCTAGCAAGAGCGGCGGCGGAGCACAGAAAAACGCCGTTTGTCGCCGAACTGTCACCAACGGCTAATCGCCTCTTTACCAAGCCGCCCCTAATCCTGCCGGCGATGCTTCATACCGCTCTCGCCCCGGAACCCGCCGAATCGCGTCGCCCCCTTCCCGGGAGCTGGCTGACCGACGCCGAACGCGATCCGCCGTCGCTGTCGCTGGACGGCACGTTGTTCGACGCTGTCGACGTGTTTCATCGTGATACCGATCTGCGGCTGGTGCCGGTGCTCGACAGCGAACGGCGCCCGGTGGGGGCGGTGTTCGAAAAGGACGTGCGGCGGCTGCTGCTCAATCCCTTCGGTCATGCGCTGCTGCGCAACCCTGCCTATGGGCGCGGCATCGCCCGCCACGTCCGCCCCTGCCCCACCGCCGAAGTGACGCAGGATGTCGGCGCGCTCATCGACGCCTATCGGGAGTCGAGCGGGGCGGAGGGCATGATCCTGACGCACGGAGGCCGGCTGTTCGGCGTGATCACCAATCGCCGCCTCGTCCATATTGCCGCCGAGCGCGAACTTCGCTCGGCGCGGACCCGCATCGCCCGAGCGCAGCGGATCGAGCGCGCGAGCGAGCGTTTCGAAGGCCAGGTCCAGTCGGTCGGCGAGGCGATGACCCGACTCGCCGAACTCGTCCAGCGCAACGCCGGAGCCACTGCCGAGCGCGCGCAGATGGCGGGCGATCATGCGACCGCCGTGGCCTCCGCCGCATCGCAAACCAGCCAGAACATGGGCGAGATCGCCGAACGGGGGCGCGAGCTCGCCGTATCGCTGGGGCGGATCGGCCGCAGCACGCGCGAGACGGAGACGGCGGCGGCGGACGCACTGGCACTGGTGAGCACCGGAAGCGCGCGCGCGCGCGAGTTGCTGGACTCCGCCCAGTCGATCGATTCGGTGATCGCCCTCATCAGCGAGATCGCGCGCCAGGTGAATCTGCTCGCGCTCAACGCCACGATCGAAGCGGCCCGCGCGGGCGAGGCCGGCCGCGGATTCACGGTCGTCGCCAACGAAGTGAAACAGCTTTCGACGCAGACCGGCAATGCCGCCGAGCGGATCACCGCCCATGTCC
The DNA here is from genome assembly GCF_050703275.1 of Sphingosinithalassobacter sp. LHW66-3. Taxonomy (GTDB): domain Bacteria; phylum Pseudomonadota; class Alphaproteobacteria; order Sphingomonadales; family Sphingomonadaceae; genus Sphingomonas. The sequence continues at coordinate 1,408,383 of NZ_CP193482.1, forward strand.
GCGAAATCCGCCACGGGATCGACGAAGTCGCCGCTGGCCAAGAGAGCGTCGAACGAGCGATCGCCACCATGGCGGCACTCGCCGGCGACGTGCAGGGTGCCGTCGGAGTGCAGGAAAACGCCACGCGGACAATCGCGCTCAACGTCGATGAAGTGGTCGAGGCGACCAACGCGATCCACCGCGACGTCGAGGCGATCGGCGGCACTTCCCGCGCCGCTTCCGACAGCGCGCACGAGATGCAGGAGCTCGCCGATCGGCTGCTGGTGGACGCCAGCCAGCTGTCACATCAGGTAGCGGCGTTTCTCGACGAAATCCGCGAGGCGTGAACCAGGCCTCCAGGCGCCGTATCGCGGTCGCCCGACCGAGCCTTCGTCCGTTCACATGCGATCGACGCGAGCAAGCGAAAGCCTTCAGGCAATCTCCGGCCCCCGCAACACAGCAAAGCCATTCGGCAAGGTTCCTGCCTGGTATCGCTCCGCGGCTTCCCGCATCACATCGCCATAGATAACGCTTTGCGCGGCATGTTGCGGGTGATTGAACGTCTCGAATCGCTGGCCCGCATAGGTCGACACATAAACCGATTCCCAGCCATGCTTCTCGACCCAACGGAAGCCGCGATACTCGATGTCGAGCATCAGCACGCCCACCTCTTCGCACAATTCGCGCAGCATACCGTTCCAGTGCGAGAAGCTGTACAGTCCGTCCACCGCCACGCCATTACCGGTCCAGTCCTTGTTCTGGAGCTGCTGCGAAGGTGGGGGCACCAGAATTTCCTCTGCGGGGGGCGCGTAATGCTGGACCAAGGTCCAGAACGTACCGCTTTCCTTGATATCGCCCGGCTGTACCCGCAGCACGCTCTCCGAAACCCTGGCAGCGACGACCATCGTCTGGCCGTTGTTAGCGCCGCCATCCTGCCGAATGCGCAACTGCGACCCTGCTTGCACGAAACGACCGGGACCGGAGGACAGCAGCGCCGGATCCACTGTGATCTCGCCTCGGGCTGCATCGAACGTCAGCGTGGCGTGCTGGAACAACGTGGCGCATTCGGGCGGATAGGCGATGCCCTCCACCAGCGCCGCCGCCATTCCCGCTGGCGTGGCTTTTTCCGGCCACATGTGGATGGTGTTGCACACGATCGGGCGCACGCCCTCGCCCTTCAGCGCGACGAGGAAATCCTTCAGTACGTTACGCGTGAACGCTGCGTTCGGTCCGCGACTGTTGACGCCATAGACGGTGCCGCTGTTCATCGCGAGGCCAAGGAAGGCGATATCGTATGGCTTTCCGGCAGCCCCGGCATATTGCGCGACCACCTCATGATCGAATGATCCGCCCACAGCCACGTTGCGCTCCGTAACCGCGCCATCGGCCGTGGTGCGCAGTTCGCGCAGACGATTCACGAAATAGGCCACCGGCGCGTGATCGGCCATAAACTGGCTCCGGTCGGGATAATTGCCGCCGACCAGATCCGCGCCGAGGAATACCGACATGCCCGTGGTGACGACTTTCACGGCGGCGGCCGGAGACGGAGAAGGCGTCGGCGACGGACTCGGCGTGGGAGTGGGACTGGGGGCGGGTGTCGGAGTGGGCGTTACGACAGTTCCTCCGGTCGATCCGCCACCACCGCTGCACCCGGCGAGCAACGCCGTCGCGCCGAGACCCTGGACCATAGACCTGCGTGAAATAGTCATCCCCACCCCCTGAACGCCGCATCCGGTTGGCGACGCGACGGGCCGCATCTACGCACGGCATTGATGTTACGACAGGTAAATTTTGATACCCTGCCTGTGTCGCTGGAGTAGCTTCTACGTCGCCATGAATCTTTGCCTGACGTTATGCTTGACCTTGTCGTACGTATCGAGTGACGGCCGTTCTATGTTTACGGTCATCTTCGTCCGAGACTCAGAAGCCTTGGCCTAGGTGTGCGACAGTATCGTCCCGAAACAACCGCTTGAGCAATCCGCGCGGCGTGAACTACGCCTCCGGGCGAGTCCAGATCCAGCTGCCGCCCAGAATCGCCGCCGCGACCGGGACGAGCGACCAGGGTAGCGGTACCAGCAGCAGTCCGAGGGCGATGCTGAAACCGAACGCCAGCAGCGCGGCGCGCTTCCCCCGCCGGCTGATGGCTCCCTTTTCCCGCCAGATGACGATGTGCGGACCGATTCGAGGATGGTCGAGCAGTCGCCGTTCGAGCGCGGGACTGCTTCGCGCGAAGCAGAAGGCGGCGAGAATCAGGAAGGGCACGGTCGGCAGAAGCGGCAGCACCGCGCCGACCAGGCCCAGCCCGAGCGCGACGAACCCGGAAATCAGATAGGCGATCCTGCGCATCCTTGCCCGGCTAGCGCAGCTTGCGCCGCGCGTCCCGCCAAATCACCGGCGCCCGACCGCAGAATCGAAAAAGCCCGCCAGGCGAAGCTGACGGGCTTTTCGAAAAATGGTGGGCGCGGCAAGGATTGAACTTGCGACCCCTGCGATGTCAACACAGTGCTCTACCACTGAGCTACGCGCCCCCGGGAGCCGCGCGCTTTACCGAGAGTCGTTCCCCCTTGCAAGCGCCTCGACACTTCCGGTTTCAGTTTCGGCTCGGAACGCTCTCCGCTTCGAACAACCGATCGACTTCCAGCACCAGATCGCGGAGGTGAAACGGTTTGGAAAGCACCCGCGCCTGCGGCACCTGCTTCCCTGCCTTCAACGTCACCGCGGCAAATCCGGTGATGAACATGACGCGCATATCGGGCGCAATTTCGCTCGCGCGCTGCGCCAGTTCGATCCCGTCCATCTCCGGCATCACGATATCGGTGAGCAGCAGATCGAATCGCTCGTTCTCGAGCAGCGGCAGCGCCGCCGTCCCCCGATCGACCGCGCTCACTGCATAGCCCGACCGCTCAAGCGCACGCGCAAGATACTCGCGCATGACGCGATCGTCTTCGGCCAGCAAGATCCTGATCATCACCACCCCACGAGTTCGGCCGCAGACTATGCGGGAAGGCCTTAAGATTTTCCAGCTTCGTCGCAGACTTGTTGCCCCGGCGGCGATCGCTCGGCTAGGCAGGAGGCAGTGACGGATACGTCCTCCTTCGTCCGCCACGGACCCGCGGAGCCGCTAAGCCCCGTCGTACTTTCCGTCCCGCATGCCGGGCGCGAATATCCGCTGCCGCTGCGCACTGCGCTGCGCGTTCCGCTCGACCATCTGAAATCGCTGGAGGACCGCCACATCGACGCAGTGGCGCTGGCGGCGCACGGCGGCGAAACCCTGTTCGTGGCACGGCTCGCCCGCGCCTGGATCGATCTCAACCGCAGCGAAGCCGAGCGCGACCCGCGAGTGGAGGAAGGCGTAACCGGCGGCCAACCGCAATCGGCGAAACTGCGCAGCGGCCTGGGGCTCGTTCCGAGGCGGGCGGGCAACAGCGCCGACATCTGGCGACGGCGCTGGTCCAGCGACGAAGTGACGGCGCGCATCCGCAGCGACCATCGCCCCTATCACGCGGCGGTGGAAGCGGCGCTGAAGGCGGCGCGCGACCGCTTCGGAATAGCCGTGCTGCTCGACATCCATTCGATGCCGCCGCTCACCCCGGCCGGGAAGGCGCCGCGAATCGTTTTCGGCGACCGGTTCGGCCGCAGCGCCTCCAGCCGCTTCCTGAGCCGTCTGGAAGGAGTTGCGCGCGCCTCGGGAGTGCTCGCCGCCGCCAACGCACCCTATTCGGGCGGGCATGTGATCGAGCGGCACGCCGCGCCCGCCGAAGCCATTCACGCGATCCAGATCGAGTTCGACCGGGCGCTCTACCTCGATCCCGCGCTCGACTCGCCCGGTCGCGGGATGGACTTCACCAGCGGACTGCTGCGGGCGATGATCGACGCGATTGCCGACGAAGCCTCGCCCGGCGCGCAAGCGGCCGAATAGCCATAAAAAAACCACCACGTGCACGAAGCACGTGGTGGCCAAGGTTCAGGGAGGAGACACGCCCGAAGGCGTGTCGCACGGCCCCGCGAAAGGGGGGACACGAGACCGTACGAACCTCAATATAGAGGGCGGATCACTTGGCTTCAAGGGGGCCAACACTCGGAAATACTGTAATCTTTTTGCAACCGCCCCGTTCAGGGCAGCATCCGTGCCAAGGTGCGGTCGCGCACCACGAAATGGTGCCGCAGCGCCGCGGCGACATGCAGGGCGACCAGCCCCGCCATCGCAAGGCCCATCAGTTCGTGGCCACCATGCGCAGCGCCCGCGAGCGCCTCGCCGACCGGCAGGACCGGAAGCTCGAACAGGCCGAACCAGTCGATCGGCCGCGGCCGCGCCGGATTGGACGAAAAGATCCAGCCGCTGAGCGGCAACAGGATCAACAGCGCATAGAAGAGCCAGTGCACGCTGCGGGCGAGCGCGCGTTCCCAGCGCGGACTGCCGGCGGGCAACGATGGCGGCCGATGGCTCAGCCGCCAGCCGAGCCTGGCGATGCTCAAGCCCAGGATCAGGATGCCGTTCGATTTGTGGAACGGCATGAGGCTCATGCCGTCGAACAGCGATTGGTGGAACAGGCCGATCGCGAGATTGACCAGCACCAGCGCGGCGATCACCCAGTGAAAGATGATCGCCACTCGGTCGTAGCGGCCCCGGAACGCGACCGCCAATTTTGCCTCAGTTCACCGGCGGCATCTGCGGCTGCGGCACCTTGCCCAGTCGCATCTGACGGCCGAAGATGTCGCGCATCAGCGACAGCGAAAAGAGGTGCGCATAGATCAGCGGCAACATGCCGTTCTGCACGATCTTGCGCAGCTGATCGCCGCGCAGGTCGTTGAGCTTCTTTTCGTCGACCATCAGGAAGCCGCGATAGATGAACGGCTGCTCGGCGCCCTCCGGCTGGATCGAGACTTCGCCGTCGATCAGCAGGCCGAGCTCCTTGAGCTCCTTCATGAACTGGCCGGTGTTGTGACCGGCGCGCTCGAACTCCTCGTTGAACTTGAGGATGCCCTTGGTCATCTCGGTCGGCTGGCCGTCCTCGAACAGCTTCTCGCCCTCGTCGAACGCGCCGACCGAGTCCGAAGTCGGGTCGAAGCACAGCGACAGCTCGTCGCTTTCGGGGCGAAGCCGTGCGAGGAGATAGGGATAGCGGCGGATATAAGCCGGGATGTAGAAATCATCCTCGGTGAGCTTGCCTTCGTCGTCGAAGAAGACGTTGACCCCTTCGTTGAGGCCCATCAGCCCCAACGGAACCGGCTCGTCGCCCACCGAGAAGACGATCGGCATGCGGCGCTGCACCAGCGGGAATTCCTCGACCGTCACCGGAATGGCATGCTGCTTTGCCACAAAGGGTGCCTTGTCGGCGCGACGGATACGATAGTCGCCGTGCGTCTGAGTCGAGAGCGGCTCGAGCTTGTTGTAGAACAGGGGAAGCGACTGCTGCGTCGGCGCGGTGGCCATGAAACTCTCCTGAGATCGATCGTCGCGCCGCTCTATGAAGAAGGGGCTTCGTGTGCAAGCGCCACCAGCTTGCCCGGATTGCAAATCCCCTTCGGATCGAGCGCCGCCTTGATCGCGCGCAGCGCCGCCAGCCGCTCGGGCGGCCCCAGCCGCTCGAGCTCGGCGCGCTTCATCTGGCCGATGCCATGTTCGGCGGAGATCGAGCCGCCGGCGGCGACCACCTGATCGTGGACGAAGCGCGTGATCTCGGGCGCGGCCTCGGCATACCAGCGATCGCGCTCCACGCCCGCGGGCGCCCGGATATGGAAGTGAACATTGCCGTCGCCGAGATGGCCGAAAGCAGTCGCGTGCGTGCCCGGAAAGCGCGCCTCGGCCGCGGCAGCCGCCTCGACCATGAAGCGCGGCATGCCGGCGACGGGAACCGAGATGTCGTGCTGCACCGCGGGTCCGCTCGCCCGTTCCGCTTCCGAAAGCGAATCGCGCAGCCGCCAGAACGCCTCGGCCTGTGCTTCGCTGGCGGCGATCACGACATCCTCCACCGCACCCCGCTCCAGCGCCTCGGCAAGCAGCCGCTCGAGCAGCGTGGCGGGCGGCTCGGCGTCGGCGTCGCTCGCCACGGCTTCGATCAGCACGTGCCAGCGATGCGCACCCGAAAGCGGCGCCCGCGTGTCGGGAATATGCCGCAGCACGAGCCCCAGCGAATCGCCGGGAATAATCTCGAAACTCTCGACCGAATCAGTGCGCGCCTCGATCGCCCGGAGCAATTCGAGCGCCATCTGCGGGCTCGGCAGGCCGGCCCAGGCGACGGCGCGCTGCTTCACCTCGGGCACGAGCCGGAGCACCGCGGCAGTGATCACGCCCAGCGTTCCTTCCGCCCCGATCAGCAGCTGATCGAGGTCATAGCCGCGATTGTCCTTCTTGAGCGCCGCCAGCCCATCGTGCACCGATCCGTCGGGCAGCACTGCCTCCACGCCCGCGACCAGGCTGCGCATCGTGCCGAACCGCAGGACCTGGGTTCCCCCCGCGTTGGTTGAGACCAGTCCGCCGATCGTCGCGCTGCCGCGCGCGCCCAGGGTCAGCGGAAAGCGCCGCCCGGCGCCGTTCGCCGCGGCATGAAGATCGGCGAGGATCACACCGGCCTCGGCGACAGCGAGATTTTCGTCGGACGACAGGCTGCGGATGCGATTCATCCGGCGCAGCGAAAGGATCAGCGCCGATCCATCAGCCGGAGGAGTCGCCCCACCGACCATCGACGTATTGCCGCCCTGCGGCACCAGCGGCACGCCCGCCGCCGCGGCGAGGCCGACGATCGCCGCCGTCTCGGCCGTGGAGGCAGGCGCCAGCAGCGCGGGAGAGGCGCCGTGATAGCGGTTGCGCCAGTCGGTGAGCCAGGGCGCGATCGCCTCGGCATCGGTTACGGCAGCCTTGGGTCCGAAGCGATCGCGGACGCTCTCGACTAGCTGGGACTGTGCGGGAGTCATCGCGGCGGGAATATCATGCGCATTCGGCTCGGCCAATTCATCCGATGTTCAAACCCGCGCGCTACGAGCCGGACGCAATGTTCAATCCGCTTCCCGCGGCCGCGATGCTGATTCTGCTCGCCGCGCCCAGCTCGGCGCCCGCGCCGCCCATGCAGGATGCGTCGCATCTGCGCTCGCGCGAGCAGGCGACGGTGCGCGTACCCAGCGTGACTCTGACGGTGCGGATGCGGCACAGCCAATGGCGCGAGCGCCCGGCCGAACGCTGCGTACCGATGGCGCGGATCCTGTCCGCGGGCGTGAGCGGCGGCGACGCCGTCGATTTCGTGCTCGACGACGGCAGCAGGGTGCGGGCGCGCCTCGAATCGCGGTGCCCGGCGCTCGGATATTATTCGAGCCTCTATATTCGGCGCAGCCGCGACGGGATGCTCTGTGCAGGGCGCGAATCGCTACGCTCGCGCTCGGGCGGCTCGTGCCAGATCCGCGAATTCCACCAGCTGGTGCCGGTACGATAAACCGCGTCGCGGCTTGACATTTCGCGGCAAATCCGCAAGCGCGGGCACCGCTTGACCGGCGCGAAACGCGCCTGATTTCCGGACAACCGCATGAATTTTGCCGATCTCGGCCTGTCTGACGAACTGCTGCGCGCCGTGGGAGAGGCCGGCTACTCCGAGCCCACTCCCATCCAGGCGAACGCCATTCCCAGCGTGCTGATGATGCGCGACCTGATCGGCATTGCGCAGACGGGGACCGGCAAGACCGCCAGCTTCGTGCTGCCGATGATCGACATCCTGGCGCAGGGCCGCAGCCGCGCCCGCATGCCGCGCAGCCTGATCCTCGAGCCGACCCGCGAGCTCGCCGCGCAGGTTGCCGAGAATTTCGAGGCCTACGGCAAGTATCACAAGCTTTCGATGGCGCTGCTGATCGGCGGCGTATCGATGGGCGACCAGATCAAGGCGCTCGAAAAGGGCGTCGACGTGCTGATCGCCACTCCGGGCCGGCTGATGGACCTGTTCGGCCGCGGCAACATCCTGCTCACCGGCTGTTCGCTGCTCGTGATCGACGAGGCCGACCGGATGCTCGACATGGGGTTCATCCCCGACATCGAGGAAATCTGCACCAAGCTCCCCAAGCAGCGGCAGACGCTGCTGTTTTCGGCGACGATGCCGCCGCCGATCAAGAAGCTGGCCGACAAGTTCCTCGACAATCCCAAGACGATCGAAGTGGCGCGGCCGGCGACGACCAACACCAACATCACCCAGTGGGTGGTGCCGGTCGCATCCGCCGACAAGCGCAAGGAGCTGCGCCGCCTGCTCGGCGAAGAGGACGTGCGCACTGCGATCATCTTCTGCAACCGCAAGACGACGGTGCGCGAACTCAACAAGAGCCTGAAGCGCTCGGGCTTCAGCTCGGGCGAGATTCACGGCGATATGGACCAGTCGGCCCGGATCGCCGAGCTGGACCGGTTCAAGTCGGGCGAAGTCAACATCCTGGTCGCATCCGACGTGGCGGCCCGCGGCCTGGACGTGAAAGGCGTGAGCCACGTCTTCAACTTCGATGCGCCGTGGCATCCGGACGATTATGTCCACCGCATCGGCCGCACGGGCCGCGCCGGGGCATCCGGCGTCGCCTATACCTTCGTCACCGCGGAAGATGCGGAGAACATCGCCAATATCGAGAAGCTGACCGGCCAGAAGATCCAGCGGCTGAGCAGCGGCGAAACGCCTGCGGCATCGTCTGGCGACGAAGCCGAGAAAGCCCGACCGGCACGCGCGCCGCGCAGCCGCAAGGCGGCCGAGCCAAAGGCAAAGGCCAAGGAAACGTCGGGCGACAGCGCGCCGGCCGCTCCCCGGTCGAGCAAGGCCGCCGAGCACAGAGCCGAGCGTGAGGGCGACCGCGAACGGCGGCCTAGCCGAGCCGCCGCGCCACGCCGTGAGCGGGGCGAGCGCAAGGCGCCGGAACCGCAGCGGACGGCAGTGGACGATTCTGCGCCCGATTCAGCCGATGAAGGCTGGAACGGCCCGGTGCCCAATTTCCTGAACTTCGGCTTCGGAAGCTGACGCCCGCCGGATGATCGAGAGCGTCCCGGTCCAGAAGATCGAATCGCCCTGCGTGCTGGTGTGCACGCTCGATGTCGACACCGGCTGGTGCCTGGGCTGCGGCCGCACACGCGACGAGATCGCGCAATGGACTCGGCTCGACGATGCCGGCCGCAGCGCAGTGATGGCCGAACTGCCCGCGCGCATGGCCCGGCTGGACGGCTGAGCGAAGCGCACTCCCAAGGTCAGACGACAATTCTCGCGTGAGCGGTACGCTCGGCACCGCGAGTTCCGCGGCTCCCGGCGCTCCGCCCGATCAGGCAGGCGCCTGCTCGGGCATCGCCGCATCGTCGAGTTCGGTCGCGCGGCGATAGGCGTCCCGATCGGTCACCCGGGCGACATAGGCGGCAAACGCATCGCGCCCGGGCAACGTGCCGAACTGCGTTCCCCAGGCAACCGAGGAACCGACATAGACGTCGGCGGCAGTAAAACGCTCACCCGCGATGTAGGGATTTCGCGACACGGCATATTCGAGCACGTCGACCGCCCGGTCGTAGCTGCCATAGCCGAACATCATCGCCTGGTCGTCGCCGGGAACGAACTTCGCCCAGTTGTTCGTGACGGCCTGCTCGAGCGGCCCCGCGGCGAAGAACAGCCAGCGATAATAGTCGGCCCGCTCCTCCGCCCGGGGCGCGAGCCCCGAATCGGGAAAGCTCTCGGCCAGATAGGCACAGATCGCCGCGCACTCGGTGACGACCCTGCCGTTGTGAACGATCGCGGGCACCTTCCCCATCGGGTTCACCGAAAGATAGGCTTCCGCCTTCATCGTCGAACCATAGTCGAGAAGCTCGGTGCGGTAATCGGCGCCCGTCTCCTCGAGCATCCAGCGGGCAATCCGCCCGCGCGACATCGGATTGGTGTAGAAAACCAACTCGTCCGTCATCTCATCCTCCGTTCCGCGACTCATCCGAGCCGCGGAACAGAGGGTGAACGCAAACCGTGGCTCACGCAAGGGGTTCGTCGGCGCCGCCCGGCGCGGACGGCGATCACGCACCTGCGCCCGGACGACGGGCGCTGCCGTTCAGCGCTTGAAGGGATCCTCGAACGTGGGGTTCGGTGCGGCGCCCTCTCCGGCCGCGGCTGCCTCGGCGTCGCGCGCCGCCTGCTCGCGCTCGGCGCGGAGCTGCTCGATCAGCGCCTCGCGGTCGCCCTCGAGCCGGTTGTCGACCGGGGCTTCGATGCCGGCCTGCTTGGCTGCGCGTGCCACGATCGCGTCGAGCTCACGCTGCGAGCACAGGCCGAGCGTGACCGGATCCTTGGGAACGATATTGGAGATGTTCCAATGGCTGCGGTCGCGGATCGCCGCGATCGTCGTACGCGTCGTACCGATCAGCTTGCCGATCGCGCCGTCGGAGATTTCCGGGTGATGGCGCAGAATCCAGGCGATGCCGTCCGGCTTGTCCTGACGCTTCGAAACGGGTGTATAGCGCGGGCCTTTGGTCCGGCGGACCTGCTCGGGGCCCTTCTGCATCTTGAGGCGATACTCGGGGTCCTGCTGCCCCTTCTCGATCTCCTCCATCGTCAGCTCGTGGGCGCGGACCGGATCGCGGCCGGTGAGCTTCGCCGCCGCGGTGTCGTCGGCGATCGCCTGCACCTCGAGAATGTGCAGGCCGCAGAAGTCGGCGATCTGTTCGAACGAGAGCGCAGTATTATCGACCAGCCAGGAAGCGGTCGCGTGCGGCATCAGCGGCTGGGCCACGGTGCAATTCTCCAGAAACAATAAGGGCCACCCCTTGCGGGGTGGCCGTGTCATGACGCGGACTTAATGCGGACGGCCGCGCGAGGCAAGGTTTGGCTGCATCGACACGCGTTCACGCTGCGATCGCCACCTCGTCGATATGCACGAGCGCGTGAAGGAATTGCTGCGCACTCGCTTCCCAGGTGAAGGTGCGCCCATAGGCGGCGCACGTCTCGCTATCCTTGGTCAGCGCTTGCGCGATGGCGGTGGTCAGATCATCGGCCATCGCGCCGACTTCAGGCGTGAGCACGTCGATCGGCCCGGTAACCGGATAGGCGGCGACCGGAACGCCGCAGGCCATCGCCTCGATCATCACCAGCCCGAACGTGTCGGTCCTGCTCGGAAAGACGAAGACATCGGCCGCGGCATAGGCGCTGGCCAGCTCGGAGCCGAAGAGCGCTCCCAGGAACTTCACGTCGGGATCACGCGATTCGAGATGCGCGCGCGCCGGGCCATCGCCGACCACGACCTTGGTGCCCGGATGACTCGTCTTCAGGAACGCCTCAAGATTCTTTTCAACCGCCACCCGCCCGACATAGAGCTGCACCGGGCCCGGCAGCTCCGCCATCGCCGGATGCGGATCGAGCCCGGGCCGAAAGTTGGACAGATCGACCCCTCGCCCCCAATGGCGGACCTGGCCGAGGCCGTGATCGACCAGCGACTCGCGGATCGACGGAGTCGACGCAAGGATCGCCGAACTCGGGCCGTGGAACCAGCGGATATAGCGCCAGATCCAGGCCGCCGGCACGCCCGAACGCGCAGAGACATAATCGGGAAACTGCGTGTGATAGGCAGTGGTGAAGGGAACGCCGCGGCGCAGACACCAGCGCCGCGCGGCCACGCACACGGGCCCCTCGGTTGCGAGGTGGATCGCGTCGGGCCGGAATTCCTGGAGCAGCTTGCCGACATAGGCCACTCGCGCCAGCGCCAGCCGGATTTCAGGATAGGTGGGGCACGGCACCGAATAGAAACGGTCTGGCGAGATCACCAGCACCGAATGCCCGCGCGATTCGAGCAACGAGCGGACCGACTGCAGCGTGCGGACGACTCCATTGACCTGCGGTTCCCAGGCGTCGGTGACGATCGCGATGCGCACGGCCGCCTCCTCGCTCACGCAGCCGCCAGCGCCGCCACCCCTGATGCCTCGGGCGCATCGCGCGCCGCCATTTCATCGGCCCAGTGCAGGATCTCCATCCGCCCGTCGTAATGCTCCACGAGCGCAGTGCAACCCTCCACCCAATCGCCGTCGTTATAGTATTCGATGCCCTCGATCGTGCGCATCTCGGCGGTGTGGATATGCCCGGCGATCACACCGTCGACTCCGCGCGTGCCGGCCTCGTGCGCGACGATCTCCTCGAACTGCGAAATGAACTCGACGGCGTTCTTCACCTTCTGCTTGGCGTATTTGCTGAGCGACCAGTACGGCAGCTTGGCCCAGCGGCGATAGGCGTTCACCCAGCGATTGAGCGCCATGGTGAAATGATAGGCCGCGTCGCCCAGATGCGCGAGCCACTTGTGGCTCAGCGTGATCGCGTCGAATTCGTCGCCGTGCAGAACGAGCAGGCGGCGGCCGTCGGCGGTTTCGTGCACCGCCTGGCGCCGGATTTCTACGCCGCCGAAGTTCAGCCCGGTGAACTGGCGAAACACCTCGTCATGATTGCCGGGGATATACACGATCCGGGTTCCGCGCTTGGCGCGCTTCAGGATGCGCCAGACGATGTCGTTGTGCGCGGCCGGCCAGTAGAATTTCTTCCGCAGCTGCCAACCGTCGATCATGTCGCCGACCAGATACATGGTCTCGCTGTCGACATGATCGAGAAAGTCGATCAGCATCGCCGCGTTGCAGCCGCGCGTGCCGAGATGCACGTCGGAAATCCAGATCGTCCGATACTGGCGGCGCTCGGTAACCGCCTTCTCGGGGATCGAGGGATTAGCCTCGGCGAATTCAGCGAGATCTGCGATGTGAGCGATCGGGAGCTTGGTGACTGCGGCCATTGCTTCGGGTTCCCTCGCGGTGACCTTCGTTGCCGCCGCGCTATGCCGGGGAATTGTTACAGTTGGAATCGTACCCGCTTTGCCGCCGCGTCACAATGCACGGGATCGTCACATCGTCAGCACGATCTTGCCCATATGGTCGCCCGCCTCCATTCGCCGGTGCGCCTCGGCGGCTTCGGCAAGCGGATAGCTGCGGTCGAGCAGCGGTTTCAACCGGCCCTGCTCGGCATGCGGCCAGACGGTAGTGGCGAGTTCGTCCGCCACCATCGACTTGAACTGCACATCGCGGCCGCGAAGCGTCGATCCGGTGAGCGTCAACCGGCGGCGCATGATCTCGAAGATCGGCACGGTCGCGGTCGCGCCGCCCTGGACTGCGATCGAGACGTGGCGGCCATCGTCGCACAGGCAAGCGAGGTTGCGCGGCACATAGTCGCCGCCCACCATGTCGAGCACCGCGGCGACGCCCTTGCCCTCCGTGATTTCGCGCACCCGCTCGACGAAATCTTCGCTGGTGTAGTTGATCGCATGATCAGCGCCATGCGCGCGGGCGGCGGCGACCTTCGCGTCCGAGCCCGCGGTCACGATGATCGTGACGCCGAACAGATTGCACAGCGTGATCGCCATGGTGCCGATGCCGCTGGTGCCGCCGTGCACGAGCACTGTGTCGCCCTCGCTGGCGAAGGCGCGCTCGAACAAATTGGTCCACACGGTGAAGAGCGTTTCGGGCAGCCCTGCCGCCTCGACCATCGACAGCGCCTCGGGGACCGGCAGGCACTGGCCGATCGGCGCGAGCGCATATTCGGCATAGCCGCCGCCCGCCAGCAAAGCGCAGACCGGCTGACCGAGATATTCGCCCTCGACCTCGGCGCCCAGCGCCACCACCTCGCCGGCGACTTCCAGGCCCAGGACCGAGGACGCGCCCGGCGGCGGCGGATACATGCCCTTGCGCTGGAGCACGTCGGGGCGGTTCACGCCGGCCGCCGCCACGCGGATCAGCACCTCGCCCGCGGCCGGCCGCGGCACCGGCCGTGCGACCGGCACGAGCACCTCCGGTCCGCCGGGCTGCGCCGGATCGATCGCCTGCATCGTTTCCGGAATATTCATTCGCCTCGCGACCCCCTGATGTCGTTTCGCGCCCGTGCTCCGGGAAATTGCGGGCGTTATTGACATCGCCGGGCCCAGGGTCAACGCTAGCGGGCATGGACGCCGACGAGAATCTTCCGCGTCGTCACGACGATCCGGCCGCGCAGCTCGCGCGGCAGGACCTCGATCCGTTTTCGGTCGAGGAACTCGAAGCGCGTATCGCGGCACTGGAGGCCGAAATCAGCCGCTGCCGCGAAAAAATAAAACGCGCCGTTAACCATCGCGCAAGCGCGGACGCTCTATTTAAACGATGAGCGTAACGGCACCGGAGCGGGGCGATACGCCAAACATCTCCGGTGCGGAGCCGATGCGCTTGATGCGAGGGCTCACCCTCCCGACATTGGGAGCACGGGCCAGCGTGTCGCTGCTGGCTCGACTGGAGTAATACGATGCCTTCTTTCGCTTCCGCCCTCGAATCCACGCTGCACAAGGCCCTTGAAGCGGCCTCGGCGCGGCGCCACGAATATGCAACGCTCGAGCATCTCCTGCTCGCACTCGTCGACGACGAGCACGCATCGAAGGTGATGAGCGCATGCGGAGTGGATCTGGGCGAGCTCAAGACCACCGTCGCGCATTATCTCGACACTGAACTCGAGGCGCTGAAGGTGGATCAGGTGACCGATCCCTCGCCCACCAGCGGTTTCCAGCGCGTTGTCCAGCGCGCGATCCTGCACGTCCAGTCGTCCGGCCGCGACGAAGTGACCGGCGGCAACGTGCTGGTCGCGCTGTTCAGCGAGCGCGAGAGCTATGCCGTCTATTTCCTGCAGCAGCAGGATATGAGCCGCCTCGATGCCGTCAGCTACATCAGCCATGGCGTCGGCAAGGGCGGTCAGGCGGCCGAGGCGGCGACTCCCAAGGGCGCCGATGAAGCAAAGACCGAAAAGCAGGAAAAGGGCGGCAAGGGCGAAAGCGCGCTCAAGCAGTTCACGGTCGATCTCAACGAGAAGGCAAAGGCCGGCAAGGTCGATCCGCTGATCGGCCGCGGCCCGGAGGTGGACCGCACCGTCCAGATTCTGTGCCGCCGCAGCAAGAACAACCCGCTCTATGTGGGGGATCCGGGCGTCGGCAAGACCGCGATCGCCGAGGGGCTCGCGCGCAAGATCGTCGAAGGCGACGTGCCCGACGTGCTCAAGGAAGCGGTGATCTATTCGCTCGACATGGGAGCGCTGCTCGCCGGCACCCGCTATCGCGGCGACTTCGAGGAGCGGCTGAAGCAGGTCGTCAACGAGCTCGAGAAGCTGCCGCACGCGGTGCTGTTCATCGACGAGATCCACACCGTCATCGGCGCCGGCGCCACCTCGGGCGGCGCGATGGACGCATCGAACCTGCTCAAGCCGGCGCTGTCAGGCGGCTCGATCCGCTGCATCGGATCGACGACGTACAAGGAATTCCGCAATCATTTCGAGAAGGACCGCGCGCTCCTGCGCCGGTTCCAGAAGATCGACGTCAACGAGCCCTCGGTCGAGGACACGATCAAGATCCTCTCGGGCCTGCGTTCGGCGTTCGAGGGACACCATGACGTGAAATACACCCCCGACGCGATCAAGTCGGCGGTCGAGCTTTCGGCGCGCTACATCAACGACCGCAAGCTGCCCGACAAGGCGATCGACGTGATCGACGAAGTCGGCGCGATGCAGATGCTCGTCCCGCCCAGCCGCCGCCGCAAGACGATCACGCCGAAGGAAATCGAGGCAGTGATCGCGACGATGGCGCGCATCCCGCCGAAGAGCGTTTCGAGCGACGACACCAAGGTGCTTGCGAACCTCGAAACCGATCTGAAGCGCGTGGTGTTCGGCCAGGATCAGGCGATCGACGTGCTGAGCTCGGCGATCAAACTGAGCCGTGCTGGCCTGCGCGATCCCGACAAGCCGATCGGCAACTATCTGTTCAGCGGCCCCACCGGCGTCGGCAAGACCGAGGTAGCACGCCAGTTGGCGACAATCCTGGGCATCCCGCTCCAGCGGTTCGACATGTCCGAATATATGGAGCGCCACAGCGTCTCGCGGCTGATCGGCGCGCCTCCGGGCTATGTCGGCTATGATCAGGGCGGGCTGCTCACCGACGCTGTCGACCAGCAGCCGCACAGCGTGCTCCTGCTCGACGAGATCGAGAAGGCGCATCCGGATCTGTTCAACATCCTGCTGCAGGTGATGGACAACGGGAAGCTCACCGATCACCACGGCAAGACGGTCGATTTCCGCAACACCATCCTCATCATGACCACCAATGCCGGTGCGTCGGACATGGCGAAGGAAAGCGTGGGCTTCGGCAACATCAGCCGCGAGGACGTGCAGGAAGAAGCGGTGAAGAACCTCTTCACCCCCGAATTCCGCAACCGCCTCGATGCGATCGTGCCGTTCGGATACCTGCCGCCCGAAGTGGTCGAGCGCGTGGTCGAGAAGTTCATCCTGCAGCTCGAGCTTCAGCTCGCCGATCGCGGGGTGCACATCCAGCTCGACGACGAGTCGAAGGCGTGGCTCACCGAGCGCGGCTACGACAAGCTCTATGGCGCGCGTCCGATGGGTCGCCTGATCCAGGAGAAGATCAAGCAGCCGCTGGCTGAGGAACTGTTGTTCGGCAAGCTGCTCCACGGCGGCGAAGTGAACGTCCATATGAAGGACGGCGCGCTCGCCTTCGAGATCGTCCCCGCGCCGCCCAAGAAGCCGCGCAAGAAGGGCGGCAGCAAGGCGGCCAAGGCCGAAGCCAAGTAAAGGCGACCGGGCCGGTTCCTGCCACGGAGTCGGCCCGGAACCGCGACGCGCGGTGCAGCAGCGCCCGCCCGCTAAAATCTTGCCGGATCCCCCTCCGCGGGGGCGATCTTAATCACTCCTTCGCCATCGAGCGCCTATAATTCCGGTATGGGATCGGGGCGGGGACTGTTACTTTGGGCGCTGGGGCTGCTGTGCCTTTCAGCCGCGCTGCTGGCGCCCGCGCCGTCGCGCGCGGCAGGCGGCGTGGTCGGCACGCCGCTGCGGGTCTGCATTCTTCCCGCCGAGCCGGGCATGGACCCGGCAACGCTTCTCCGCCAGCCGGAACGCTTCGACTGCGCCACGCCGCAGGCCGAGTTCGGGTCCGGTGATTATTGGGTCCTCTCCTCCGACATCGGCGAACGCTCGCGCGCCCGGCGGCCGCTGACGGTCCGCATCGCCAGCGTATGGCAGCGCGGCCTCGATGTTCACGTCCTCTATGCCGACGGCGAAGTGGCGACCGAGACGGCCGATGCCTCGGGCATCTCGCGCCACATCGAACTCGGCGCGATCGTCGAGCACGAGCTGCCGCTCCGCAAGGCGAAGGTCGTCCGCGTCCTGTGGCATGTGAAGGATGCGGCCAATCTGCGCGGCATTCTGATCGGCCCGCGCCTAGCGACGCGCGATCAGTCGACTCAGTCCAATCTCGTGATGGGCGCCGTCTATGCCGCCTTCGGGGGCCTGTGCATCGCGCTGATCGTGTACAATCTCGCCCTGTGGGGAGCACTGCGCCACAGGTTTCAGCTGGCCTATTGCGCAATGGTCGGCGGACTTCTGATCTATGCCCTCTCCTCGTCGGGCGCTCTGGCCTGGCTGTGGCCGGAGATCGCGAACACCACGCGGCTGCGAGTAAACCATCTGATGCTCGCACTCTCGGGCGCCGCGGCGCTCGTCTTTGCGCGCACCTTCTTCGAGGCACGCGTCTTCGAAGGATGGATGGGTCGGCTCACCACCGCGATGGTCGTCGCGCTGGTGACCGCCGGGTTCGGCTTCTTCCTGTTCGCGCCCTATGCGATTCACCTGGCCGACCGGCTCTATGCACTCATCTTCCTGGCCGTGTCGGCGGTGCTGGCGCCGATGCTGTGGCGGGCGTGGCGACGGCGAAGCAACTATCTCTGGCTGTTCGCAGTCGCCTGGGCGCTGCCGATCAGCACCGCGGTGGCTCGCGCGCTGCACAATCTGGGGCTGATCCCCTGGAACTTCTGGCTCGACAATTCGACGATCCTGTCGATGGCGGCCGAGGCGCTGATCTCGAGTCTCGCGATCGCCTATCGCATCCGCATCCTCAGCCGCGAGCGCGACGAGGCGATCACCGCGGAGACGATGGCGCGACGGCTGGCGGAAACCGATCCGCTGACCGGGCTGCTCAACCGCCGCGCCTTTCTGGAGCATTCGATCGGCCGTACCGGTCGCCAGACGCTGCTGATCGCGGACATCGACCATTTCAAGCGAGTCAACGACACGCTGGGTCACGACGGCGGCGACGAAGTGCTGCGCGTGTTCGCGCGCGTGCTGCGCGCCAGCGTTCCGGCGAGTGCGCTCGTCGCGCGGTTGGGCGGCGAGGAATTCGCGATCATCACCCACAGCGACGAGCCGGTGCCCGCCGAGGCGCTGCTCGCGCGGCTGCGCGCCGCACGCATGCCGTTCGATCTGTCAGTAACCGCCAGCGTCGGCGTGTGCAGCGGCCCGCTCGCGACGGAAATCGACTGGAAGACGCTGTATCGCGGCGCCGACGCCGCGCTCTTCGATGCCAAGGCTGCCGGCCGCGACCGCGCCCGCGCCGCACGCCCAGAAACGCCCGCCGCGGCGGCGTGATCGGTTGCGCCGGCACCGAAGCGTCAGTAGAGATGGCGCAGCGAAACGAGGTGTAGCATGCGTAGCCGACGTAGGATCGTCCTTACCGTCATGGGGCTCCTGCTGGTCGCCGGTCTCGCGATGAAGCCGCCGAGCGCAGATATTCGCATCCTGGCCCATTCGGCGGACGACAGCGCACCCAGCCGGATGCAGGCGGGTGTGAACATCGGCCTTCTCGCCGTGTCGCTGCTGGTGACCTGGAGCAGCAAGCGGCTGCGCGACTAGCGCTTAGCGCTGCTTGCCTGAGCGGAGCGAGCCGCTTACACCTGTGTCAATGAATACTCCCGAGCAGGCGTGGCGCGCGGCATATCGGCATCCCGGTCCCTGGGACGCCGAATTCCCTCCCCTTTCGATGGTC
The DNA here is from genome assembly GCF_050703275.1 of Sphingosinithalassobacter sp. LHW66-3. GTDB lineage: Bacteria > Pseudomonadota > Alphaproteobacteria > Sphingomonadales > Sphingomonadaceae > Sphingomonas. The sequence goes on from NZ_CP193482.1 coordinate 1,427,208, forward strand.
GATCTTTTCGAGGAAAGCGCGCAACGCTGCGGCCCTCGCCCGCTGATCGATTTCATGGGGCGCAAGTTCAGCTATGCCGAGACGCTCGACGGCGCGAATCGCGTCGCCTGCGGGCTGAAGGCACTGGGCTACGGACGCGGCGACCGGATCGGGCTCTTCCTGCCCAATGTGCCGCATTATGCCGCCGCCTATTACGGGATCCTCAAGCTGGGTGCAGTGGCGGTCAATTTCTCGCCGCTCTACACGGTCGACGAACTCTCCGAACAGGTCGCCGATTCGGGTACCCGGCTGCTGTTCACCATCTCCGCCTCCGCGCTGCTGCCGACTGCGCTCGAGGTGCTCGACAAGAGCGGCCTCGAACGGCTGGTGGTGGGATCGGTGGCGGGCGCCCTGCCGCCCGCAAAGTCGCTGTTCTACCGGCTGTTCCGCGGCAGCGAGGTTGCCAAGCGGCCCGACGATCCGCGCGTTTCCGCCTTTTCGGCGCTGATCGACAATGACGGCGGCTGCGAACGCCCCGAGCTCGATCCCGAGAAGGACGTCGCGCTGATCCAATATACCGGCGGCACCACCGGCACGCCCAAGGGCGCGATGCTCACGCACCAGAATCTGTCGGCCAACGCCCGCCAGGTCGCCCGACTCGATCCCGAGCTGGGGCAGAGCACCGACCGCATCCTCGGCGTGCTGCCGCTGTTCCACGTCTTCGCCAACACCTGTGTGCTCAACCGCACGGTGGCCACCGGCGGCGAGATCGTGATGCTGCCGCGCTTCAACGCCGAACAGGCGCTGACCGCGATCGACCGGACGAAGCCGACGGCGCTCCCCGGCGTGCCGACCATGTATCAGGCGCTGCTCGATCATCCCAAGATCGCGCGCACCGATTTTTCGGCACTGCGCTATTGCGTCTCCGGCGGCGCGCCATTGCCCCAGGAGCTGAAGCAGCGCTGGGAAGCGGCGACGGGATCGACGCTGATCGAAGGCTATGGTCTGTCGGAAAGCTCGGGCGTGGTCTCGAGCAATCCCTATGCCGGTCACAACAAACCCGGCACGATCGGCCAGCCGATCCAGGCGACCAGCGTGGCACTGGTCGACAAGGGCGATCCGCACAAGCCGGCGCCGGACGGCGAACCGGGCGAGATCGTGATCCACGGGCCGCAGATCATGAAGGGCTATTGGAATCGGCCCGAAGCCGACGCCGGGGTGTTCGTCGACACTCCGGACGGGCGGCGCTGGCTGCGCACCGGCGACGTCGGCGCCATCGACGAAGACGGTTTCATCCGCGTGGTCGACCGGCTGAAGGACATGATCGCCGTCGGCGGCTTCAAGGTCTTCCCGAGCCAGATCGAACACATCCTCTACGGCCACCCCGCCGTGAAGGAGGCGCTCGTGATCGGACTGCCCGACACGTATCTGGGCGAGCACCCCCGCGCCTATGTGACGATGATCGAAGGAGCATCCGCGACCGACACCGAGCTGACGGAATGGCTCAACGCCAAGGTGGGCAAGCACGAGCGAGTCGACCGGGTGGTGATCCGCCAGGAGCTGCCAAAGACGATGATCGGCAAATTGAGCCGCAAGGATCTGATCGCCGAAGTGATGGCCGAGGCGGACGGCACGGGGCGCTGAACTTGCAGCGCTGTATTGCGTGTGTAATACAGCTGGCATGCGAAGACTGCTCCTCCTGTCGGCGGCGCTGGCGCTCGCCGCCCCTGCCCTGCCTGCCACGGCGCAGACCGCCCCGAGCGCAATCAGCTATGTGGAGGCCGAGCTCCTCCCGGACGGCGAGATCGTCACGCGCACGAACGCGCGCGGCCGCGCCGATGCACGCTACGAAGCGGGTTCGATTTCCAAATTTGCCTGCACGCTCGCGGCGCTCGATCTTCAGCGCGCGGGCAGGCTGCGCCTTACCGACACCCTGGCGACGCTGCTTCCCGACTATAGCGGTGCGCACGCCGACCGGATCACACTGGAGCAACTGCTGCAGAACCGCAGCGGCATCGCCGACGGGCTGATGGCGGCCGTGCGCGCCGATCCGGCAGCAACGCTCGCGCTCGACCTCACGCCGATGGAGGCGGTCAATCGCTTCGGCACCCGCTACACCGAAGACGCGCCGGGCACCGCCTTCGACTATGCCATCCTCAACTGGACATTCGTCCAGGCGATCCTCGAGCGCGCGAGCGGACAGTCGATCCACGACGTGCTGCGAGAGCGGGTGTACGAGCCCGCCGGCATGGCGGGCAGCACCAGCTTCACCGGCACGCTTCCGGGCCCCGATCCGGTGCGCCCGCTGGGACAGACGCTGCCGATCCCGCCCTATCTCGTCTGCGCAGGCGGCACCGCCGCGACTCCCGCCGACCTCATCCGCCTACTGCGCCATCCCTATACGCCCGGCTATCCCGAAGCGGACCGCCGCGCGCTGGAGGCGGTGGCCAGCCCGGAAAGCCGCTATGGCCTCGGCGGCCGCACGCGCAGCGTTACCGTGGATGGCGTGATGCACCAGCTCAGCTGGAAGAGCGGCAGCAACGGCGCGTTCAAGTCGCGCGCGGTCTATGATCCGGTCACCGACACCGGCTATGCGATCATGACCAACGAGGATGCGGTCGATCTAGTCGAGCAGCGCCGGTCCGACTGGGTGCGCGAGCGGCTGGGAGTGACGCTCGACTGAGCCAGCGCGGCTCAGTCGCCGCCCGCCTGTCCGCCGCCGTACATCACGCTCTTCAGGTTCATGAACTCGTGCAGCCCCCAGGGCCCCAGCTCGCGGCCGTGGCCAGAGCGCTTCACACCGCCGAACGGTGCTTCGGGCGTCGAGGCAAGCATCGCGTTCACTGCCGTCATTCCCGCTTCGATGTCGCGCACGAAACGCTCGATTTCGGCCTCGTCCTGCGTGAACACGCTCGATCCAAGGCCATAGGGCACGTCGTTGGCGATCCCGATCGCATCGTCGATGTCGGTCGCCCGGAACACCATCGCCACGGGGCCGAACACTTCCTCCTGCGCCGTTTCGCGGTCGCGCGGTACGTCGGTCAGCACGCCAGGTGTCATCCATGCTCCCTCGCGGTCGATCTTCTCCGCTCCGAACAGCAATGTCGCGCCGGCTTCCTTCGCGCGGGCGACCTGCTCCAGCACGGCGTCGCGCTGCCCGATGCTGGAGAGCGGCCCCAACTCGGTATTCTCGTCCATCGGATCGCCGATCCTCACGGCCTTCATTCCCTCCGCGAACCGATCGAGGAATTCGTCATAGACGTCGCTGTGCACGATCATCCGCTTGGCGCAGATGCACGACTGGCCCGCGTTCTGGACGCGCGCCTTCACTGCGTTCTTCACCGCGGCATCCATGTCGGCCGAGGGCATCACGATCAGCGGATCCGACCCGCCGAGTTCGAGCACCACCTTCTTGAGCGCGCGGCCCGCCGCCTCGGCTACCTTCGCGCCTGCGCCCTCGCTGCCCGTCAGCGTGGCCGCCACCACCCGATCGTCAGCGATGATATCGGACACCTTGTCGGACTTGATGGGCAGGTTCTGGAACACGCCGTCGGGCGCGCCCGCGGTACTCACCATCTGCTGGATCAGCGCTGCGCATCCCTGCGTGATCGAGGCGTGTTTCAGCAGCCCGACATTGCCCGCCAGGATCGTGGGCGCCAGGAAGCGCACCACCTGCCAATAGGGGAAGTTCCACGGCATGATGGCGAGCACCGGCCCCTGCGGCAGCCACCGCGCCATCGCCTTGCCGCTCGCCGTCTCGATCTTCACCGGCTCCAGATGCGCGGGGCCCTGCTCGGCATAATAGCGAAAGCCGGCGACGCATTTCTCGACCTCGGCGATCGCCTGCGCGATCGGCTTGCCCATTTCGGCAGTGCAGGTTTCGGCGAGGTGGCGCTTGTTCGCCTCGAACCGGTCGGCGATTGCGATCAGCAGTTCGGTGCGCCGCGCGATGTCGCTGTCGCGCCACGAGCGGAATGCGGTCTGCGCCCGCTCCAAGGCGAAGTTGACGCTCTCGTCGTCGATTTCGGGTATCGCCTCGCGCTGCTCGCCGGTGGCGGGATTGATGCTGGTGAACATGGCCGCTCCTTTTGCTCGCTCCGACAACCCGCCGGTCCATCGGGAGTTGCAATCGCGCCATCGCCTGCCGCATAGCGCGGCCATGGCAGAGGATACGGATATCGCCGAGCTTTCGTTCGAAGCGGCGTTGAAAGAGCTGGAGCGGATCGTCGCGCGGCTCGAAAGCGGCGAGGCGCAGCTTCAGGAAGCGATCGACCTCTATGAGCGCGGCGACCGGCTGCGCCGCCAGTGCGCCGCGCGGCTCGACGCGGCGCAGGCGCGGATCGAAGCCATTCGCGTCGATGCCGAAGGGCGGCCGACCGGCGCCGCTCCGTTCGACGCCGGCTGATCCGCCCGTGACGCACGCCTCGCTCGCGCTGTCCGCGGCGCTTCGCGAAGTCTCGGCGGAGATCGATCGGCGGTTCGATCTTCTCCTGCCGGTCCCCTCCGATCCGCGCGAGGATCTGTATCGGGCGATGCGCCACGCCGCGATCGGCGGCGGCAAGCGACTGCGGCCGCTGCTCGTGTTCGCCACTGCCCGACTCTTCGGTGTCGATCACGATCCCATGGGCCGCGTCGCAACGGCGATCGAATGTATCCACGTCTATTCGCTGGTGCACGATGATCTGCCGGCGATGGACGACGACGATCTGCGGCGGGGCAAGCCGACCGTTCACAAGGCCTATGGCGAAGCGGCTGCGATCCTGGCGGGCGACTGCCTCCACGCGCTCGCCTTCGAAATCCTTGCCCATGAGGAAACTCATCCCGATCCCTTCGTCCGTGCCGAGCTGATCGGCGAACTCGCGCGCGCATCCGGTGCCGGGGGCATGGCAGGCGGGCAGATGATGGACCTGGTGGCGGAGCACAAGAGCTTCGATCTGCCGACGGTGACACGGCTCCAGGCGATGAAGACCGGCGCGCTGATCGCTTGCGCAGTCGAGGCGGGCGCGATCCTGGGCCGGCTGGCGCCGGAGGGCCGCACCGGCCTGCGCGGCTATGCGCACGACCTGGGCCTCGCCTTTCAGATCGCCGACGACATTCTCGACGCGACCGGCGATGAGGAAAAGGCGGGCAAGCGGCTGCGCAAGGACGGCGCAGCGGGCAAGGAGACGTTCCTCACGCTGCTCGGGCTCGATCGCGCGCGCGAACAGGCGCGGATGCTGGTCGACCAGGCAGTCGAGCATCTGCGCGGCTATGGCGCAGAGGCCGACCTTCTGCGCGATATCGCCCGTTTCGTGCTCGAGCGGGACCGGTGATCGCGACCGGTCGCTACGGCAGCCGGAATGCGCGCGACTTGTTTTTCGCGTTCAACCGCTGAAGGGTGTCGCGCGCAGGCGACAACAGAGGGGCCGCGAAGATCATGACCACCCGCACCGGTGTCTATCCCGGCACCTTCGATCCGATCACGCTCGGCCACATGGACATCATCCGGCGCGGCGCGAAGCTGGTCGACCGGCTGGTGATCGGCGTGACCACCAATCCTTCGAAGAATCCGATGTTCGCGGTCGAGGAACGGATGGCGATGGTGAAGCGCGAGGTTTCGTCGCTGGAAGGCGAGATCCACGTCGTCAGCTTCGATTCGCTGCTGATGGACTTCGCCGAGCGCGAGGGCGCGAGCGTGATCGTGCGCGGGCTGCGCGCCGTCGCCGATTTCGAATATGAGTATCAGATGGCTGGCATGAATCAGCAGATCAATCCGCGGATCGAGACGGTCTTCCTGATGGCGGACGTGTCGCTCCAGCCGATCGCCAGCCGGTTGGTGAAGGAGATCGCCCTGTTCGGCGGGGCGATTCACAAGTTCGTGACACCGGCGGTCGAAGCGGAAGTGGTGGCGCGGGTCGAGAAGATCGGCCGCAAGGGCTCCGGCTGAGGCACAGGTTCGGAAGGGCTTTGCCCGGGGCGCCGAATTGCCTAAATGGTAGACGATCCCTGTCTAGATCGGAAATGACTTGATGCGTTTCGTTGCCGCGCTCTTCGCCTTCCTGGGCATGTTCGCCGTTGTGCCTGCCGCTGCGCAGGTGATTCCCACCAGTCGGCCGGCACCGCCCGCCACAACCGATCTCGAGAATCTCTGGCTGCTCGATCTTTCGAGCGGTGGACGCGTGACTATCTGGCTGCGCCCGGACGTCGCGCCCAAGATGGTTGAGCGCGTGAAGACGCTGACGCGCGACGGCTTCTACGACGGCCTCACCTTCCATCGCGTGATCGAAGGCTTCATGGCACAGAGCGGCGACCCGCTGGGCACCGGAGCGGGCGAATCGGAGCTCCCGGACGTCGAGGCGGAGTTCAACTATCTTCCGCATGTGCGCGGCGCCGTATCCGCAGCGCGCGAAAGCGCACCGCCGGACGCAGACGAGGCAACCGAAACCGCGGCGAACAACAGCGCCAACAGCCAGTTCTTCATCACCTTCGTGCCGCGCCTGTCGCTCGACCAGAAATACACGGTGTTCGGCCGCGTCATCGACGGCATGGAGCATGTCGACGCGATCACGCGCGGCGAGCCGCCGGCGAACCCCACGCGCATCCTCCATGCCTATATCGCCGCCGACAATCCGCCGCCGTATCAGGCGCCGACGCGCGTGCTTTCCGAAGGCGAGGAAGAGATCACGCTGCCGCCGAGCTGAGGAAGCGACGGGCGATCTCCGCCCGCGCCGGAACCCACCCCATTCCCCGGCCGGACGAGAATTGTGAACGTCGACCTTTTCGATTTCGAACTCCCGCCCGAGCGGATCGCGCTGCGTCCCGCCAGCCCGCGCGATCACGCGCGCATGCTGGTGCTCGACGGGGACGCCACGCGCGACCTGCACGTCCATGACCTGCCGAGCCAACTGCGCCCCGGCGACCTGCTCGTCTTCAATGACACGCGCGTCCTCCCCGCACAGCTCGAAGGCAGGCGCGGCGAGGCGAAGATCGGCGCGACACTGCACAAGCGCGAGGGGCCGCGACGCTGGCGTGCGTTCATCCGCAACGCCAAGCGGCTGCGTGAAGGCGACGCCATCGACTTCGGCCACGGCGTGGCTGCCGTTGCCGGCGCACGCGGCCACGACGGCAGCTTCGCGCTCGATTTCGCGGGCGGCGAGCCCGTCGAGCTGCTGCTCGAGCGCGCCGGCACCATGCCGCTGCCGCCGTACATCGCCAGCAAGCGCGGCACCGATGCACGCGACGCCGAAGACTATCAGACGATGTTCGCGCGGGAGGCTGGCGCCGTGGCCGCTCCCACCGCCGCACTGCATTTCACGCCCGGACTGATGACGGCGCTGGAGCAGGCGGGGATCGGCCATGCCACGCTGACGCTTCACGTGGGTGCGGGCACTTTCCTGCCGGTCAAGGCCGAGGACACCGACCAGCATCGCATGCATGCCGAATGGGGCCGCATCGACCGGGCCACGGCCGATCGGCTGAACGCCGTACGCGCGAGCGGCGGACGCGTGATCGCGGTCGGAACGACCAGCCTGCGGCTGATCGAAAGCGCCGCCGACGAAGGCGGCACGATCCATGCATTCGAAGGCGACACCGCGATTTTCATCACCCCGGGCTACCGGTTTCGCGGCGTCGACGGGCTGATGACCAACTTCCACCTGCCGCGCTCGACGCTGTTCATGCTGGTATCGGCGCTGATGGGGCTGGAGCGGATGCAGGCGGCCTATGCACACGCCGTTGCGGCCGACTATCGCTTCTATTCCTACGGCGACGCGAGCCTGTTGCTGCCGGAGCGCTAGTATCACCCGCCCGCGCGCCGCTATGAAGCGGCCAATGGGCGCGAATCACGACCATCATCATCACGCCCCTCCGCGCGACTTCGGCCGCGCCTTCGCGATCGGCACGGTGCTCAACCTGGCTTTCGTCGGCGTCGAGGGAGCGGCAGGGATCGTCACCGGCTCGATGGCCCTGCTGGCCGATGCGGGCCATAACCTGTCCGACGTGCTGGGGCTGCTGATCGCCTGGGGCGGTGCCGAGCTCGCGAAGCGGCCGCCGTCGAAGCGGTTCACCTATGGGCTGCGCAGTTCCTCGATCCTCGCCGCCCTCGCGAACGCCATCCTGCTGCTGGTCGCGGTCGGCGCCATTGCGCTGGAGGCGAGCCAGCGCTTCGCCGATCCGCCGCCGGTGCCCGGAGCGACTGTGATGCTCGTCGCCGGCATCGGGATTCTCGTGAACACCGCCACCGCGCTGCTCTTCGTCAGCGGGCGCAAGGGCGATGTGAACGTACGGGGCGCCTTTCTCCACATGGCGGCGGACGCCGCCGTGTCGGCGGGCGTCGTGATCGGCGGGGCACTGATCCTCTTCACCGGGGCGCTGTGGATCGATCCGCTCGCGAGCCTGCTCATCGTCGCGGTGATCCTCTGGAGCACCTGGGGACTTCTCAAGGAATCGCTCACGATGGCGCTGCAGGCCGTGCCGAGGAACATCGATGCCGATGCCGTCGCGGATGCGCTGCTCGCGCTGCCGGGAGTGGCGCGGCTCCACGATCTTCACATCTGGCCGATGAGCACCACCGAAGCCGCATTGACCGCACATCTCGTCATGCCCGAAGGGCATCCGGGCGACGCATTCCTCGCCGACCTCCAGCACCGGCTGGCGCATGACTTCGGGATCGACCATACCACCGTGCAGATAGAATTGGGTAACGGAGCGGAGTGCAGGATGCATGGAAGAGGGTGCGGCGATGCCTAGCGCCGCAATGCCGAAGCCAGCCCCGGAACTAGCGCCGCCCGCATCTGAGACGGCGGAACAGTCCCCGATCAGGCTCGTCATCTTCGATTTCGACGGCACCCTGTCCGACAGCGGCGAGTGGTTTCTCTCGGTCGTCGATCAGCTCGCCGCGCGGTTCCGCTTTCGCACTGTCGTCGACGGCGAAGTCGAGATGCTGCGGCACAAGAGCACGCGCGAAGTGATCCAGTATCTCGGCATTCCCAACTGGAAGCTGCCGTTCATCGCGCGCTACATCCGCAAGCTCGTCTATCGCCGCCACGGAGAAATCCACTTGTTTCCGGGCGTCGGCGACTTGCTCGACCGACTAGCGGCGACCGGCGTGCAGCTCGCGCTGGTCACGTCCAACTCCGAAGCGAACGCTCGCGCCATCCTGGGACCGGAGAATGCCGCGAAGTTCGACATCTGGGCATGTGGTTCGTCGCTGTACGGCAAGGCGCCCAAGTTTCGGCGCGTGCTGAAACGGGCGCGCGTGAGCCCGGCCGAGGCGCTGGCGATCGGCGACGAGACGCGCGACGTGGATGCCGCGCGCGAAGTCGGGATGCGCGCGGGATCGGTGCTGTGGGGCTATGCGAGCGAAGAGGCGCTGGCCGGTGCCGCGCCGAATGCGCTGTTCCGGCAGATCGACGAGATCGCAGAGTTTGTGGCGCGTCACCAGTAAGCTGCGCGGCGGCCGGGATTCAGCCGCCGCCGATCCCTTCGATCACCTTGCCGCTGCCGTCGCACTGCGGGCAGGTGCCGCCGTCGATCATGCCTGATCCGCCACAGCGGGGGCAGATATTCTCGCCGGTACCCGGGGTGCCGGCCGCCGCCTCGTCGCCCGGACTGGTTTCGGATGTCATCGCCCTTCTCCTTTCAAATAGGGAACGAGCGGCCTCCGGGGGAGGTCCGTAGGGCGGGGCGCTTCAGGACATGAGCTCGTTCCGGCGCTCGTCCACGATCGCACGCGCAGCCTCTTCGGGAATGCCAATCCCGCTCAACAGATCGAGCGAGAGGCGCAGGCTGGCCTCGGTGGTCTCCGGGACCGCGCCGGTCGCGCCGCATGCGATCAGCCGGCGGGCATGTTCGGCATCGCGCGCGCGCGCGAAGACCGGCACCGCGGGCCAGGCGCGGTGGACGGCACGCACCACATGCTCGGACGCGCCGTGCTGACCCATGGTGGTGGCAAAGGCCAGCGCACTGTGGATGCCGAGGCGATCGAGCACATCGGGCCGGCTCGCATCCCCGAAATACAGCGGAACGCCGCGCCTTCGATGCTCCGCGACCAGCTCGGGATCGAGATCGAGCGCAACATAGGGAATCCGGCTTTCCTCGAGCGTTCGGGCGAGCATCTGGCCGACTCGACCAAAGCCGCCGATCACCACGCGTTCCTGAGCGTCCTCCGCGGCTAGCGGCGCGTCGGCGCCCTTCGCCCTCCTGGCCAGCGCCGCGCCCGTCCAGCGTGCCAGCGCCGCAAGGCCGGGCGTGAGAAACATGGTGACGACCACGACGAGGAGCATGAACTGGCCAAGCTCGCGCTCCATCACGCCCACCGCCAGCGCCGCAGTGATCGCGACGGCCGCAAATTCGCCGCCTTCGCCCAGCAGGATCGCGGCTTCGGCGGCGACCGGCGTGGAAAGCCCGAAGGCTCGACCGAGCGGATAAAGGATCAGCGCCTTTAGCACGATCAGCCCGAGCGCAGAGACCAGCACCAGCCCCAGCTGGGACCAGACTGCGAGCGGATCGAGGCTCATGCCGACCGAAACGAAGAACAGCGCGAGCAGCAGGCCCTTGAACGGCTCGATATCGCTGTTGATCTGGTGGCGATATTCGGTCCCGGAGAAGATCAGCCCAGCAAGAAAGGCGCCGAGCGCCATCGAAAGGCCCGCGGCGGCCGTGAGCATCGCCGTACCGAGAATGAGCAGCAGTACCGCCGCCATGAACTGTTCACGGCTTTTCGAGGCGCTCGCGATACGCAGCAGCGGCCGGACCACCAGCCTTCCAATGACGAGAATGGCCGCGATGATCAGAATGGCGCTGCCGATCGCCTGCAGACCCGACAGGAGCACGGGGCCCTCGCTCCCCGCTCCCAGGATGCCCACGAGGAACAGGATCGGCACGATGGCGAGGTCCTGGAACAGCAACACACCGAATGCAGCGCGACCGGCGGCCGTCGACAGGCGGAGCTGCTGCGAGAGAAGCTGAACGACGATCGCAGTCGAAGACAGCGCGAGGCACAGGCCAAGCACCACGGAAGCCCCCGGCGCATTGCCAAAGGCATAGGCGATCAGGCCGATCGCTACCGCGCTGATCCCGACTTGCGCAGCGCCGAGCCCGAACACGAGGCGGCGCATCGCCCAGAGCTGGGCCACCGAAAGCTCGAGGCCGATCATAAACAGCAGAAAGACGACGCCGAGCTCGCCGACCGTGGCGACACCGGCCGGGTCGTCGATCACGAGCAGCTCGAGCGCCGGCCAGCTGTCCGTCAGCCGTCCGAGCCCGTACGGACCGATCAGCAGGCCGACGCACAGAAAACCCAGCACCGGGCTGATCCTGGCGCGCTGCGTGAGCGGCATTACCAGCCCCGCTGCCACGAGAAAGAGAATGATCTCCTTCAGGAGCGGGAAATCAGCGTGCATGACCTGTCGGAGCGCTGCCGCCTCGCAACGGAGTCCGCCCCGTCACTTGCTGCCGCGTACCATGAGCACGTCGCACGCGGCGGCGTTCAGCATCTCGCTGGCGCGGCTGCCGATCGTCGCATGCGCGAAACCGCTGCGGCCATGCGTTCCGAGCACGAGCAGGTCGAATCGGCCCTCCTTCAGCATGCTGCCAAGTCGGCCCTGGAGATCGCCGAGATCGACGATGTGCGACACCCGTTCCCTGGCGCCATCGGACAGATGCGCCGATTCGAGGAACCGTTTCATGTCGCGATCCGCCTGCTGCTGAATCTCCGCCTGCGTCGAATCCTTGTCCAGAAAGGCTTCATAGGCGGAGTGGCAGTTGTGCCAGACGGTGATCGCCGCATCCGGGAACAGGCCGGCCGCCGTCTCGAGGGCATGTCTCGAACATTCCGAGAAGTCGGTGGCGACCAGAAGCTTCCGATACGGCACCTGCGCCCTCTGTTTCACAACCAGCACGGGAACCGGCGAGTGACGGACGAGATGGTCCACCGCGGTGCCGAGTACATAATCGAGGATGCTGTTGAAGCGCGCCGCGCCGGTGACGATCAGTATCGGCTCGCGCGCTGCCGCGACCTCCAGGATCTCGTGCTGGACCCGTCCGCGGCGGATCTGGATCTCGACCCTTCCGGCCACCTGACCGATCACCGATTCGAGCGCCTCGCGGGCATGCTCCTCGATCTTCGCATCGCCGCCCTCGCCCTCGACGACGTGCACGAGCAGGACCGAGGCCGACAGCTGCTCGGCAGCCAGGAACGCCCGATCGGTCGGTCGATCCGAGCGCGCGGTGAGATCAGAAGCCAGCAGGATCGTGTTGGGGTGAGTCATCGGATTCGCTCTCCTTTGCGTTCAGTGCGACAGCAGGACCGGCAGCGTGGGCGCCGCGATCAGGCTGCGGGTGGCGCCGCCGAGAATGAACTCGCGCATCCGCGAGTGGCCGAAGGCACCGGCAACCAGCAGGTCGGCGCCGACCTGAGCGGCATGGTCCAACAGCGCCGCGCCGGCATTCTTGCCCTTCGCCGCGATCTCCACGCACTCGGCCGCGATCTCGTGGCGCGCGAGATGTTCGCGGACCGAATCGAGCCCCGGACCGTGTCCGAGCGGCTTTTCGCCTCCGACCGCCACGATCCGGACCTCGCGCGCCGCGCGGCACAGCGGGATCGCGTCGGCGAGCGCGCGCGCCGCCGCCCGTCCGCCGTCCCAACCGAGGATCACTCGGTCCCAGGGCTGCGCACGGGCGCTCTCGGGAAGGAGGAGCACCGGCCGGCCGGATCCGAACACCAGCCCCTCGGCAAGCGATTCCTGTTCCGGATCGCCGTGCACCGGCAGCACCAGCAGATCGAACAGCCGGCCGCGTGCGGCGACCTGCGCCGCGGCGGCGCGGGAAATGCAGTCGACCAGCATCTGTTCGCCCCGGACCGTCTCGGGCACCTGCGCGACAAACGCTTCGGCAAGCCGCAGCGCATGTTCGCGGCTCAAGTCATTCTCGCGCGCGATCACCTCGTTGGCGCCGACCAGCCGATCAGCGAGGAAGTTGGACACGCGCGGGATGTGCACCTGACACAGCGCTACCGAGATGCGCGCATCGAAGCGCTCGGCAAGACGAACCACGGGATCGAACACCCAGTCAGGGGTCGGCGATGGATAGCTCGCAAGCTGCAGAAGAATATCGCGAATCACGGTCGGTTTCCTCAAGGACAGCTTCGCCGTCCTGCCGCGCGCTTCCGATCCGCAATGTCCCTTACGCGAGTGGCAGGCTTGCCTCGGCCTCCACCCCCCCCCTACGCTGCCGGCAGGCTTGCCTCGCCGGCCCCGGCCAGTAAGGACTGCCGAGTGACCCATCCCCGTTTCGAGTTCACCATCCGCGCTACCGACGGCAAGGCGCGGCTCGGCACCATCGCGATGCGCCGCGGCGAAATCCGCACGCCCGCCTTCATGCCCGTCGGTACCGCGGCGACCGTGAAGGCGATGAAGCCGCAGGACGTGCGCGCGTCCGGCGCCGACATCCTGCTTGGCAACACCTATCACCTGATGCTCCGCCCCGGCGCCGAGCGCGTCGATCGGCTCGGCGGGCTGCACGGCTTCATGGGCTGGGATCGGCCGATCCTCACCGACAGCGGCGGCTATCAGGTGATGAGCCTCGCCGATCTCACCAAGCGCAGCGAAGACGGCATCGTCTTCAAGTCGCACCTCGACGGCTCGAAGCATCTGCTCAGTCCCGAGCGGTCGATGGAGATTCAGCGACTGCTTGGTTCCGACATCGTGATGGCCTTCGACGAGCTGGTCCCGACCACCGCGACGCGCGAGGTGCAGGCGGCCGCAATGGAGCGTTCGATGCGCTGGGCGAAGCGTTCGCGTGCGGGTTTCGATTCGGGCGGCGCCCATGCCGATCGCGCCGCGCTGTTCGGCATTCAGCAAGGCGCTCTCGACGAAGGACTGCGCAAGGCAAGCGCCGAAGCGCTGAAGGACGTCGGCTTCGACGGCTATGCCGTGGGCGGGCTCGCAGTGGGCGAAGGCCAGGAGGCGATGTTCGGCGTGCTCGATTATGCGCCAGGGCAGCTCGACTCCGAAAAGCCCCGCTACTTGATGGGGGTGGGCAAGCCCGACGACATCGTCGGTGCTGTCGAGCGCGGAATCGACATGTTCGACTGTGTGCTTCCCACGCGCTCGGGCCGCACCGGCCAGGCATTCACCCGCACCGGCCCGATCAACATCCGCAACGCGCGCTTCGCGGAAGATCAGGGGCCGCTCGACCCCGCCTGCGCCTGTCCGGTGTGCGGCACGTGGAGCCGCGCCTATCTCCACCACCTCGTCCGGGCGGGCGAGATCCTCGGCGCGATGCTGATGACCGAACACAATCTCTATTTCTATCAGCAGCTCATGGCGGACCTTCGCGCGGCGATCGGCGAATCCCGGCTGAGCGCCTTCGCGCGGGACTTCCGCACGCGCTATTCCGGCGAATGACGCGCCAGAAATTACCTTAACCATCAAGCGTTTCGGCGCGGGACACGCCGAAATCGGCAGGCGCGGCGCGGCGCGTGTTGCGCTATTCGGGCGCCATGGCGAGTGGAACCCAGGCACGGCCGTTTTGGCGGCGGTTCACGCGGATGCAGGCGCGCGGCGTCGGCGCGGCCGTGCTCGTGTCGCTCGTCGGGGCTGGGTTTTCGGCGCAGGCGCTCGGCCCCGCCGAACCGATCCGCGCCGAAGCACCGCCCGCGCCAGCCGGCTATGAAGCCGACGATCATTTCCCCGGTGCCGCCTACTTCTTCGTCGTGGACGATGAAACGGCCTCGGCGGGCACGACGGGCACTGCGCCGCTGCCCGACCTGCCTGTGCCTGCGGACGCAGTGATCGACGCCTCGATTTATCCGGCGGCGCCCTTTGCCTCCCGCGGGAGCGGGACGGACAAGGCACGCGCGGTCCAATGCCTCACCACCGCCATTTACTATGAAGCGGCCAACGAGCCGGACGCCGGGCAGCGCGCGGTGGCGCAGGTGGTGCTCAATCGCGTGCGCCATCCCGCCTTCCCCGCCACGGTGTGCGGAGTCGTGTTCCAGGGTTCCGATCGGCCGGTCTGTCAGTTCAGCTTCGCCTGCGATGGATCGATGACGCGCCGCCCGTCATCGACCGCATGGCAGCGGGCCGAGCGCGTGGCGAAGGCAGCGCTTTCGGGCAGCGTCTTCGCGCCCGTCGGCCTGGCGACGCATTACCACACCCATGCAGTGACGCCTTCGTGGAACCGCAGCCTGGTGATGACCGGCGTGTTCGGAGCGCATTTCTTCCATCGCTGGAAAGGCTATTGGGGCACTCCCGCAGCGTTCCGCGACCGGTACCGCGGCGGTGAGCCTGCGCCGGGCCCGTCGCGATCTGCCGCGCAGGTTCAGGCGTCGCCGGCCGCCGCACCGGAAGCGGCCGTGCCTGCGGTCCGCCCGTCCCCGCCGTCGGACACTGCAATCCAGCCGCGCCATCGACAGACCAGTACGCTGCTTGCCGAGACGGACGTGCCCGAACTCCCGCAATCGACCATCCTGCCGAAATGGGAAGGGACCGGACAGCCGCTCCGCTAGCCCTGCCGCGAGAGAAGGGGCCCCGCCGCTTCCCGGCGAGGCCCCATCTCCTGCTTGCCGACCCTATCAGCGGCGGCCGCCGCGATGCTCATAGCTGCGGTAGTCGGTCGCCCCGCGATCCTGGCCGCGCACCTGGCGGTCGTTCCGTTCGATGCGGATCTGACGCGACAGGGCATCGAAACGACGGTCAAGATCGCGGCGCTCGGCCATGGTCAGCCCGGGGCGGCTGCGACGATATTGCGCCTCGATCCGTTCGAGCGCTCGGAACTGCTGGCGAAGGCGCACCGCCTCCTGCCGAGTCACCGATCCGTTGCGGACGCCCATATCGATCCGGCGATCGAGATTTGCCTGGCGCTGGTTGATGTTCTGCCACTGCTGTGGCGCGGGCGCAGCGATGGCGGCTGCGGGAATCGCGGTGGCGGCCATGCCGATGCCAGCCAGAACGAATGCGATCTTCTTCATGAGAGACTCCTCTACGCTACGGGACCGCCTCGGCGGCCTGGTCTTCTTTTCGAGGATGCTTGTCGCGCGGGTGTGGCGCCAGCGCCGCTGATGTGTCGCAAGCTGTCGCGCCGCGGTTCGCGCGGTTCAGCTTCGCGGCTGAAGAAGCTCGCGGAGAACGTGTTTGCGATGCAAACCAGTTCGTCTATGGTGCCGGCATGGCACGCTTCGATATCGACGATCTGGACGAGATCATTCACGGCCGTCTGCGGCTCGGCATCATGGCCTATCTGATCGACGCCGAGGCCGCCGACTTCACCGAGTTGAAGACGCTGTTGAACGCCACCCAGGGCAATCTCTCGATCCATCTGCGCAAGCTGGAGGACGCCGGCTATATCGCGATCGAGAAGCGCATCATCGATCGCAAGTCGCTGACTCGCGCCCGTCTGACGGACGCCGGGCGCCAGGCATTCGCCGTCTATCTTCAGGCGCTGAGCAAGCTGCTCGCGCCCGGGGGCTAGGCTGCTTGCAGCAGCCGTTCGGCCTGGGCGCGCGCTTCGTCCGTGATTTCGGCGCCCGAGAGCATACGAGCGATCTCCTCGCGGCGGTCCGCCTCGTCGAGCGGCGTGACGTCGGTGCGCGTGACGGTGCCGTCATGGCTCTTGGCGATCAGCAGGTGGCGGCGTCCGCGCGCGGCGACCTGCGGGCTATGGGTCACGACCAGCAGCTGCGTGCGCGCCGCCAACCGCGCCAGCCGCTCGCCGATCGCGCTCGCGACGGCGCCGCCGACACCGCGATCGATCTCGTCGAAGATCATCGTGCCCGCCGCGCCTTCTTCCGCCAGCGCGACCTTGAGCGCGAGGATGAAGCGCGAGAGCTCGCCTCCGCTCGCGATCTTGATCAGCGGCGCGAAGGGAGCACCGGGATTGGTGGAAATCTCGAACTCGACTCGGTCGCTGCCCGCCGGACCCCATTGCGCCTCGGGAAGCGGCTCGACCGTCGTGCGGAATCGCGCGGCGTCGAGCTTGAGCGGCGCCAGCTCCGACGCCACCGCGGCATCGAGCCGCGCCGCCGCCTCGACACGCGCGCCGGACAATGCCTCGGCCGCTTCGACATAGGCGCGGTGCGCCGCCGCCATTGCGCACTCGAGCGTCGCGATGCCTTCTCCGCCGCTCTCGACTCGCGCAAGGCGGGCCGCAAGCTCACCGGCCAAAGCGGCGAGCTCGTCGGGCTGGACGCGATGCTTGCGCGCGAGGCCGCGTAGTTCGAACAGCCGCGCCTCGTCGGCTTCGAGCGCTGCTGGATCGAACGCCAATGCTTCGGCGGCCAGATCAACCTGTTCCTGCGCCGCCGCCGCCTCGATGATCGCGCGATCGACCGCGCCGAGTGCTTCGGCGAGCGCCTCGTGATCCTCGGCGACGCGTTCGAGAATGCGCGCCGCCTGCCGCAACCGGCTGAGGCCGCCCTCCGAACCTTCGAGCAGGTCGGCGACTCCCTGGAGATCGCCGGCGATCTTTTCGCCGCGCTGCATCGCCGCGCGCCGCTCGGCGAGAATGGCCTCCTCCCCCTCCTCCGGCGCGAGCGCGTTCAGCTCGGCGACGGCATGTTCCAGCCATTCGCGATCGCGCTCGGCGAGTTCCTGTTCCTCGCGTGCAGCGGCAAGGGCATTCTCCGCCTCGCGCCAACGACGATGCGCCACCGCCACCGCGCCGGCATCGAGCCGCCCGAACGCATCGAGCAGCGCGCGATGCCCGCGCGCGTTGAGCAGCCCCCGATCGTCGTGCTGGCCATGGATTTCGACGAGGTGCTGCCCCAGTTCGCGCAGCAGCCCGGCCGAGGCGGGCTGATCGTTGATGAAGGCGCGGCTGCCGCCGTCCGCCTTTACCACGCGGCGCACGAGCAGCGGCTCGCCCGGCTCCATGTCGAGTCCGTTCTGCGCGAGCAGTTCGGCGACCGGGCCGCGTTCCGGCGGCGCTTCGAAACTGGCACTGACAACCGCCTGCGCCGCACCCTGCCGAACCAGTCCGCTGTCGCCGCGCGCACCCAGCGCCAGCCCTAGCGCGTCGAGCAGGATCGACTTTCCCGCGCCCGTCTCACCGGTGAGCACGCCCAGCCCCTCGCCGAACTCGAGGTCCAGAGCCTCGATCAGCACCACGTCACGGATGGAAAGCGCCGTCAGCATGCCTGGCCGACCTTACGCGTTCGGCGTCTCCGGGAAAGCAGGAAACGACGGCTCAGTTAGGTGCCGCGCCTGCCTGCGCCGCGAGCTGGGGCGCATGCTCCTGCATCAGCGCATAGGCCCGCTCATACCATTGGCTGCCCGGATAGTTGGTCCCCAGCACCGCAGCCGATTTCAGCGCCTCCTGCGGGATGCCGAGCGCCAGATAGCTCTCGGTGAGCCGCATCAGCGCCTCAGGAGCATGAGTCGTCGTCTGATACTGGTCCACGACCGAGCGAAAGCGCAGCGTCGCCGCCAGCCACTGGCCGCGATCCTGATAATAGCGGCCGATCTCCATTTCCTTGCCGGCGAGATGGTCGCGCAGCAGATCCATCTTCAGCCGCGCATCGGCAGCGTAGCGCGTCTGCGGATAGCGCCGCGAAAGCTCGCCCAGCGCGTCGAGCGCCTGCTGCGTGATCTTCTGATCGCGCTTAACGTCGCTGATCTGCTCGTAATAGCTCAGGCCGATCAGATAATAGGCATAGGGCGCGTCGCGGTTGCCCGGGTGCACCGCCAGGAAGCGCTGCGCCGACTGGATCGCCTCGGCATAATCCTGATTCATGTAATAGCTGAAGGCACTCATCAGCTGCGCCCGGCGCGCCCAGATCGAATAGGGATGCTGGCGCTCGACTTCGTCGAACAGCTGTGCGGCCTGCTGGTAGCGGCCACGGTCGAGCCGGTCCTTCGCCGCCGTGTAGAGCGTTCCCACGTCGCGCGCGACATAGGGAGTGTCGGCACGGCCGCCGGAGCTGGCGCAACCGGCGACGAGGATGGCGAGCGTCGCGACAAGAGCCGGAGCGAACGTGCGGAACTGAGGACTACGCATATGCGCCGTCTTAGCCGAGCCGCGCGGTCGCGAACAACATCTTTCGCGCGGTGCGAATTCCGCGACAGGCAATGCGCGGACGGCTATATCGCTCCGCACCTGCTTCGGAGACGACCTATGACCGCCACTCTCCTCGCCACCCATCGAGTCGAGAAGCCCTGGGGCAGGCATAGCCTGTGGCCCGGTTTCGCCGACCCTGGCGCGGACAGAGCCCCGGTCGGCGAAATATGGTTCCAGACGCCGGGCGACTCCGCGCCTGACCTGCTCATCAAATATCTGTTCACCAGCGAGAAGCTGTCGGTGCAGGTGCATCCGAACGATGCGCAGGCACAGGCGCGCGGCCTGCCCCGCGGCAAGGACGAGTGCTGGGTGATTCTCGATGCCGAACCCGATTCGACGATCGCACTCGGCACCAGAGAGCCTGTCGATCGCGAGACGCTGCGTCGCGCCGCGCAGGATGGATCGATCGAGCAGCTGCTCGACTGGAAGCCGGTGAAAGCGGGCGACTTTTTTTATTCGGCCTCGGGCACGATCCACGCGATCGGCGAGGGCATCACGCTGATCGAAGTGCAGCAGAATTCCGAAACCACCTACCGCCTCTACGACTATGGCCGTCCGCGCGAGCTGCACCTCGACGAAGGGCTCGCCGTCGCCGACCGGCGACCTTTCGTTCCCCACCCGATCCCCGGCAAGGTCGCGGACGATCGAACGATTCTGGTGGAAGGGCCGAAATTCGTGCTCGAGCGCTGGCCCGGCGGGCACCGCATGGTGCGGCTGGCGGAGGGGCAGACCGGCTGGCTGGTGCCTGTCACCGGGGGAGGGGTGGTCGATGGCGTGTCCTTCCGGGCGGGCGAATGCCTTACGCTGAGCGGCACCGCCGAGATCGAAGCCGAAGTGGGCAGTGACCTGTTGTTCGCCTATCCCGGCGAGCGGCGGATCTAGGCACGAGCGACCTTGATCGCCGCCGGGCGCCACATCCCCGTATACTGCATCGTGCTGACCCGTATGCGATCAGAGAATGCCCCAGGTCAGCAGCAGCCTGCCGCCGCTGACGATCGCAACGAGCAGATTCAGGTTCCGCCCCTCGTTACGGTCGGACAACACGCCGAGTGCAAGCCCCACCAGCGCTATCGGAAATACGAGCCAGTTGAGCAGCGAAACGATCGGCAGCAAGGCCGGGATCGCGAGCAGCAGCGCTATTGCGCCAACGATCAGAGAAAGAATGTTCAGCATGACCCTAAGATGGGCGTTTCGGAGTGTATTGGCAAGATAAAACGCTCAGCTCGCCAGCGGAATGAGCACTTCGTTGCGCCGCAGCGGCCCCGGCAGAAAGGGTGAGGTGTAATAGGCATGCTCGACCGGACCCGCGGCGCCATAGCCGCGCGCTTCGATCCACCGACGCAGCTCGGCCTCGCGCAGCGCCAGCACCGCCTCGTCGGTGTCGCCTGAAAAGCGCAGCGCCGCTACGCGACGCGCCGGCAGCGACCGTATCCGCACCTCGTTCCCCGCCGCGGGCAGTGTCTCTACCGCGCGATCGAAGGGCAAGACGAAGCGCGTGCGCCATCCCCGCCCGTCGCTATCACCATCCACCAGCACCGGCGCCATCACCGGAATCCGGCTGCCGCTCCGCTCCTTGCCGAAAACATAGTCCGCCAATGTCGTGAAGCCGCGCGAAAGCGCAGTATCGCGCAGACCCTCCGAAACGGTTTCCGCCACCACCAGGCCAGGATAGGCGCGCACGGTGATCGCCCCCTCGCGATCTTCGGTTTCGAATGGAACTTCGTCGTCGCCGCCGGCAAGCAGCACATAGCCCAGCCCAGCGGCGATCGCCACGGCGACGCCGGCGCCGACGATCCTCGTATTCACCTGCATCAAGCCCTTCCTCGCTGGACGTCCAAACGCCGTCCTCCGCGATCGGTTCCCCGCGGGCGGCTCACCCGAGGCGCGCAGGCCGTCCCACGATTCCTTAACCTTCCGGCGCCATCGTCGGCTGCAAACAGGAGCGATACGAATGATCCGCCGACCGCATCTCCTGCTCGCAGCGCTGCTGCCGCTGGCACTCGCCGCCTGCAGTGGCGGAAGCGAGCAGACGAATGCCGACACGATGGATGGTGAGAATGTCACCGATCCTGCGCTGGCAAGCGCGCTGCAGGACCAGATCATGGTCGACCCCAGCCTGTCGCAGCAGGCAAACGGCGATTCGGTGCGCCCCCCCGCCCAGCCCTATTCGGGCGCCGTCCCTCCGGAGGGCGTCGCCGCCAACGGCAGCACCATCGAGGGCGAGCTGATGCGCGCGCCGGCTCCGGTGCAGGCCGGGAGCGACTGCGAACAGTGCCAGAACGCCCGCGAATCGGTGACGCTGGGCGGCCTCGCGGCACGCCAGCAAAACCGCGAGCTGGGCGGGTGCGCGGCGGACCTCCAATATTCGGCTTCATGGGCAGAGCGGCTGCCGCGCGACATTCCGCTTTATCCGCACGCGCGAGTCGTCGAAGCCGCAGGCGCCGACGGTGCGGCATGCCAGCTGCGTGTCGTCACTTTCTCCTCGCCGGCACCGATGCAGACGATGCTCGACTGGTATTACACCAAGGCGGTCCGCGCGGGCTTCACCGCCGAGCACCAGGTCGACGGGGCGGAACATATCCTCGGCGGCACCCGCGAGCGCGACGACAGCGCCTATGTGCTCTTCATGACGCCGCGCCCGGATGGCGGCACCGACATCGATCTGGTGGCGAACAACGGGGTCTAGTGGCCGGCGCGCGTAAGGCGCGTCCTTTCCCTGCGCGCGATTCCGCGCTAACCGGCGGATCATGCCCCATCTTCTTCTCGTCATGCTGGGCGGTGCGATCGGCGCCGGCGCACGGCACCTCGTCGGGCGCGCCACGCTCGCCTGGTTCGGCCCCGGCTATCCGGTCGGCACGCTCACCGTGAACGTGCTCGGCGGGTTCGCCATGGGGCTGCTCGCCGGCAGCCTGGCGCGTGCGGGCGGCAGCGAGCAGCTGAGGCTGCTGGTCGGCGTCGGAGTCCTGGGCGGCTTCACGACCTTCTCCGCCTTCTCGCTCGACGTGATGATGATGCTCGAGCGCGGCGACTGGACCTCCGCCGGTTTCTACGCGCTCGTCTCGGTCACCGGCGCCGTCGCAGCGCTCGCGGCGGGGCTCGGCCTAGTACGGGCGCTGGCATGAGCGCGGCCGGAGACGTTCGCCAGTTCACCGTCGGCATCGACGACGACGGCATCCGCCTGGATCGCTGGTTCAAGCGGCACATGGCGGACGTGAGCTTCAACACCGTGTCGCGCTGGGCGCGGACCGGCCAAATCCGAGTCGATGGCGCGCGGGCTTCTCCGGGCGACCGGATCGCCTCGGGGCAAGTGATCCGCGTCCCGCCCGCCGAAGCGCCAAAGCCCGCGCGCGCCCGCCCGCAACGGCCGCAGCTCAGCGATGAACAGATCGATTTCGCGCGCGCGATGGTGATCCATCAGGACGGCTCGGCCATTGTGCTCAACAAGCCGCCGGGTCTCGCGACCCAGGGCGGTACCAAGACGATCGAGCATGTCGATGCCCTGCTCGATGCGCTGCAGTTCGAAGCGGAAGGCCGTCCGAAGCTGGTCCACCGGCTCGACAAGGATACCTCGGGAGCGCTGCTCCTCGCCCGCTCGGCGCGCGCCGCGGCCTTTTTCGCCAAGCATTTTTCGGGCCGCACCGCCCGCAAGCGCTATTGGGCGCTGGTCGTCGGCATTCCCGAGATCGAGGACGGCTTCATCGATCTGCCGATCGGCAAGCAGCCGGGTACCGGCGGCGAGAAAATGCACGTCGACGAGGCCGAGGGGCAGCCCGCGCGGACCCGCTATCGCGTGATCGAGCGCGCGGGTAATCGCGCCGCCTGGGTCGAGCTCCAGCCGCTCACCGGCCGAACCCACCAGCTCCGCGTCCATATGGCGGCGATCGGCCATCCGATCGTGGGAGACGGCAAATACGGCGGCCAGGAGGCGTTCCTCACCGGCGGGGTCAGCCGCAAAATGCATCTCCATGCGCGCCGCATCCGCATCGACCATCCGGACGGCGACCGGCTCGACGTGACGGCGCCGCTGCCGACGCATTTCGCCGAGACGCTGAGCACGTTGGGATTCGACGAAGCGATCGGCGACGCGATGCCGTTCGACGACGGTCCGCCGCCCCCGACCCGCGAGCAGCAGAAGGCGCGCGCGCGGGCGCACGCCAAAGCTGTCCGCAAGGAGCGCCGGGGCGAACGGCGCTCCCGCGGCACGAAGCGGTGAACCGCCTCGCCATCTTCGATTGCGACGGCACGCTGGTGGACAGCCAGGCGAACATCTGTCGCGCGATGGAGACGTGCTTCGCCAACGCACGGCTCGACCCGTCAGAGCGGGCCGCGATCCGCCGCATCGTGGGACTGAGCCTGGTGCCTGCGATCGCCATGCTTCTCCCCGAGGGCGATGCCGCGCTCCACGAGGCGATGGCGGAGGATTACAAGCGCGCCTTCTTCACCCTGCGCTCCACCGGCGCTCTCGAACAGGAACCGTTGTTCGACGGGATCGCCGAGTCGATCGAGGCGCTCGAATCGGCGGGCTGGCTACTCGGTGTGGCGACCGGAAAGTCGGATCGCGGGCTTCACCACGTCCTCGATCAGCATGGCATCCGACACCGCTTCGTCACGCTGCAGACTGCCGACCGGCACCCGTCCAAACCGCATCCGGCAATGCTGCAAGCGGCGATCGCCGAAGCCGGCGCCGCTCCCGAAACCACCGCGATGATCGGCGACACGAGCTTCGACATGGCGATGGCGCGCGCGGGCGGCGCACATGCGATCGGCGTCGCCTGGGGCTATCATGATGCGGAAGAGCTCGCCGCGGCGGGCGCGCATGTCGTGCTCGACCGCGCACATATGCTGCCCGCGCACCTCGAAGCGCTGCTGGAGACGCTATGATCGACCCGGAGGTTCAGGCTCGCAACCGCTATTTCATGATGGTGGGCGTGCAGATGCTGGCGACTGCGGGCGCAGTGTTCGGCCTCGTTCTCGCGGGACGCTCGACGCAGTGGGAGACCACCGTGCTGGGCGGCGCGATCGTGCTGATGGGGCTCTATGTGATCGCAGTGGTACCGCGCGCGATGGCCCGCCGGTGGCGGACGCCGGACGACCGGTGAAGCGTTTCTGGGAGGAAGTTACGCTCGCCCCCGGGTCGAACGGCCATGGGCTGCGGCTCGACGGGCGGGCCGTGAACACGCCCGGACGTACGCCGCTGCTGCTGCCCAGCGCCGCACTCGCCGAAGCCGTAGCACAGGAGTGGCGCGACGTCGGCGAGATGATCGATCCGCGCGCGATGCCGCTCACCGCGCTCGCCAATGCCGCGATAGACCGTGTTGCACCCGATCCCGCCGGGTTCGCACGCGGGCTCGCCGCCTACGGCGAGAGCGACCTGCTCTGTTATCGCGCCGACGCGCCAGCCGAACTCGTTGCGCGGCAGGCGATGCACTGGGATCCGCTGCTCGATTGGGCGCGTGCGCGCTACGATGTGCACTTCGAGCAGGTGGCCGGCGTGATGCATCGCGCGCAGCCGGAAGCGACCATCGCTCGGCTTGGCGATGCGGTGGCGACCCGCACGGCGTTCGAGCTGGCCGGGCTGTCGCCTTTGGTGACGATAGGCGGATCGCTGGTCGGCGCATTGGCGCTGCTGGAGGGCGGCGTCGATCGCGAAACGCTGTGGCGAGCAGTGCAGCTCGACGAGGACTGGCAGGCGGAAAAATGGGGCGACGACGAACTCGCGACTGCCGCACGCGAATCGCGCAGGGCGGAATTCGATGCCGCGGCGCGGTTTCTCGCCCTGCTGTGACGCGAGGCGACGGTCCGGTCCCGCCGACAGCCGCTCAGGCGGGAAAGAGTGACGGTCAATCTCGTTCGCATCTTCCCACGGATGCTGTAGCCATGCGCTTCCACCGGGCCACGAAGCGAGTTCTTCTGTGACGAACCGCAATGAAGAAGGGCGCGATCTTGCCTTCGCTTGTGCCTGCGGGGCGGTATCCGGGAAGCTCGTCGCGCCCGGGCCGGGTGTGGGCGATCATGTCGTGTGCCACTGCACCGATTGTCAGGCGTTCGCAACGCGCCTGGGCGCCGCAGAGCGCATCCTCGATCGCCACGCCGGGACCGCGCTCTATCAGGGGCGGTGCGCCACGATCCGAGTCGATACCGGCCGCGAGCAGCTGCGCTGCATGCACCTGGCCCGGAAGCCGACGCTGCGCTGGTATGCGGCGTGTTGCGACACCCCGATGTTCAACACCTACAAGAACGGCCGCATCCCCTACATCACCGTCCTCGTCGCCAACTGCGACCCGGATCGCCGCGACCCGCTCCTGGGGCCGCCGATCGGCCATTTGTTCACCGATGAAGCGGCGGGCGACGTCAGCTGCCTCAAGCGTATGCCGATGCGCACGCTGATGTGGCGCTTTTCAAGGCGGATGATCGCCGACATGGTCTCCGGCGACCGGAGGCGCAGTCCGCTGTTCGATCCGGCGACGCTCGATCCGATCGCGCCGCCGCAGCCGGCGCGGGCACCCGAAGGCGCCTGAGCGCAGCGCCTCCCCTATTCGCGGCCTTCGGAACGCGGATGCGGCAGGAACCAGGCGATCACCGCCCCGGCCGCTGCCCAGGAAAGCAGGTCGCTCACCCACAGATAGGTGAAATAGCCCCATGGCATGTGGTTGAAGACCGGTTGGCCGAGATCGGTGTAGAGCGTGATCGCAGCGGCGAAGAGCAGCACCAGCTTGAACCGGTCGGCGAAGCTGGCGCGGGCGGCGCAGCTGCGCAGTGCGATCCCGGCCACCAGAACGCAGAGGATCGCAAGGATGAGGCCGCCGATCAACGCGCCGGTGTCAGGCAATGCGATGCCGCTGTTCACGAACTGCACCAGCGCATTCGGCCCCCGGCCGACCAGCTCGGTGCCCGCGGCGCTGCCCGGCGACGGAATCCAATAGGCGCCGGTGCCCGTCGGCCCCAGATGCTGGGCGAGCGCCGCCTGCAGCGCGGCCGAATCACCGGCGGCGACCTGCTTGTAGGCGAGCAGGCTGAGCGGAGTACCCCAGAAGACGAAGCCGACGAGCCACATCGCCAGCCCACCCAACACGCTTCCGATCAACAACCGCGGCATCGCAGCGCCTCCCCTTTTTGTGCGTGCTACTTCATCAATCCACGGATGAATCCGATCAACCCCGTCTGCCGCGACCGCTTGAGCCGCTCGGCGGCGAGGATCGTCCGGACCGATTCGTAGCATTTCTCGACATCGTCGTTGACGAGAACATAGTCATAGCCGTCCCAATGGGCCACCTCGCCCGCGGCGCGCGCCATGCGGCGCTCGATCACTTCGCGCGCGTCGGTCGCGCGGGTTTCGAGCCGACGGCGAAGCTCCTCCATCGACGGCGGCAGCACGAACAGGCGGACGACGTCGCCGCCCGCGAGCTGATAGAGCTGCTGCGCGCCCTGCCAGTCGATATCGAACAGCACGTCGTTGCCGCTGGCCAGCATCGAGAAGACGCTCTGCTTGGGCGTCCCATAGCGATGATCGAACACATGCGCCCATTCGAGGAATTCGTTCGCCGCGACCATTTCCTTGAACGTTTCGGTATCGACGAAATGATAGTCGACGCCGTCCACTTCGCCGGGGCGCATCGGCCGAGTCGTGTACGAAACCGACATGGTCAAATACGGATCGTTCGCCAGCAGTTTGCGCGCGATCGTCGACTTGCCGGCGCCCGACGGCGAGGAAAGAACGAAGAGCACGCCGCGCCGTTTGAAGCCGTGCGGATCCTGTTCGAAGCTATGAGGCATGGCCGCTAGTGGCGCGGCCCCGGCACCCGCGTCAAGCGCCAGGGCCACCGAATCGGGCCTAGGGAGCCGAGGCGTTGGTATCGGGTCCGCGCGCCCGCGCCGCCTCGACCGGGGGCGGCGGCTCCTGACGGCGCCGCTTGCGCTTATCGTAGAGATATTTGCCCGCGAAAAGGCCGCCGCCGAGCGCCCAGCCCCACGGGCCGATGCGCGGCAGGACGCGGGTGGCGGCCGCGCCCAGCAGCGCGCCTTTCGCCCCGCTGCCCGCGCGGCGGCCGAGCGCACCGCCGACCACGCCTCCCAATACTCGCCGAATCATGCAGCTTCTCCTTCTCGAGACTTCGCCAATAGAGCGCCGCAAGCGAGGCAGAGTTCCGCGCGGGGCGCCCGCTCAGCGCCCGACCATCGTTTCCGGCTTCACCACCCGATCGAAGGTCGCTTCGTCGACCAGCCCGAGCTGGAGTCCGCTCTCCTTGAGCGTCAGCCCCTTTTCGTGCGCGTTCTTGGCGATCTTGGCGGCGTTGTCGTAGCCGATCTCGGGCGCAAGCGCAGTCACCAGCATCAGCGAACGGCCGACCAGATCGGCGATCTGCTTCTCATTCGCCTCGATCCCGTCGACGCAGCGTTCGGCGAAGCTGGTCATGCCCACGGCCATCAGATGGATCGAGCGCAGCACGCTGGCGCCGATCAGCGGCATGAACACGTTGAGTTCGAAATGGCCCTGCATCCCGCCGACGGTTACGGCCTGATGATTGCCGATCACCTGCGCCGCGACCATCGTCAGCGATTCGCACTGGGTGGGATTGACCTTGCCCGGCATGATCGAGCTGCCCGGCTCGTTGGCGGGCAGCGACAGCTCGCCGAGACCCGAGCGCGGTCCCGAGCCGAGGAAGCGGATGTCGTTGGCGATCTTGTTCAGCGCCACCGCCAGCGTGTTGAGCGCGCCCGAGAAGAACACCAGCCCATCCTTGGCCGCCAGCTGCTCGAACTTGTTCGGCGCCGGCTCGAACTGCGTGCCGGCGATGTCGGAGATGGCCTGCGCCATGTCCTCGGCCCAGCCCTGCGGCGCGTTGAGCCCGGTGCCGACCGCGGTGCCGCCGATCGCCAGCTTGCGCAGATTACCGTTCAGCGCGCCTTCGAGCCGCGCCTTGCAGCTGATCAGCTGCGCGGCATAGCCGGAGAATTCCTGGCCGAGCGTGAGCGGCGTGGCGTCCTGGGTATGGGTGCGGCCGATCTTGACGATGTGATCCCAAGCCTTTGCCTTTTCGCTGAGCGCCCCCTCCAGCCGGTCGAGCGCAGGGAACAGCGAATCGCGCGCGGCGAGCGCGGCGGCGACGTGGAGCGCAGTGGGGAAGCTGTCGTTCGACGACTGGCTCATGTTGACGTGATCGTTGGGATGGACCGGCGACTTGCCGCCGCGCGTGCCCGAGAGCATCTCGTTCGCGCGGCCGGCGATCACTTCGTTGACGTTCATGTTGGTCTGGGTGCCGCTGCCGGTCTGCCAGATCACCAGCGGGAACTGATCGTCGAGCTTGCCCGCGATCACTTCCTGCGCCGCAGCCTCGATTGCATCGGCGATCTTGCCGTCGAGCCCGTGCTTGCGGTTCACCCGCGCCGCCGCCTGCTTCACGATCGCCTGGGCATGGACGATGCCGAGCGGCATCCGCTCCATCGATCCGAACGGGAAATTCTCGATCGAACGCTGGGTTTGCGCGCCCCAATAGGCGTCGGCGGGAACTTCGATGGCGCCGATCGAATCGGTTTCGGTACGGGTGGTCACGAGTGCGTCATCCTCTTTGCCAGTCGCTGCGATGGAGTCGCGGGCGCTCTAGCGGGTGCGAGGCGGCGCTGCCAAGCGGTAGCGGGATACCCGAACGCAGCGAATGCAACGCTACGTCCCCCCTCGGTCCCGCCGGGCCGCCGAGCCGCTTCGGCACGGCGGGCGGAGCGAATCGGAGGCGCCGGATAGGGCATGGGTGCGAGCGTAGCGCGGCGCGGGGGGTGTAGGACAGCGGGAATGTCGGAGGGCCGGCCGGGAGCTGCGCGGCGACCCGGGCGGGCGCGGCCGGCGTTCGCGGCGTGCCGGCGCAAGCTGTCGCGATGAACCGTCGTGCGACTGCCGAAGTGCACGGCACCGCTCGCGTCTAAGTATTTTCCACCGAGCGTCGGTTTAGGGGAGATTTAACCGAGCCGGCTATGCATCGCTCAGGATGGGAGCGCGATGAAACTCAGGCCGATCAAGTGGTTCATGGAGGTCGGGCAGGATCCGATCCTGGCGCAGGCGCAGGCGGTGCAGATGCGGCGGCAGGTGCCGCTGCTCTATGGGCTGCTGCTGATCAATTCCACTGCGCTGGCATGGTCCCACGCGGACAACGCCCCGATACTGCTGACGGTAGCCGTGCCCGCCTTTCTGCTTGGCATTACTGCCGTCCGCCTGATCCACTGGGTCCGCATCCGAAACGATCCGACACCGGAGCCTCAAGAGGCGCGCAGGCAGCTTCGCGTCATTTCCCTCGCTGCGGCAGGCTTCGGCGTCGGGTATCTCGCCTGGTCGCTGTCGCTGGCGCAATATGGCGGCCCCTTCGAACAGGCGCACACCGCGCTGTACGTCTCGACGACGGTGATCGGGTGCATCTTCTGCCTCATCCACGTTCCCCAAGCGGCGATCCTGGGGGCGGCCGGCGTTCTGCCCGCCTATTTTCTGGCGCTGCTCGGACAGGACCAGCATGCGGTGTTCGCGCCGATCGCATTGAACGTTCTGCTGGTGGTGCTCGTCCTGCTGCGCGTGCTTTGCAACACCTTCGAAAATTTCAGCACCGAAGTCGCGGCGCGCGAGAAGCTTGCCGAGCAGCATGAGGAAATGGTCCGGCTGAACGCCGAGAATCATGCACTGGCACATACCGACAGCCTGACCCAGCTCGGCAACCGGCGCCGTTTCCTCGCCGACATCACCGCAGTGACCGGGAATCCGGCGAACGTCGGCGTCACGACGATCGGCGTGATCGATCTCGACCGGTTCAAGCCGGTCAACGATACGTTCGGCCATTCGATCGGCGACGAGCTGCTGAACCGGATCGCCGAGCGGCTGCGCCAGGTCGCCGGTCCCTCCGCGACACTGTATCGGCTGGGCGGCGACGAATTCGGCGTGATCCTGCATGCATCGCCCGAGGAAGCGGCCGAGATCGCCGAGCGGCTGTGCCAGGCGGTGGCAATGCCGATCTTCGTCGGCAACCGCGAGCTTTCGGTCGGGGCCTCGCTGGGTCTGGCGCATTTCATGGACGAAGGCACCGCATGCCGCGCGCTTTGGGAGCACGCCGACCACGCGCTCTATCACGCGAAACGGCACCGGCGCGGCACTGCGGTCACCTTCACCGACGATCTGGAAGACGTGGTGCGCGGCGAGCAGCTGCTCGAAGTCGAGCTGAAGGCGATTGACGTCGACAAGGATCTTCAGGTGCATGTGCAGCCGATCGTCGACTACGCGAGCGGCGGGATCGTCGGCGGTGAAGTGCTCGTCCGCTGGACGAGCCCGCAACTGGGAAGCGTATCGCCAGAGCGTTTCATCGCGATCGCCGAGCGCAGCACCATCATCCACCGCATCACGCTTTCGGTGGTCGAACGCGCGCTGCAGCTGCTGGCGCAGCTTCCCGACCATTATTCGCTCTCGGTGAACGTCTCCGCATGCGACCTGAACGCCCCGGAGACGATCAGTGCGATCCTGAGCGCCGTTCGCCGCAGCCGCTCGGACCCGGGCCGATTGTGGATCGAAGTGACCGAAACCGCAGTGATGCGGGATCTGGACGCGGCGATCGAGGCGCTCAACATGCTGCGCGGCGCCGGGCTCAAGATCGCGCTCGACGATTTCGGAACGGGATATTCGAGCCTGAGCAACCTTCACCGGCTGCCGCTCGACCGAGTGAAGATCGACCGCAGCTTCGCCAACGACCTCGGCAACAGCTACAGCAGCTCGATCTCCCGCGCAGTGATCGGCCTATGCGAGACGCTGGAGCTTTCCTGCGTGGCGGAGGGCGTGGAGACGGCGGAACAGGCGGCCCTGCTCCGCGAGATGGGCTGTACGCTGCTGCAAGGCTATTTCATCGCGAAGCCACTGCCGATCGCGCAGTTTCTCGCCCTCGACGCGGCGGCCGAACACACGGCCGAATACAAGGCGGCCTGAGCTCCCGCCGGAAGGTCCATGGCAGCGCCCCGGACCTCCGGCGCCGATCCGCCCCTATTTCTTCCGCTTGAAATCCACCGACACGACGTTCGAACCATCGTCGGCCGGCTTTGCGACGGGGCCGTCGTTTTCGGCCTCGTCGTGCGGTTCGGGGCCGTCGGGGCCTTCGGCGGCCTGGAAGCGCAGTTCGAAGTTCACGGCGGGATCATGGAAGCCGGTGATCGCCGAGAAGGGGATCGTGAGGATCGCGGGAATCTGATTGAAGCTCAGACCGACCGAGAAATATTCGGGCGCGACCTTCAGATCCCAATATTTGTGCTGGAGCACGATCGTCATCTCGTCCGGAAACCGGTCGATCAGCCGCTGGGGGATATCGACTCCCGCCGCCTGGGTCTTGAAGGTGATGTAGAAATGATGGGTGCCCGGCAGGCCCCCACGCTCGGCCACCGATCCGAGGACGCGGCCGACGACGGCGCGCAGCGCCTCCTGCACGATCTCGTCATAGGGAATCAGGCTGTCGGGAATACCACCGTTCATCGGGCAACTGCTAACGGCTGTTGCCACGCGGTCAAGATTGCATGGGGCCCCGCGCACGCTATGTGAAGCGCCATGCGCACCGCCACCATCAGCCGCAAGACCAGCGAGACCTCGGTCGACGTGACCGTGAACCTCGACGGGACCGGCGACTATACGATCTCCACCGGGATCGGCTTTTTCGATCACATGCTCGAGCAGCTCTCGCGCCATTCGCTGATCGATCTCGACGTGAAGACGGTGGGCGACCTGCACATCGACCAGCATCATACCGTCGAGGACACGGGGCTGGCGATCGGCGAGGCAGTGGCCAAGGCGCTGGGCGACAAGAAGGGCATCCGCCGCTACGCCGACGCGCTTTCGCCGATGGACGAGACGCTGACGCGCGTTGCGATCGACATTTCCGGCCGGCCCTTTCTCGTGTGGAAGACGCAGTTCAGCCAGAAGCGGCTGGGCGAGATGGACACCGAGATGTTCGAACACTGGTTCCACAGCTTCGCACAGACGGCGGGCGTGACGCTGCACGTCGAGACGCTGTACGGATCGAACAACCATCACATCGCCGAAGCCGCATTCAAGGGGCTGGCCCGCGCGCTGCGCCAGGCGGTCGAGATCGACCCGCGCAAGGCCGATGCGATCCCCAGCACCAAGGGCGTGCTATGATCGTCGTCGAGCTGAGCTACACCGTCGACCGCGAGCGGATCGACGCGCTGCGCCCCGCGCACCTCGCCTGGCTGCAGCAGGGGCTCGACGACGGGCGGCTGCTGCTTTCGGGGCGCAAGGTGCCGGTGACGGGCGGAATGCTGCTGGTGCGCGGCACGCTCGACGACGTGCGCGACTGGTGCGCGAGCGATCCCTTCGCAATCGACGGCGTGGCCGAATATCGCTTTTTCGAGTTCGAGCCGAGCAAGGCGGCGGCGGGGCTCGAGGCGCTGCTGGCATGAGCGTCGCGCTGATCGATTATGGCGCGGGCAATCTCCACTCGGTCCATAACGCACTGAAGGCCGCCGGCGCGCGCGACATCGCCGTGACCGACGATCCCGATCGGGTGTTGCGCGCCGAGCGGGTGGTGCTGCCCGGCGTCGGCGCGTTCGGCGCCTGCGCCGCGGGGCTGCGCGCGCTGCCCGGCATGGTCGAGGCGATGGAGGCACGGGTGCTGCGCGGCGGCGCGCCGTTCCTGGGCGTGTGCGTCGGCATGCAGCTGCTCGCCGAGCGCGGCGACGAGCTGGGCAGCCACGCCGGGCTCGGCTGGATACCGGGCGTGGTCCGCGCGCTTCCGCCGGGCGAGACGGTGCGCGTGCCGCACATGGGCTGGAACGACGTCGTCCCCTGTGCCGAGCATCCGCTGATCGAGGCGGGCGAAGCCTATTTCCTGCACAGCTTCGCCTTCGAAGGCGAAGCTGTGCTCGCCGTCACCGATCATGGCGGCCCCGTGACCGCCGCGATCGGCCGCGACAATATCGCGGGCGTCCAGTTCCACCCCGAAAAGAGCCAGCGCTACGGCATCGCGCTGATCGAAAGGTTCCTCGCATGGCGGCCGTGACCGCATGACTCTCACTGTCTTTCCCGCGATCGACCTCAAGGCCGGCAAGGTCGTGCGGCTGGCCGAAGGCGACATGGACCGCGCCACCATCTATGGCGAGGATCCGGCCGCGCAGGCGGAAGCGTTCGCCGCGGCGGGCGCCGATTACCTGCACGTCGTCGATCTGGACGGCGCCTTCGCCGGCAAGGCGGTGAACGGCGCGGCGGTGGCTTCGGTGGTGCGGGCGTTCCCCGGCCGGGTGCAGGTGGGCGGCGGCATCCGCACGCGCGAGGCGATCGACCGCTGGCTCGAACTCGGCGTCGCCCGCGTCGTGATCGGCACGGCGGCACTCGAGCGGCCAGCGCTGGTCCGCGAGGCGGCGAAGGTCCATCCGGGCCGGATCGTGGTGGCCGTCGATGCGCGCGACGGGCTGGTGGCGACGCGCGGCTGGGCCGATGTATCGAGCGTGCGAGTCGAGGAGCTCGCCGCGCGTTTCCGCGACGCGGGCGTGGCCGCGCTGCTCTTCACCGACGTCGGCCGCGACGGGCTGCTCAAGGGCTGCAACGTCGCAGCGACCGTGGCGCTGGCGCGCTCGTCCGACATTCCGGTGATCGCCAGCGGCGGCGTGGCCGACATCGCCGACATCGGCACGCTGGCCGAGCATGCCGATGAAGGGATCGACGGCGTGATCACCGGCCGCGCGCTCTACGACGGGCGGCTCGACCTGGCCGAAGCGCTGCGGGTGGCGCGCGGATGAGCGTTCGCGCGCGCGTCATCCCCTGTCTCGACGTCGCGAACGGCCGCGTCGTCAAGGGCGTGAACTTCGTCGACCTGAAGGACGCGGGCGATCCGGTCGAACAGGCACGCGCCTATGACGCAGCGGGCGCCGACGAGCTGTGCTTCCTCGACATCACCGCCAGCCACGAGGCGCGCGGCACGATGATCGACGTGGTGCGCCGCACCGCCGAAGTCTGCTTCATGCCGCTCACCGTCGGCGGCGGCGTGCGCGGCGTGGAGGACGCGCGCGCGCTGCTGCTCGCCGGGGCCGACAAGGTGGCCGTGAATTCCGCCGCAGTGGCGCGGCCCGAGCTGGTGTCCGAGATCGCCGAGCGGATGGGAAGCCAGTGCGTCGTCGCCTCGGTCGATGCGCGGCGGGTGGACGACGGGCGCTGGGAAGTCTTCACCCATGGCGGCCGCAAGCCGACCGGGATCGACGCGGTCGCGCACGCGCTGCGGCTGGCCGAGCTGGGCGCGGGCGAGCTGCTCGTCACGTCGATGGATCGCGACGGCACGCGCGACGGCTATGACCTCGCGCTGATCCGCACGATCGCCGACCAGGTTTCGGTGCCGGTGGTCGCATCGGGCGGCGTCGGCACGCTCGATCATCTGGTTCAGGGCATCCGCGACGGCCATGCCTCGGCGGTGCTCGCGGCCTCGATCTTCCATTTCGGCGAGGCCAGCCTCGGCGAAGCGCATGCCGCGCTCGCCGCGGCGGGTATCCCGGTGCGCGCTTAACGCTTTGGAATGGGCGGACGCGCTAGGGCGGACACCATGATCGTCGCGCTGCTCCTCCTGCTGCTTCCCGCGCCCGCGCTTGCCGTGGCGCCCCATTCGGGCGAGATCGCCACCCGCTCGATGCCCGAGCTCTCGGATCTCGTGCTGTTCGTGCTGGCGGCGTTCGGCGTCTTCCTCGCGCGGCGTGCGCTGCGCCGCCGCTTCCGGGCGAAAGCGCAGCGGCGGGATTGACAGTCGCGCCCGGCGCGCGCGAGGCGTGGGGCATGACCGAAACCGATCCGATCGCCGAACTCGAAGCCACCATCCGCGAACGCCGCACCGCCGACCCCGACAGCTCCTATGTCGCGCGGATCACATCGCGCGGCCGCGCCAAGCTCGCGCAGAAGGTCGGCGAGGAAGCCGTCGAGACCGCGATCGCGGCGATGCAGGACGATGCCCAGGCGCTGACCGGCGAA
This sequence comes from Sphingosinithalassobacter sp. LHW66-3, assembly GCF_050703275.1. GTDB lineage: Bacteria > Pseudomonadota > Alphaproteobacteria > Sphingomonadales > Sphingomonadaceae > Sphingomonas. Next base: position 1,462,192 of record NZ_CP193482.1, read on the forward strand.
GCGGCCGACCTCGTCTTCCACTTGCTGATCCTGCTCGCCGACGCGGGCCTGTCGCTCGACGACGTCCGCGCCGAGCTCGCCCGCCGCCGCGGCCGCTCGGGCCTCGACGAGAAAGCGGCGCGCTATCAATAGCCGCAATGGTCCGCGCCGCGCTCGGCGGCGGCGATGAATGCCGCCAGCTCCTCGGGCGTCCCGTGTGGGAACGTCTTTTTCAGCAAGCCCAGGAACGCCGCCACTCGGGCACTCAGCAATCGCCGCGACGGATAGAGCGTCCACAAGATCGTCTCGGGGCCGGCGCGCTCGCCCCACTGCACGAGCAGCCCGGCAGCGATGTCGCGGCTGACCAGCGAAAGCGGCAGGCATCCCACCCCCGCACCTGCCCGGACCGCGTCATGCACCATCGCCATGGAGCCTAGCGACAGCACCGGATCGATCGCGAGGCCTTGCGTGCCCTCGCGCGTTGCCAGCATCCAGCTTCCGGAGCGATCTCCCGGCCCCCGAACGACTGCTGGCATTGCATGGCCGTCGTCCGGGCGCGCAAGCGCGGGGCTCGCCACGACCACCTGCCGGTCGCGGAGGAACGGCCGCCCGACCAGGCTCTCATCGGTGCGCGGATTGACTCGAATGACGAGGTCGTAGCCCTCCTCGATCATGTCGACCGCGCGATCGTCGACCGTCACCTCGAGCCGCACCTCCGGATAGTCGCGCACGAACGCTGCGGCGAGCCGCCCCATCGCAGCCTGACCGAACAGCAACGGCGTGCTGATCCGCAGAAGTCCTCGCGGCCGCTCGCCGCCCGAGGCGATCGCCGCCACCGTCTCGTCAAGCTCGGTGAGAAGCGCACCCGTGCGGGCATGCAGCGCGCGTCCCTCCTCCGTGAGCTTCAAGTCGCGCGCGCCGCGCTCGAACAGCCGCAGGCCGAGGCTGGCCTCAAGCTCGGAGACGCGGCGGGAGAGCGTCGCCTTCGGACGTCCGCTCGCACGCGCCGCGCGACCGAAGCCGCCGTGCCGGGCGACGAGATTGAAATCCGCAAGGGCGAGCAGATCCATATGTTCCACCAGTGAGACAGTGGATCCAGATTTAGCGTCTATTGGCAGGTTTGTGGATCATTAAATTCCGGGCTGTCGATCCCGACACCCAAGGAGAACAGCAATGACTATCCTCGTCACCGGCGCCACCGGACGCGTCGGCCGCCATGTCGTCGATCAGCTCGTGACCCGCGGCGCCGACGTGCGCGTGCTCACCCGCGACCGCGGAAAGGCGGGCTTTGCGGCGCCGGTGGACGCCGTGCAGGGCGACCTGCTCGACATCGACGCCCTGCGCGCCGCGCTGGTCGGCGTCCGCACCTTCTTCCTGCTGAATGCCGTCACCGGCGACGAATTCACCCAGGCGCTCCTCGCGCTCAACATCGCGCGGGAAGCCGACGTCGAACGGGTGGTCTATCTTTCGGTGTTCGAAGCCGATCGTGCGGTCAACGTGCCGCACTTCGCAGTGAAACATGGCGCCGAGCGGATGCTGGAGCAGATGGGCTTCGGCGCGACGATCCTGCGGCCGACCTACTTCATCGACAACGAGCATAGGATCAAGGACGTCATCCTCGACCATGGCGTCTATCCGATGCCGATCGGCGACAAGGGGCTCGCCATGGTCGACACGCGCGACATCGCCGAGGTCGCCGCGATCGAGCTCCTCCGGCGCGACCGCGCACCGGGCAAGCTGCCGATAGAGACGATCAACCTGGTCGGCCCCGACACGTTGACCGGCGCGGACGCCGCGGCGATCTGGTCGGATGTTCTGGGGCGGCCGATCGTCTATGGCGGCGACGATCCGAGCGGTTTCGAGCAGAGCATGGCGCGTTTCCTGCCGAAATGGACGGCCTATGAGATGCGGCTGATGGCCGAGCGCTATGTGAGCGACGGCATGGTACCCCGGCCCGGCGACGTCGAGCGGCTGACCGCGATGCTGGGTCGTCCGCTGCATTCCTATCGTGCGTTCGTCGCCGACCTCGTGGCGCAGTCCGCCAAGGACTGAGCGACGGCGTGGCTCGTCGCACACCCGCGACGCCAATGCCCTGCGGCTCCGCCGCGCCACGGCCGCAGGGCATTGACCGCCGCCATTTCCGCTCCTTCCGCCAGCCCGCAACGGTTCAAGCGCCGCGCGAACTGCGCTAGGCCAAGCGCGAACCAAGGGAGGATCCGATGCCGATCGACGCCACCAAACCCTATGACGACAGCAACATCTTCGCGAAGATCCTGCGCGAGGAGATCCCGTGCAAGAAGGTGTATGAGGACGAATTCGCCCTCGCCTTTCACGACATCAATCCGCAGGCGCCGCACCATGTGCTGGTGATCCCCAAGGGGCGCTATGTCTCGTGGGACGATTTTTCCGCCAGCGCGCCCGATGCCGAGATCGCCGGCTTCGTCCGCGCCGTGGGCCATGTCGCGCGCGAGGCGGGGCTGGTAGGTGCGGGATACCGGCTGCTCGCCAACATCGGCATGAACGCGCACCAGGAAGTGCCGCATCTTCACGTCCACATCTTCGCCGGGCAGCAGCTCGGGCCTATGCTCGCCCCGCGCTAGGCGTTAGGCTCGGCCCCAACGACAACAGCGAACAGGGGCGGAAATGGCAGTGGCAGGCGGCAGCACGGTATCGGACCAGACGGAAGCGGCACAGCCGCACTGGTCGTCGCGCTTCGCTTTCGTCATGGCCGCCATCGGATCGGCCGTCGGCCTCGGCAACCTCTGGCGCTTCCCCGCAGAGGCCGGCGCCAACGGCGGCGGCGCCTTCGTCGTCTTCTACATCTTCTGCGTCGTGCTGATCGGGCTGCCGCTGCTGCTCTCCGAAACGCTGATCGGGCGCCACGGCGGCAGCTCGGCGGTCGAGAGCGCCAAGACGGTGGCGCGCGATTCGGGCGTGTCGACCGGCTGGTCGGCGCTCGCAGGTGTCGGCGTGCTCGGCGCGTTCTTCATTCTCAGCTTCTACAGCGTCGTCGCCGGCTGGGTGCTCTATTACGTCGGCGTGTTCGCGGGTGACCTGGTCGGAGCGCTGGGCGGCAATCTCGCCGGCGGCGCCTTCGCCGGGCAGGATCAGGCGGCGATCGAGGCGCTGCTGCCCGCGCTGTTCGCCGACCCGGTGATGCTCGTCTCGCTCCATGCGCTGTTCATGGCAGTGACTCTGTTCTTCGTCGCGCGCGGCGTTTCGAGCGGCATCGAAGTGGTGGCGGTATGGCTGATGCCGACCTTCTTCGCGCTGTTCCTCGGCATCACCGTCTATGGCGCGTTCACCGGCGCGTTCGCGGAGGCCGTGGACTTCCTCTTCGCCTTCAATCCCGAGCGGCTGCTGCACCCCGATGTGATGCTCTCGGCGCTGGGGCAGGCCTTTTTCTCGCTGTCGCTCGGATCGGCGCTGATGATCACCTATGGCGCCTATGCCGGGCGCGACACCAATCTCGCGCAATCCTCGCTGATCATCGGCGGTGCCGACACGGCGGTGGCGATCCTGGCGGGGCTCTGCATCTTTCCGATCGTGTTCGCCGCCGGGCTTGACGCGGCGGCGGGGCCGGCGCTGATGTTCGTCTCGCTGCCGGTCGCGTTTCAGGCGATGCCGTTCGGATCGCTGATCGGCCTGCTGTTCTTCCTGATGGTCGGCTTCGCCGCGCTCACTTCGTCGGTGGCGCTGCTCGAGGCGCCGTCGTCGTGGCTGATGCACCGCTTCCGGGTCTCGCGCGGGCGTGCGGCGATCCTCGTCGCCGGGGCGGCGTTCGTCGCCGGCATTTTCTCGGCGCTGGGCTATAACCTCCTTGCCGATGTGCGCCCGCTCGCCTGGTGGCCGAGCTTCGCCCGGCTCGACATCCTCGATTCGATCGACACGGTGACCGGCAAGATCCTGCTACCGCTTTCCGGCCTGCTGACCGCGATCTTCATCGGCTGGATCGCCGACAGGAGGCTGATCGACGCCGAAAACGGACTTTCGGGCGGCACGCAGCTGCTGTGGCGCTTTCTGGTGGCATGGCTGTGCCCGATCGTTCTCACGGCAATTCTGGTGCTCGGAATCTTCCCGGGACTGATCGGCTGAACCGTCTCGAAATTGTCACTTGCGGCGGCGTTTTTCGTCGCTAGGCTCCGCGCATTCTCAGCCTGGCGCCGTGGGTCCTCCACGGTCAGAGTGGAAAGTGATCCTGCATGATCTTCGGGCGCATCAAGCCTCTCGACGCGATCCTTGCGACCGCGGAGAAAAAATCCCTCCATCGTTCGCTCGGCGCGGTTCAGCTGATGCTGTTCGGCGTCGGCTGCATCATCGGCACGGGCATCTTCGTGCTCACCGCCGCAGGCGCGCAAAAGGCTGGGCCCGGCCTGATGCTCGCCTTCGCCATCGCCGGGGCGATCTGCATCGTCGCGGCGCTCTGCTATGCCGAGATCGCGGCGATGATCCCGGTCGCCGGTTCGGCCTATACCTACACCTATTCGGTGATGGGCGAGTTCCTCGCCTGGTCGGTCGGCTGGGCGCTGGTGCTCGAATATGCGGTCGCGGCAAGCGCGGTTTCGGTCGGCTGGTCAGGCTATTTCACCGGGACGATCCTCAACGAATTCATGGGGGTTGAGCTACCCAGCTACCTCGCCGGCGCGCCGCTGGCGCTGGGCGGAATCCCCGGCGGCTTCGTGAACCTGCCCGCGATCGTGATCGCGCTGCTCGTCACCTGGCTGCTGATGATCGGCACGAACGAAAGCGCCCGAGTGAACGCGGTGCTGGTGGCGATCAAGGTCACCGCGCTCACTGCCTTCATCATCCTGACGCTGCCGGCCGAGGAATTCTCAACCGGCCAGTTCAATCCCTTCCTGCCCGCCGGCCTGTTCGGCGGCTTCGGATCGGGTGTCGGCGCGGTCGGCGCGGCGGCGACGATCTTCTTCGCCTATGTCGGTTTCGACGCCGTCTCGACCGCCGCGGAAGAGACGCGCAATCCGCAGAAGAACGTGCCGATCGGACTGATCGGATCGCTGCTGATCTGCACGATCTTCTACATCCTCGTCGCCGCGGGCGCGATCGGCACGATCGGCGGCCAGCCGATCCTGGGCCCGAACGGCATCCCCTTCCCCGCCGGCTCGGAAGAGCTCGCCCGCCAGTGCGCGCTGCCGCAATATGCCGGCTGGCTGGTCTGTTCGGACGAGGCGCTGGCGCATGTGCTGCGTCAGATCGGCTATTCGACGATCGGCAACTTCCTGGGCATCGCCGCCTTCGTCGCGCTGCCGTCGGTGATCCTGGTGCTGCTGTTCGCGCAGACCCGCATCTTCTTCGTCATGTCGCGCGACGGGCTGCTGCCCGAGGGGCTGTCGAAGATCCATCCGAAGTGGAAGACGCCCTATGTCGTCACTGCGATCACCGGCGTGGTGGTGGCGTTCGCCGCCGCGTTCCTGCCGGTGGGCAAGCTGGCCGACATCGCCAATGCGGGCACGCTCTATGCCTTCATGATGGTGGCGATCGCAGTGATGTTGCTGCGCCGGAAGGAACCGGCCCGGCATCGCCCGTTCCGCACGCCGTTCCTGATGCTGATCGGCCCGGCGACGGTGTTCGGATGCCTGTTCCTGTTCTTCAACCTGCCGATCGAAGCGATGCTGGTGCTGCCGATCTGGGGCGTGATCGGCTTCGTGATCTACTTCGCCTATGGTTATCGGAAGAGCCATCTCGGCCAGGGCATCGTCGAAGTGCACGAATCCGAGATCCAGGACATCGATCCCGCGATCCCCGGCGTGGACGATGCCGATCGCATCTGACGCGGCCGAACCGCACCGAGGAAACGAGAGGGCCGGCAGCGATGCCGGCCCTTTTTCGTGCGCTCAGGCGTGACCGATCCAGCCGCGCCAGGTGAAGGCCGCGTAGAAAAGCTCGGCGTCGATCAAGCCGCCCTCGCGCAGGGCCGCCAGATCGGCTTCGGGTTCAAGCATGTTGCCGCTCGCCAGCACCGCGTCGCGCGCGGTGCGCGCCTGTTCGGGATCGGCGCCCGAGGCGACTGCATAGTGCATGTACCGGTCGACCCAGCGCTCCGCCGCGCCATCGGCGCGCGGGAAGCTGCCGTGCGCGGCGACGAACGGCGCACCGGGCCGCAGCCGGGCGTGGATCGCGCGCACCGTCTCGACCCGCGCCTGAAACGGCAGAAAGTGCAGCGTCAGCAGGCAGGTCGCCGCATCGAAAGGGCCCGGTGGTGCGGCATCGATCAGTCCTTCGATCAACTCGACCCGGTCCATCGCGGCGCCGACGGTGCGCGTCGCGAGCCGCAGCATCGCTCCCGCCGGGTCAACGCCGACGAAGCGCCACCCGGGATGCGCGTCGGCCAGCGCCTTCAGCTCCAGCCCGCCCCCGGCGCCGAGCACCAGCACCCGCGCGTCGGCGGGCGCCCGCTCCGCCAAAAGGATGCTCGTCATCCGATGCAGCGCGTCGAGCCCCGGCGTGAAGCGACGCGGGCCATCGGCATAGTTTGCGATCGCCGCATCATCCTCGAAATTGCGCAGGAAGATGCGCTGGCTGTCCTCGTGGACGGCATCGGTCATTCGGCTTCTCCTGGAGAGGCGCCGCCGGAAACGCGCTCCATCCGGCGGTGGAAGTCAGCGCTGAGCGCAGCGAGAGTCACGCGCTCGAACGAAGCGAGCAGCAGCGCCTGCGCATCTTCCAGCGCGGTATCGAGCGCCGCATTGACTGCCCGTTCAACCAGGCAATCGGGGGAGTCGCTGCGGTTGCCGAGCGCGAACAGGGCGGGACGGCCAAGCGCTTCATAGATGTCGCGCAGCGTGACCGCTTCCAGATCGCAGGCGATCGTCCAGCCGCCGCCATGCCCCTTTTCCGAGCGGACATAGCCCTGCTCGCGCAGCCCCGCGAGCACCCGGCGGATCACCACGGGATTGGTCTGCATCGCCCGGGCGAGCACCTCGGAGGGAACCGGGCCGTCATGCTCCGCCATGTGCAGCAGCACGTGGAGCACGCCCGAAAGGCGACTGTCGCGTTTCATGTAACTTCCATTGTTACGATTCGCCCCCGCAGTCAAGCGCAAGCCCTCCACCCGGAGTGGCCGCAGCGGCTTCCCCCGCTCCGCCCCTTCGGCTAGCGTGCCGCTTTGCGCGACGGCCAAAGGGGGGAACAGCGTGGCAGCAGCACAAGCCGATCAGAATGCGACGGTCGGACTGATCGATCACGTCACCAACGTGTCCGACTTCATCTGGGGCGGCACGTGGAACGGCGCCGAGGTGCTGCCGATCCCGCCGATGGTCGTGATCCTGTTCGGCATCGGCATGTACATCATGATCGGGCTGCGCTTCTATCCGATCACGCATCTCGGCACGGCGTTCGCCGGGCTGTTCCGCAAATCCGGGGAGCGCGGCGCGGGCGAGATTTCGCCGTTCGCTGCGCTTTCCACCGCGCTCTCCGGCCAGGTCGGCACCGGCAATCTCGCCGGCGTCGCGACCGCGATCACGCTGGGCGGTCCGGGCGCGATCTTCTGGATGTGGATCACGGCGCTGATCGGCATGGCGCTCGCCTTTGCCGAGGGCGCACTGGCGATCCGCTTCCGCGAAGTCACGCCCGAGGGCACTTATCGCGGCGGGCCGATGAGCTACATCACCTTCGGCCTCGGCCCGAAGTGGAAGTGGCTGGCAATTCTCTTCTGCATCGGCACGCTCGCTTCGGCACTGGTGACCGGCAACGGCATTCAGGCGAACAGCTTCGCCGATTCGGTGAACGAACTGACCGGCCTGCCCGAATGGATCGGCGGGCTGATCGCCGCGATCGCAGTGTTCGTCGTCATCATCGGCGGCATCAAGTCGATCGGTGCGGTGGCCGAGAAGGTCGTGCCGGTGATGGCGGTGGCCTATATCATCATGGCGATCGTCGCCCTGATCCTGAACTTCGGATCGCTGCCCGAGACGTTCGGCCGCATCTTCTATGGCGCATTCAATGCACAGGCGGCGAGCGGCGGCTTCCTGGGCGCGGCGGTGATCCTCGCGATCCGCGCCGGCGTGGCGCGCGGCCTCTTCTCGAACGAGGCGGGCCAGGGCTCGACTCCGGTCGCGCACGCGGTGGCGCAGACGACCGATCCGGCGATGCAGGGCCGGTTCGCGATGATGGGCACGTTCATCGACACGATCATCATCTGCACCATGACCGCGCTGGTGCTGCTGACGGTGGAGGGCAGCTTCGTCCACACCGACGCAGTGACCGGAGCGACGACCACGGTGCTCCACGCCTGGCAGTCGGATCTCAACGGATTTGCGATGACCTCGGGTGCGTTCGCGGCGGCTTTCCCCTTCGCGATCGCCGGCATTCCGATCGGCACGCTGATCGCTTCGGTGGCGCTGATCCTGTTCGTGTTCACCACCTTGCTCACCTGGAGCTATTATGGCGAGCGGGCGATCACTTTCCTCTACGACCTGCTTCCGGGCGCGACGCCGCGCGGCGAGCGCGTTCTGCACCTCGTGTGGCGCGTGCTGTGGTGCGTGATGATCTTCATCGGGGCGACGATCCCGCTCGAACTGATCTGGCGGATGGGCGACATCTCGAACGCGGCAATGGCGCTGCCGAACCTTGTCGCGCTGGCGGCGCTTTCGGGCGTGGTGTTCGCGCTGGCACGCGGAGTGCGGAACGCCGGGCGCGATCACGGCCGCGAGACTCCCGCCGAGCTGCTCGACGAGGCGCCCGCGCCCCGCGACTGACCGGCGCGCCGATCCAGCAAGGAAGGGCGGACAACAAGAAGGGGCCGGGGATCGCTCCCCGGCCCTTTTCCTTTCCCGTCGCCATTGCGGAGGCAGGGACCTATCGCTGGTGCCGCAGAGGGTGGCGCTCGTGGAGAGAGCCATGGGTCCCTGCCTGCGCAGGGACGACGTTGTCCCAGCTTCGACGCAGCGAGCGGCGGCCCGTTTCCTTTCCCGTCGCTCCTGCGGAGGCAGGGGCCTATCGCTGGTGCCGCAGAGGGTGGCGCTCGTGGAGAGAGCCATGGGTCCCTGCCTGCGCAGGGACGACGTTATCCCAGCTTCGACGCGGCGAGCGGCGGCCCGTTTCCTTTCCCGTCGCCCCTGCGGAGGCAGGGCCTATCGCTGGAGCCGCAGAGGGTAGCGTTCGTGGAGAGAGCCATGGGTCCCTGCCTTCGCAGGGACGACGTTATCCCAGCTTCGACGCAGCGAGCAGCGGCCCGTTTCCTTTCCCGTCGCTCCTGCGGAGGCAGGGGCCTATCGCTGGTGCCGCAGAGGGTAGCGCTCGTGGAGAGAGCCATGGGTCCCTGCCTTCGCAGGGACGACGTTATCCCAGCTTCGACGCAGCGAGCAGCGGCCGGTTTCCTTTCCCGTCGCTCCTGCGGAGGCAGGGGCCTATCGCTGGTGCCGCAGAGGGTGGCGCTCGTGGAGAGAGCCATGGGTCCCTGCCTGCGCAGGGACGACGGAACTCAGAGCTTCGACGCGGCGAGCGCCTTGAGATCGGCTTCGGGGCGCGCGCCATAATGGCTGATGACTTCGCCCGCGCAGATCGCGCCGAGGCGAAGGCACTCCGCCAGCCCCTTGCACTGCGCGTGGCCGTGCAGGAAGCCGGCGGCGAACAGGTCGCCTGCGCCGGTCGTGTCCTTGACCTGATCGACCGGCTCGGCCGCGACGCTCGCGCGCTCGTCGCCGCGCACCGCGACGGCACCCTTCGGCCCGCGAGTCATCACCACCAGCGGGACGTCCTTCGCCAGCGTCTCGAGCGCCGCATCGGCGTCCGACTGTTCGAGGATGCCCGCCTCTTCCTCGTTGACGAAGAGGATGTCGATCAGCTTCTCGTCGATCAGCGCGCGGAAATCGCCGCGATGCATGTGGACGCAGAAATCGGCGCAGGTCGCCAACGCGACCTTCACCCCTGCTTCGCGCGCCACCGCGATCGCCCGGCGCATCGCCGCGCGCGGCTCGGGCGGATCCCACATATAGCCTTCGAGGAAGAGCACGCCCGCGCTGCGGATCAGATCCTCGTCGATGGCGTCCGCGGGCAGATAGTGCGACGCGCCGAGGAACGTGTTCATCGTGCGCTCGCCATCGGGCGCGACGAGGATGAGGCAGCGGCCCGTCGGCGGCTCGCCTTCGCGCGCGGGCACGTCGAACTTCACGCCGAGCGACGTGAGATCGTGGCGATAGATCGCACCGAGCTGATCGTCGGCGACCTGGCCGACGAACGCGGTGCGCGAGCCGAGCATGGTCATTCCGGCCAGCGTGTTCGCCGCCGCACCGCCCGAAACCTCCTGCCCCGGACCCATCTTGCCATAAAGCTCGACCGCGCGATCGGCGTCGATCAGCCGCATCGAGCCCGACGGCAGCCCTTCGGCCTCGAGGAATTCGTCGCTCACTCGGGCAATCACGTCGACGATCGCATTGCCGATCGCCACCACGTCATAGGCAGGGCTGGTCACACAGGTCTCCTTGGCGGTTTGCGGCTCCCTAGGGGTGCGCAATCGGGAGTGCAACCGAGCCGCCCTTGCGCTATTTCGCTCGCGCATGTTCCGGAGCTTCTATCTTTCGCTGCGCCAGCTCGACGACGGCCCGGTGGTACGCGTGTTCCTGAAATCGCTGGCGGTGACGGTGATCGTGCTGATCGCCGCAGGCACCGGACTCTATTTCGGCATGCACGAAGGGCTGCCCGCATTCGGCCGCTGGCTGCGCGGGCTGGGCGGCGAGGCGGCGGACGCAGGCGCGCTCGAAGCCGCGCTCGCCTGGATCGGCCGCCTGCTCCAGGCGAGCGGAGAGGACAGCGCGGTCGCCAATGCGCTCACGCTGATCCTGTTCCTGCTCGCTTTCTGGCTGTTGTGGCGCGCGATCGCGATCGCCGTGGTCGGCATCTTCGCCGACGAAGTGGTTCAGGCGGTCGAGGCACGCCACTATCCCGACCAGCTACGCACCGCCCGCGACGTGGGGCTGTGGCGCTCGATCGCGATGGGGCTCGGATCGGCGGGCCGGGCGATCCTGGTGAACATCCTGTTCTCGCCGGTCTATGTGCTGTTCAGCCCGGGCGCGCCGTTCGTCTTCTTCGGGATCAACGCGTGGCTGCTCGGCCGCGATCTGGGCGACATGGTCGCGGCGCGCCATGTGCCGCGCAAGGGCCTGCCGGACTGGCGGGCGCGCACGCGCGTCACCCGGTTCGTACTGGGCGGCCTCGGCACCGGACTGCTGCTGGTGCCGATCCTCAATCTCGCGGCGCCCATCCTCGGCGCCGCCATGGCCACCCATTTGTTTCATCGAGGGAGACGCGCGTGAACAAGGCAATCGCAGCGGCGGCACTGGGGCTCGCACTCACCGGCTGCGCCGCATCCGGCGGCGGCAGCGGCCCGGCGCCGCGCGTGCCGCTGCCTGCACCGGGCACTACGGGCGGAGCCGCCGCGCCGATGATGGGCGCCGACGCCGCGACGCTGCTGCGCCGCTTCGGCGAGCCGCTGATGGACGTTCAGGAAGGAACCGCGCGCAAGCTCCAGTTCGGCAATGCCTCGTGCGTGCTCGACGCCTATCTTTATCAGCGCGGCGGATCGCAGCTGGTGACTCACGTCGAGGCGCGCGATCGCGCCGGGGCGCCGGTCGACGCCGCAAGCTGCGCGGCGACGCTGCGCTAGCGAGCCGCAAGCCACTCGGCGCGCACCGCCAGGTCGTCCTCACCGGCGAGCCGCGCCGCCCGCTCCGCCTGCCAGCGCTGCGGATCGAGCTGGCCCAACGCCCAGACCGCCGTTCCGCGCACCTGCGGCGCCGGATCGTCGAGCAGGTCCGTCACCGGCGGCACCAGCGCCGGCGAATCGCTGTTGCCCGCCGCGATCAGGCAGTTGCGCACCATTCGGTCGCGCCCGATCCGCTTGATCGGCGAGCCGGAGAAAACCTGGCGGAACTCGGCATCGTCGAGTGCCAGCAGATCGGCGAGCGGCGGCGCCGCCAGCTCCGCGCGCGGCGCGAAGGCGCGATTCGCGGCAGCGGCTTGCGCGAACTTGTTCCACGGGCAGACCGCGAGACAATCGTCGCATCCGTAGATGCGATTGCCGATCGCCTGCCGGAATTCGCCGGGGATCGGCCCGTCATGCTCGATCGTCAGATAGGAGATGCAGCGCCGGGCATCGAGCCGATAGGGCGCGGGGAAGGCATCGGTGGGGCACGCCCGCTGGCAGGCGTCGCAGCTGCCGCAGCGGTCGCGGCCGCCAGCATCGGGCGCGAGGTCGAGCGTCGTGTAGATCGCGCCGAGGAACAGCCAGTTGCCGTGCGACCGGCTGACGAGGTTCGTGTGCTTGCCCTGCCAGCCGAGCCCGGCCGCTTCGGCGAGCGGCTTTTCCATCACCGGCGCGGTATCGACGAACACCTTGACGTCGGCATCGGGCGCCTCCGCCACGATCCAGCGTGCAAGATGCTTCAGCGCCTTCTTCACCGTGTCGTGATAGTCGCCACCCTGAGCATAGACCGAGATGCGCCCGGTCTCGCTCGCCTCCGCCAGCGCCAGCGGATCGGCGGCGGGCGCATAGCTCATGCCGAGCGCGATCACCGAGCGCACCTCGGGCCACAGCCCGGCCGGGCTCTCGCGATGGTGCGCGCGGCTTTCCATCCAGAGCATCGTGCCGTGCATGCCTTCGTTCAGCCACTGGCGCAGCCGCACGCCCGCGGCCGGCGCCGCGTCGGCGCGCGCGATCCCGGCGGCGGCAAACCCCAGCTCGGCCGCTTTCTCCCGGATCGCCGATTCGAATGGCTTGTCTTGTCGCACGCGCCCCCGCTACCACGGATGGAGGCAAGGGAGGATGGGTTCTTGAGTACCGAACCGGCCGTGAGCGCCACTGGCCTCGTCAAGCGCTTCGGCGGCCGCACGGTGGTCGACGGAATCGACGTCTTCGTTCCCAAGGGACTGATCTACGGCTTTCTCGGCCCGAACGGGGCGGGCAAGACGACGACGCTGCGCATGCTGCTCGGCATCATCGAGCCCGACGAGGGCGAGCGCATGTTGCTCGGACGCGATCGGCCGCGCGAGGCGAGCGACGAGGTCGGCTATCTTCCCGAGGAACGCGGGCTCTATCCCAGCATGCGCGCCAAGGATGCGATTGCGTTCATGGGCGCGCTGCGCGGGCTGAAATGGTCGACCGGGCGGCGGCGCGCCGAGGAGCTGATGGAACAGGCCGGGCTGGGCCACGCCGCGGACGAGAAGATCCGCAAGCTCTCCAAGGGCATGGCGCAGCTCGTACAGCTGCTCGGATCGGTGGTGCATCACCCGCCGCTGCTCGTGCTCGACGAGCCGTTTTCGGGGCTCGACCCGGTCAATCAGGAGCGGCTCGAGAAGCTGATCCTCGCCGAGCGCGATCGCGGCGCGACGATCCTGTTCTCGACGCACGTCATGGCGCATGCCGAGCGATTGTGCGACCGGCTGGCGATCATCGCGGGCGGCAAGGTTCGCTTCGAAGGCACGGTGGACGACGCACGCGCGCACCTGCCGATGCGGGCGCATTATACGCCACACCGCGAGAACACCGAGATTCGCGCGCTGCTGCCGGCCGATGCCGAGCACAGCGCGGGAAGCTGGCACTTCACCCTGCCCGCCGAAGGCATCGAGCCGCTGCTCGTGAAGCTGATCGATCGCGGCTACGGCATTTCCGGCCTGTCGATCGAACGGCCCGGGCTGCACGACGCCTTCGTCCGCATCGTCGGGGAAAAGGCGCTGGAGGACATGGCATGAACCTCACGCGCCACCTGCGCCAGACGCTGACGGTCGCGCGCCGCGACTTCGTGGCGACGGTATTCACCCCCACCTTCCTCATCTTCCTGCTCGCGCCGCTCATCATGGCGAGCTTTGGGGCGATCGGCGGCCTGGGCGCGGCGACCATGGCCGATCGCGACGGCGATACCGCGCGCATCGTCATCATCGCCGATGCCGACCAGGCACCGGCAATCGCGGCGGCCGACCGGCAGCTGCGCGCGCTCTTCTCGCCGACCGACGAGGACCGGCCGCCACGGCTGCGGATCGACTCGCCTGAGGCCGATCCGGCCGGCCAGGCCCGCCGGCTGTTCGAATCGAGCATCGTCGACATCGACGCGGTGCTCTATGGTTCGCTCGAGGCGCCCGAGATCCTCTATGGCCCGCGCGCGAAGCGCACCGCCGAATATCTCGAGCAGCTCGCCGAGCTGACGCTGCGGGCACAGCGAATCGGATCGGCCGACCCGCTGAGCGCCGCCACCAAGACGCCGGTCGAACGCCAGCAGACCTCGATCGCCGGGCAGAGCCAGGTCGCGTTCCTGAGCGTGCTCGCGCTGTTCTTCGTCACGCTCATGCTCTCCGGCCAGGCGGTCGGCACGATGGCCGAGGAGCGATCGAACAAAGTGATCGAAGTGCTCGCCGCCGCGGTGCCGCTGGAAAGCGTGTTCCTCGGCAAGCTGATCGGGATGTTCGGGGTGGCGCTGCTGTTCCTCGCCTTCTGGGGAACGCTGCTGGCGAACCTCACCGCCTTCATCCCGCCCGATTTCGAGCGTGCGCTTTCCGACGTGGGACCGGCGGTGGGCTTTCCGGCCTTTCCGTTGCTCTTCATGGTCTATTTCGCGCTCGCCTACATGCTGCTCGGCGCAGTCTTCCTCAGCATCGGCGCGCAGGCATCGACGCAGCGCGAGCTTCAGATGATGTCGCTGCCGATCACCATCGTTCAGATGGCGATGTTCGGCCTCGCCGCCGCGGGTGCCGCCGCGCCCGACAGCGTGGTCGCGACCATCGCCGAGGCGTTCCCGTTCAGCTCGCCGTTCGCGATGATCGGGCGCGCGGCAAATTCGCCCGAGCTCTGGCGGCACTGGCTGGCGATCGCCTGGCAGCTGCTGTGGGTGACGCTGTGCGTCTCGGTCGGCGCCCGCTGGTTCCGGCGCGGCGTGCTGAAATCGGGTCCGGGCAGACGGCGCAAGCGGCGCAGACGCGAGAGCGCTGTTGACATTAGTGTTAGTTAGCGTTCTCCTGTCGAAAAGACAGGAGAGCGATGATGGCCACGCTTGCGACCGACACCAATGCCGCCCCCGAGACCGATCCGCTCGACGTCTCGCGCGGCGAACTCTACCGCGACGACACCTGGCACGAGCCGTTTCGCCGGCTGCGTGAAGAGGCGCCGGTCTATTACTGCAAGGACAGCCTGTTCGGCCCCTATTGGTCGGTGTCGACCTACAAGCCGCTGATGGAAGTCGAATCGCTGCCCGACGTCTATTCGTCCGAACGCGGCGGCATGACGATCGCCGACTGGCAGGAAGGCGATGTGCGGATGCCGATGTTCATCGCGATGGACCGGCCCAAGCACACCGCCCAGCGGCGGACGATCGCACCGGCCTTCACGCCGAGCGAGATGGTGCGGATGACCGAGAACATCCGGACGCGGACGAGCGAAATCCTCGATTCGCTCCCCACCGGCGAGACGTTCGACTGGGTCGATACCGTCTCGATCGAGCTGACGACGCAGATGCTGGCCATCCTGTTCGATTTTCCCTGGGAGGACCGGCGCAAGCTGACCTTCTGGTCCGACTGGGCCGGCGACATCGAGATCGCGACCAATCCCGAGAAGAAGCAGGAACGGCTGATGCACCTCTATGAGTGCGCCGCCTATTTCCGGAACCTCTGGGATTCGAAGATCGACAAGGAGCCCACGCCCGACCTCATCTCGATGATGATCCACTCCGACGCGATGAAGGAGATGGACGACATGGAGTTCCTGGGGAACCTCATCCTGCTGATCGTCGGCGGCAACGACACGACCCGCAACTCGATGACCGCCTATGCCTATGGTCTCGATCAGTTTCCCGACGAGCGGGCGAAGCTGGAGGCCGATCCCGGCCTGATCCAGAACGCGACGCAGGAGCTGATCCGCTGGCAGACGCCGCTGTCGCATATGCGCCGCACGGCGACACAGGACACCGAGCTGGCCGGCCAGCGGATCCGCGAGGGCGACAAGGTGGTGATGTGGTACGTCTCGGCGAACCGCGACGAGAGCGTGTTCCCCAACGCCGACAGGATCATCGTCGATCGTGAGAATGCACGGCGGCACCTGGCGTTCGGCCACGGCATCCACCGCTGCGTCGGCGCGCGGCTGGCGGAGCTTCAGATCAGCGTTCTGCTCGAGGAAATGGCGAAGCGGCGGCTGCGGGTGAATGTGCAGGGCGAGCCGGTGCGTACGATGGGATGCTTCGTGCGCGGCTATCGCAAGCTTCCGGTCGAGCTCAGCCGCTACTGAGCCGGCGTGCTGCGGCGGGCGGATCGACCGCTCGCCGCCGTACGCTTCACATCGGCGGGGCGCGACCCCACATCGGCTATATGACTGATACTCGAAGGACTTTTCTTGCCGTGGCAGGTCTGGGCGGCGTCGCCGCCTGGCTCGGCTGGCCCCGCGACGACGCGCAGGCGCAGAGCCATCGTTTCGACGTGAACCTCAGCGAAGCCGAATGGCGCCGCCGGCTCACGCCGCAGGAATTCCGCATCCTGCGCCAGGGCGGCACCGAGCCCGCCTTCACCAGCCCGCTCAACAACGAGAAGCGCGCCGGCACCTTCCTGTGCGCGGGCTGCGACCTGCCGCTATTCTCCTCCCAGACCAAGTTCGAGAGCGGCACCGGATGGCCGAGCTTCTATCGGCCGCTCGACAATGCCGTCGTCACCGAGCGCGACCGCAGCCTTGGCATGGTGCGGACCGAAGTGCTGTGCCGCCGCTGCGGCGGGCATCTGGGGCATGTGTTTGACGACGGACCGCCGCCGACCGGCAAACGCTATTGCATGAACGGCGCGGCGCTCGACTTCCGCCCGCGCGGCTGAGGTCAGTCGACCAGCGTGCGATCGACCAGCGGCGAGACGCTCGCCATGCGCCGCGAGAGATCGTCATACCACGGCGCGGGCATCGCCGGCTCGGCCGCGCTTTCCGGATAGATGAAGCCGTTGATCGGGTAGGACGATCCGCCGAGATCGCCGATCGGAGCATACCAGACCCGCACGCGGCTCCAGTCGCCGGCATCCGAGACGTCCACTGCGCGCACGTCGCGCTCGACGCCGCCGCGGCGCGACCAGTTGGCATGGGTCAGCAGCACTTCGCGATCGCTGACGACGGCCGAGACCATGGCGACATGGCCGAGCCGCATCCGCGACGTCGGCGCGAACGACATTACCGCGCCGACCGCGGGCTCGCTGCCGCGCTCGTACCGCCCGGCGGCCTGGTCCCACCAGGTGAGTGCATTGCCATATATCGCGACGCCGGAGATTTCGCGGGCGAAAGGCGCGCACTGCCAGAAGCGGGCATGGGCCGGCGCCACCGTCATCAGGCTGCATGCGGCCACCAGCGCGAAACGCGCTGCGAATGCACGGATGTTCATCGGATTTTCCCGCCCCTCGAACTTCGTTGAAGCTTGCTAAGCCCAGCATAGAAGCCCGGTACAGAGGGCGGTCGCGGCTTTCCGACGAAGCGTTGCGGCGAGGCGACGGGCGGCGGATCCGGCCCGGAATGGCTCGCCAAATCGAGCCGGAACGCTACAGTGCCGGCATGCGACCCACAATTCCTGCACTCGCCCTGCTCCTCGTTCCCGCCGCCTGCGACATCGATCAGATCCAGCCCGGCGACGCCAATGCGATCGTGGCCAACACGTCCGAGCCGCTGCGCCCGGGAACCCAGCCGGTGCGGATCGGCGAGAGCGGGCCGCAGTTTCAGGCATGCGCGACCCGCGGCACGGTGCTCGATCTTGGCGGGGAGACGACGCTGCCGGTACGCGCCGCTCCGTTCAGCGAGGCCGAAGCGGTGGGCGAAGTCACGCCGGGCACGCCGCTCTTCGTCTGCACCCGCACGATCGACCAGCGCTGGCTGGGCGTGGTGGTGCCGCCGCCGGGCGAGGACGCGATCGACTGCGGCGTCTCTGCGCCGGTCGAGCGGCCGCGGAGCTATGCGGGACCCTGCCTTTCCGGCTGGGTGACCAACGGCTTCGTCCGCCTGCGCGCGGGCTGAAGCGCGCAGGCGGCCAGCCCGCAGCTTATCCACGACTTTTTCCATCTCCGGGACTCGGCTCGTCGCAGCATTGTTGCAATGCAGCACCCAATTTCGTTCTATACTGAATGGGGCACGACAGAGGATTAAGTGCTGCGTTAACCAAAACGGCGCATGATCCGACCGAAGGGGTGAGAGAGCGGGTGGAGTAGAAGACGATGGGCGCGAGAATGAAACCGGCCGAAGGTGCGATGACACTGGCCGAGATGAAGGAGTTTGCGGGTTTCAGTGCGGGGACGCAGCGCTATGTGCGGCGTTCGCTCGACATCGGCCTCGAGCGCGAGGACGCCATGGCGCGCTGGTCGCGCGATGTTGTGGAAGCCGCCAGCATCCGCGCACAGGCGCGCATCTATGAGCGGCTGCACGAAGTCCGTGCGCTCGTTCCAGACGACAGCGGGCTCGATCAGGTCGAGCCGTTCATGGCGCCGCTGGTGACGATTTCCGCATTCGATCTGGGCCAGGGACGGCTCACCAGCTTCTCGGCATATCGCTTCCTCTATGAGCGGCTGATCGGCGCGGAAGTGCGGCCGTGGCTGCCGGCGGCATTCTGTTCGGCGGCGGCGCTGCCGCATCTGCATCCCGAGCTGCGCCGCAAGCTGCTCCAGTCGATCAGCGAAGCCGCGGCGACTGCCGCCGGCTGGTCGAACCGGCAGCCGGCCTTCTATCCGCAGTGGGTGGAGAAGATCGAAGCGCGGGCGATGCCGAACTGACCGGACCGGGGCCCGCCGCCAGCGCCGCCAAGCAGCAAGGGGCGGGCCTTACTCTCCTCGCCGCGGTGCGCCGCGCACGCGTCACCTGCACGCGCGCCAGCCCATGGCGCCGCGCTCCGCCTGATCGAGATGCAGGTGATCGCGGTGCGCCGCGTTATAGTCGGGCGACAGCACCGTAGCGAACAGGTCGCACGCGCCGTCGCGCACTTCGCGCAGAAACGCCGCCTCCGGCCCCTCTCCTTCCCAGTCGCGCAGCACCGAGATGCGCGTGCCGTCCTCCAGCCGGAAACCCGCCACGTCGAGCGCATCGGCGGTGGCATGCTCGCTCCAGTCGCCGGTGCTGCGCCCGTAGAGGCGGCGGCAGCTATAGCTGCCCAGATGCTCGATCGCTTCGACAGGTTCGCCGAAGTGCCGCCGTGCGGCGGGCTGCAACACGTTCCACTCCCACATCGCCAGCGCCGCGGCGACGGGGCAGGAAACGCCTGGCTGATCGGGAGCGAAGCCAATCGCCTGCGCCCCACCCTCCTCCAGCCGCACCGCATCCTCATATCGGCACTGGTCCGATCCCGCGGGTTCGAGCGCGACATATTCGACTCCCGCCGCGTCCAGCAGCTGGCGGCAGCGGGCGAAATCGTCCGTGAGGCCGGCGAGCTTGCGCCCGGTGAAGGCGCCCACCGGCTGCCCGAGGTCGAGCTTGGTCCAGGGCAGATCCTGCGGCCGCTTACGAACGACGGCATAGAGCGCCAGCCCCAGCGCCAGCAGCACGGCAAAGGCGATCGCCGCGCCGAGAAAGCGGCGGAGCGCGCTCACCCGCGTGTCGCTCGATTGATCGCTTCCGAAGTCACCGGATAGCCGCAGTCGTTCGGGATGCAGAGATGGTCGGCATCGTCGCGGCGCTCCACCCAGGGTGTGATCGTGCGGACGGGATGGGCGCGCGCATGGGCCGCAGCCTCGTCGAACGAACCGAACGTCGCCAGCCGCTCGAGGTTGCGGCGCGTGGGAAAGATGATCCGCGCGCGCCCCGCGTCGGCTTCCGCAAGAACCTGCCGCGCGGTCGCCCAGAACACGCGCACCGATTCGGTGGCGTCGGGCGTTGGCTCCGGCCCCTCCGCAGGCGCGCGCGCGAGATAGAAATACGTGTCGAACACCCGCCGGTCGTGATCGGGGCACCAGCGTGCGAACGGCACCAGCGCATGCGGGTCGAGCGTCGCGGCGTGATCGCGCAGCAACTCGCCGAACGTCGCCCCGGCGGCAAGTTCGGCGCGCATGCGCGGAATCCGCTCTGCGGGCACCGACAGACCCGGCGCAAGCCCGGTCTCCTCGAGCGACTCGCGCACCGCCGCGATTCGCGCGGCGATGTCGTCTTGATCGCCATCCCATTGCGCCGCCAGCACGCGATCGGCCGGATCGACGCGCCCGCCGGGAAACACAAGCGCGCCGCCGGCGAACGACATGGCACGGGCGCGCTCGACCATCAGCAGCTCGGGCGCGGCGCCGCCCGACGCCTCGCGGATCACCACGACGGTCGCGGCTGGAACGATTTCACTCGGAGAGCCCATGACCGACCTCTAGAGGACACCCGCGGGCGTGCAACATGCATCCCAACGCGCCGACGCCCGTTGGGATGCCATGGCTCCGCTCCCCGAAATCGCCGATGTCGGCACGCTCGAAATCGCCCTCCGGCTGGCTTCCGCGACCGGACTCGGCGTGCTGCTGGGGCTCGACCGCGAAGTGACGGGCCACTCCGCAGGGATTCGCACTCATGGGATCGTCGCGCTCAGCTCGGCGACGATCATGCTGACGGCGCTGCTGTTGTTCGCCGAGCTGCGCACGACCGACGCCCAGCCCGATCCCCTGCGCGCGATCCAGGGGCTCGCGCAGGCGATCGGCTTCATCGCGGCGGGGCTGATCTTCGTGCGCGCCGGCGACGTGCGGAACCTGACGACCGCTGCCAACATCTGGCTCTCGGCGGCGGTCGGGATCGCGTGCGGGGCGGGTCAGTGGCAGGTGGTGACAATCGCCGCGGTGCTGGGGCTGACCCTGCTGGTCGCGCTACGCATCGCCAAGCGCCATATTTCGTGGATCGAAGCCGACGACGAGTGAGCGGCGCCCCGGCGGGCGGGAAATGATGGCGGGCGCAAACCGGTCCGTGAGGAACTGGTGGAGCCGAGGGGAGTCGAACCCCTGACCTCTGCAGTGCGATTGCAGCGCTCTGCCAACTGAGCTACGGCCCCGCCATCAACCCCGGCCGTGCCGGGGTCGCTCCCCTTAGCGACAGCTTGGCGCCGTTGCAACTGGTGCCGATCACGCTTTTGCGTCGCGGTCGAAACGAAGCTGCGCCGAAACGCCGCGTCCGCGCGCCCAGCCCATGGAACGATTAGGCTTCCCATCCTTTGATTCAGTGTACGGCAGCGCGGGAATTCGCCCGCAGCGCCAGTAACTTAAAGAACAAAGGAGGATATTATGGACGACCGCTATTATCGCAACAGTCCCCAATCTGATTATTACGGCCGCAGAGATCCGCAAGACTATACCCGCGACTATGGATCGGGCCGAGACTATACCTACAGCAGCGCGCGCGACTATGCCGCGGCCGATCGTGGCCGGGGCGCGGAGCGCGGACGCGAACGCTATGGCGCCGACTACGGCGACGGCGATTATTATGGTGGCCGCGAGCCCTGGACGCACGGACGTGGCGACCGCTTCCGCGGCACGATGAACAATGGCTACCGCGACGAGGATTTCGACCGCGGCTATGGCTCCGATCGCGACGCGCGGGGGTATGGCTCGAATCGCGACCGCATGTATGGCGAGGACCGCCGTGGCGACTGGGGACGCGACCGCAGCTATCGCGCTCAGAACCGCTACGACGACCGCGATCGCGGTTTCTTCGATCGTGCGGGCGACGAAGTGCGCTCCTGGTTCGGAGACGACGATGCCGAGCGGCGCCGTGAAATGGATCAGCGGTACGACGAGCGGCACAGCCGCCGCGACCGCTGGGACAGCCCCTATGGCCGCGAGGACGGGCATTATCATCAATGGCGCCGCCAGCGCATCGCCGAGCTCGACCGCGACTATGACGAATACCGGCGCGAGAACGCCGAACGGTTCCACAACGAGTTCGCCAGCTTCCGCTCCGAACGGCAGACCCAGCGCGATTCCCTGAGTCGGGTGAAGGAGCATATGGAAGTGCTCGGTTCCGACGGACAGCATGTCGGCACCGTCGACAAGGTCCGTGGCGACCGCATCCTGCTGACGAAGAACGACAAGGACGCGGGCGGCCATCACCATTCGATCCCCTCGCGCTGGATCGAATCGGTCGACAAGGACAAGGTGAAGATCCGCAAGACCGCCGATGAGGCGCAGTCGAAGTGGCGCGACGAGGAACGCAACATGGCGTTCTTCCGCGACGACGAAAACGACATGAGCGGCGACCGCAACCTCAACCGGGCCTTTTCGGGCACCTACTGAGGCAACAGGATCGCGCACCCGCAGGTGCGCAGCGAGGGCCCGGGAGCGATCCCGGGCCCTTTTTCGTTCCGGCGTTTACGCTATCGGGCCAGAAACTCCTCCAGCTCGGCCGCGAATGCCTCCGGCTGGTCGAGCATGATGAAGTGGTAGCTGTCGGGCACCGCCACCATCCGCGCACCCGACCCGGCATATTGCGGCTCCCAGATCGCACGCGCCTGCGCTTCGCCCATCCCGGCGGCGTAGAGCACGGTGAACGGCCGCGCCGTGATCGCCTCGAGTTCGGGCCGCATGTCGGTCACCATATCCTCGTACATCGCCTGCGCGACGACGCGCTGATCGGCCGCGCGCGACCAGTTCGCCACCTGGATGCGCCCCTCGGGGGTGATCGACCAGATGCCGCCCGGATCGCTGGTGACCGGTCCGGCAGTCGCCTCGCCCGTCTCCGCCTGCGCCAGCAGCATCGCCCGCATCTGTTCGGCGCGTGGTCGGATCGCATCGACCGTTTCGGCTCCCATGACGGTACCGAAGAAGGGGAACGCATCGACCACCATCAGCCGCCCCACGGCATCGGGATGTCGCGCGGCGAGCATCAGCCCGACGAGTCCGCCCATCGAATGGCCGACGATGGCCGGCGATTCAATCCCGCGCTCGGCGATGAAGCCGCGGAGTTCGGCGACGATGCCGTCGAGCACGCCCGGCTCCAGATTCGCGCGCGGATCGCCGCCGCCAAAACCGTTCACCTGAACCAGATGCACCGTGTGGTTCGCGGCAAGGCCCGGCGCGACGCCGTCCCACACCGCGCGTGGGCTGGACAGACCGGGGATCAGGAACACCGCGGGCCCGGAGCCGATGGTCCGGATCGAGATATGCTCGCCCTGCATCATCGCCTCCTGCGCCGAAGCGGCAGAGTGCGCGGGGATGATGCGTGCCGCGCTTTCGGCGCGATCGGCGGCGGCGCCGGCGATCAGCACGGCGGCGGCTGCGAAGGACGCGACGATCGCGTTGCGGTCACGGGCGCGGTTGCAGCTGCAGAACATCATTCGGCTTCCTCCCTGGATGGGTTGGTGAAAATCGCTTCGATCGGCATTTCGAAGACGTCGGAAATCTTGAAGGCGAGTGGCAGCGAGGGATCGTAGCGCCCGGTCTCGATCGCGTTCACGCTCTGGCGTGAGACTTCGAGCAGGTCGGCCAGATGCTGCTGGCTCCACTGGCGCTCGGCGCGCAGCACGCGCAGGCGGTTCTTCATTCCCCCGCCCCCGCCGCCTTGTCGCGCAGACCGACCGCGCACTGCGCCAGCCCCCAGGAAATGCACCAGATCGGAAAGGCCCAGAACACGTCCACCTGCCCGATCACCTCGGCATATTGCATGAAGCCGAGCACCGTGGAGATCGACAGCACGACACCGATCCCGAACAGCATCGCCGAAACGATCTGGCGGCGCAGGAACTCGTCGGTCTCCTCGACCAGGTAGATGCCGATCACCACGAGCGCGGCGATCACCGGCAGCGCGGGCAGGACAGAGAGCAGGATTCGCGCCGCGCCCGAAGGATCATAGTTGTTGAGCGCCCAGCTGCTCGAGCTGAGCACCACCACATAGGCGGCCATCGTGGTGAAGAACCGCTTGGTGTAGCGCTTGGCAGCGGCAGTACGCATTGGAAAGCTCCCTTGTTCAAATGACAAGGTAGCTTTACGCCGAGTCGCCTCGATGTGTCAAGCTGACTTTCCTATTTGGCGTGTCAGCTTGTCAAATCGCCAAGCATCCTGTGCGCCAGCAGGCTCAGCGTGTCGTCGCGCGCACCCATCAGGACGATCCGGTCGCCCGGTCGCGCCTGCGCCACCAGATGGTCGGCGGCCGCATCGCGATCGGGGATATGGCGGGCGTTGCGGCCGGCGACGCCCACATCGGCGACGATGTCCGCGCTCGTGACTTCGCGGGCGACCGTTCCGCCGAGATACACCGGGTCGGGCAGCACCAGCAGGTCGTCCGGCGCGAGCTTCGCGGCGAACATCGCAACGAGCTCGCGCCGCATCACCTTCAGCGGACCATAGCCGTGCGGCTGGAACAGCAGCAGGAGCCGGCCGGGAAAGGCATGGAGCGTGTCGAGCGTCGCGGCGATCTTGTCCGGATTGTGCCCGAAATCGTCGATCACTGCGACGCCGTTCGCTTCGCCCACCAGATCGAACCGGCGGCGCAGGCCGGTGAAGCCCTCGATCGCAGCCGCCGCCGCGTCGAGCGGCACGCCGGTCGCGACCACCGCCGCGATCGCGGCCAGCGCGTTCGATACATTGTGCCGCCCCGGCACGTTCAGCCGCACGTGATGCCGTGCATCGGCCGTGACGAGATCGAACGAGATCGCGAACGGCGCCTCGGCGAGATTTTCCGCCGAATAATCGGCCTGCCCCTCGACTGCGAAGGTGGCGCGCTGGCTGGGCGCCAGCTCCATCGCGAGCGCCGCCGCCTCGGCATCGCCGACATTGACGATCGCGGTTCCCGCGCGCGCGAGGAACCCGCCGAACAGCGCGCGCAGTTGCTCCATCGACATGTGATCGAGGCTGACGTTGTTGAGCACTGCGATCGAAGGCACATAGAGCGCGATCGATCCGTCGCTCTCGTCGACTTCGCTCACGAAGATCTCGCTCTCGCCCACCAGCGCGCTGGCGAAGGGCGCATCGGGCGAGGCGAAATTCTTCATCACCGCGCCGTTCATCACCGTCGGCGCCTTGCCCAGCGCGTGCAGCATCCAGCCGATCATGCCGGTGACGGTCGATTTGCCGCTCGTTCCGGCCACGCCGATCGAGCGTGGCGCCGCGTTGAACAATTGCGCGAGCAGTTCGGGCCGGCGCAGCTGCTGCGCGCCGACGCGCTCGGCCGCCACCATGTCGGGCACGCTCGCCTCGACCGCGGCGGAAGCGACGACGATCTGGTCGAGCGAGACGATCCCGCTGCCGTCCTGACGGTGCAGCGTGATCCCCCGATCGCGCAGATAGTCGAATTTCGCAGGCAGCCGGTCCTGATCGAGCGATCGGTCCGATCCCGCGACGGTCGCGCCCTGTCCGGCCAGGATCATCGCCAGCGGCATCATCCCCGATCCGCCGATGCCCACGAAGAAGTAGGGTTTGCTGTGCTGCATGGCCCTGCGCTATCCGGCGCAGCGACGGGGAGCAAGCTTCGGCATTGCCACCTCCGTTTGCCCTCGGGGAACCGCAGAGCCTGTCGAAGCGGCGACACCGGGGGTCATTGGCGACGCAGTGCTTCGATACGGGCCTTCGACTTCGCTCGGCCCCGCCTCAGCACGAACGGGTAAGGAACGAGCTAGGTCATGCGCATCGCAGTCGTCGCACCGGGCCGGCCGATCAGCAAGGCCAATGCCGCGCGCGTTTCCGCCTTCATGGCGCTCACCTATCCCGCGCACGACATCGTCTTTCACCCGCAATGCTTCCTCAGCCACGGCCATTTCGCCGGAACCGACGATCAGCGCGCCGCCGCCTTCCTCGAAATGGCCAACGATTCCGCCTTCGACGCGGTGTGGTTCGCGCGCGGCGGCTATGGCTCGAACCGGATCCTCAGCCGGGTGATGCCCGAGCTCGGCCCGGCCGCGCGGAACAAGGCGTATCTCGGGTTTTCGGACTTGGGGTTTCTGCTCGGCGCGCTCTATGCCGCCGGGATCGGCCGCCCGATCCATGCCGCGATGCCGATCAACCTTGGCAGCGACGATGCCGGCGAATCGATCGGCTGGGCGCTCGCCTGGCTGATCGACCGCGACCGCCGCGCGCTCGAGCCGCACCTCGACGGCCGCCCGGCCGCCGCATTCAACCTGGCGATCCTCAATGCGATGATCGGCACGCAATATATGCCCGACCTCACCGATCATGTGCTGATGATCGAGGAAGTCTCGGAGCCGCTCTACCGGTTCGACCGGATGTTCTTCACCGTCGCGCACGCGACTCAGCTGAAGGGCATCGCCGGCATCCGGCTGGGTGCAGTCACCGACGTTCAGGAAAACAACCCGCCCTTTGCCGAAACACCCGAACAGATCGCGCAGCGCTGGTGCGCCGAAATGGACGTGCCCTATCTGGGCCGCGCGGAGATCGGGCACATCGCGCTCAATCGGGTCGTGCCGTTCGGAGTGGTCTGACGGTGGCCGGCCGCTCCATTCCCTGAAGGACGACGCGCGCCGCTCGCCCGCCCGACGAGCGGCGCGCCGCCTCAGCCCTGCGGCAGCGGACCGTTCGCCACCGGCTTGCCGAAATCGGGCGTGCCGTCGGCGCGATAGTGGATCGGCTGCACCCGGGCATGGCGGTTGGGATCGAACAGCGGGTCGCCGTCGATCTCGCGATAGTCGCGCGCATGATAGACCAGCAGGTCGCGTCCCTCCTCATCGACCACGAAGCTGTTGTGGCCGGGGCCGTAGATCGAGCGCTCGGGCGCCGACTCGAACACCGGCACGGGCGACTTCGCCCAGGCGGCGGGGTCCATGATGTCCGCTTCCGCGTCCGCCGTCAGCATGCCCATGCAATAGCGATCGTCGGTCGCGCTACCCGAATAGGTAAGGAACAGCTTGCCGTTGCGCGCGAGCAGCGCGGCCCCTTCGGCGACCTTGTAGCCCTGGATTTCCCACGGCAGCGTCGGCACGGTGAGCCGCGCGGGCGCGGCCGCGAGCGTCGTCGGCGTCGCCATCGGGGCGAGATAGAGATTGCTGTTGGTATCGATGCCTGGCTCGCGCTGCGCCCAGCAGAGATAGCGCTGCCCCTTGTGCTCGAAGCTGGTGCAGTCGAGCGTGAAGCTGTCCCACGGCGTTTCGAGCTGGCCGATCACCGACCAGTCGGCCGCGAGCGGGTTCGCGCCCTCGGCCTGAAGCACATAGGTGCGGATATGGAACGGATCGTCCTCGTTGCCGGCGGCGAAGTAGATGTGCCAGCGGCCGTCGAAATAATGGATTTCCGGCGCCCAGATATAGCCGCCCATTCGCCCGCTTTCCGGCCGGCGCCACAGCACCACTTCCTCGGCGTCGCGCAGATCGGCGACGCTGCGCGCGCGGCGGAGCACGACCCGGTCATATTCCGGGACCGAGGCCGTGAAGTAGAACCAGTCGTCGTGGCGCAGGATGTGCGGGTCCGCGCGCTGCAGCACCAATGGGTTCACGATCCGCTCCTCCTCGCTCGATGCCCATGCCGGGAGCGCCGCGGCTACCGGGAGTGCCGCCGCCGCCGTCAGCAGCGCGCGGCGATCGATGTTGATTCCGTTCGTCATGCGCTTCCTTCACCCGATGGCGTCCGCGAGTGCAAGGATAAACTCAGACAAATAGAGGTGCGTGTGGCGCGAACGGCGGCAAGCCGGACATCGCTTGCCTATATTGCACCGGCGCAGGCATAAGCCGCGCTTCCGAAACTCCTGATTGGAAGGCCCTCCCCGTGTCCGAGATGTTCCGCATTACGCTGCCCGACGGTTCCGTCCGCGAGGTAGCCCCGGGGACTACCCCGGCGGACATCGCCGCGGCGATCGGTCCGGGGCTGGCCAAGGCGGCGATCGCAGCCAAGGTCGACGGCGAGCTGCGCGACATCATGCGCCCGCTGGAGGGCGACGCGCAGCTGGCGCTCGTCACGTCGCGTGATGAGGCGGAGGCGCTCGAGCTCGCCCGTCACGATTATGCGCATGTGCTGGCGGAAGCGGTGCAGGCGCTGTGGCCGGGCACGCAAATCACCTTCGGACCGGCGACCGACGACGGCTTCTACTATGACGTGAAGGCGCCCGCGCGCCGCGATCCCTTCTCGATGGACGACCTGCCGGCAATCGAGGAAAAGATGCGCGAGATCATTCGCGCCGACAAGCCGCTGCGCCGCGAGGTCTGGAGCCGCGAAGATCTGATCGCCAAATGGGAGAAGGAAGGCGAGGTCTTCAAGGCCGAGTGGGCGAAGGAACTGCCCGAAGGCGAGGAACTGACCGTCTATTGGTCGGGCGGGGACTGGCTCGACATGTGCCGCGGCCCGCATCTGGCGAGCACGGGCAAGCTCGACCCCCAGGCGTTCAAGCTGATGCGTGTGGCCGGCGCCTATTGGCGCGGCGACCAGAAGAATGCCCAGCTCACGCGCATCTATGGCACCGGCTGGCTCAACAAGAAGCAGCTCGATGCGCATCTGCACAAGCTGGAGGAGGCCGCCAAGCGCGACCACCGCAAGCTGGGACAGGAAATGGACCTGTTCCACTTGCAGTCCGAAGCGCATGGCAGCGTCTTCTGGCATCCGCACGGCTTCGTCATCTGGCGCGCGCTGGAGGCCTATATGCGCCGCGCGATCGACGCCGCGGGCTATGCCGAGGTAAAGACGCCGCAGGTGATGGACGCCCGCCAGTGGGAGCAATCGGGCCACTGGGGCAAATATCGCGAGAACATGTTCGTCATTCCCGACGAAGTGCCCAATGTCGAGGACGAGGGGCCGCTCGTCTCCGAAGCCGCCGACTGGATGGCGCTCAAGCCGATGAACTGCCCCGCGCACGTCCTGATCTTCCGCCAGGGGATCAAGTCGTACCGCGACCTGCCCCTGCGCCTCTACGAAAACGGCTGCTGCCACCGCAACGAGCCGCATGGCGCGCTGCACGGGCTGATGCGCGTCCGCCAGTTCACTCAGGATGATGCGCACATCTTCTGCCGACAGGACCAGATCGTCGACGAGGTCCGGGCCTTTTGCGCGCTCGCCGACCGGATCTACAAGGATTTCGGCTTCACCTACGCGATCAAGCTCGCGCTGCGCCCCGAGAAGCGGTTCGGCACCGAGGAAATGTGGGATCTGGCCGAGGCCGAGCTGCGCGACGCCGTAGAAAAGGCCGGTCTCGCCACGGCCGAATATGGCTGGGAGGAGCTGCCCGGCGAAGGCGCCTTCTATGCGCCGAAGCTCGAATGGCATCTCACCGACGCGATCGGCCGGACGTGGCAGGTCGGCACGATCCAGTCGGACCGCGTGCTGCCCGAGCGGCTCGACGCCAGCTACATCGGCGAGGATGGCGAGCGCCACCGCCCGATCATGCTCCACCGCGCGATCTTCGGCAGCTACGAGCGCTTCATCGGCATCCTGATCGAGCATTTCGCCGGGCGCCTGCCGGTGTGGCTAGCGCCGGTGCAGGCGGTGGTCGCGACGATCGTGTCGGATGCGGACGGCTATGCGCAGGAAGTGGCGGCGAAGCTGCGCGCGGCGGGCATCCGCGTCGAAACCGACCTGCGCAACGAGAAGATCAACTACAAGGTGCGCGAGCATAGCCTGGCCAAGGTCCCGCAGCTGCTGGTGGTCGGCAAGCGCGAGGCGGAGGAAGGCACCGTCGCGATCCGCACGCTGGGCGAACAGGGGCAAAAGATGCTGAGCGTCGACGAAGCCGTTGCCGCGCTGGTCGCCGAGGCCACGCCGCCCGATCTTCGCAGCTGAGCGCCGTCCTGCTATGATCGGTGCATGACGCTGTTCCAGAACGTCCGAAAGGGGCTGCTCCCCGCCCGGCTGACCGCGGACGAGGTCTATGACCTCACCGCTGCGGGCGTTTTGGCCGAAGGCGAGAAGTTCGAGCTGATCGACGGGGAAATCGTGCCGAGGGCGGCGGCGAAGGCGAACGGGCACGAGCAGATGAAGCGCAAGCTGGTCGAGGCGCTGATCATGACCCGGCCGCGCAGCGCGGGCGTCTATGTCGAGAGTTCGCTCACGCTCGATGGGCGAACGTTGGTCGAGCCGGACATAGCAGTCTGGTCGGCCGGGGGCGACAGTCGCGAGGTGCGTGGTCCCGATCTGCTGCTCGTGATCGAAATCGCCGACAGTTCGATCGCCTACGACCTGCGCGTGAAGGCACCGCTCTATGCGCGGTTCGGAATTCGCGATTACTGGGTGGTCGATGCGGTGCGCAGGACAATCCGCGTTCACCGCGCTCCGCAGGACGAGGTCTACGCCGACGTCGAGGAATATGAGGCGCACGACAGCGTCGCCGCGCTGCTGCTCGAAGACGTGGAAATCCGGCTCGACACGCTGGACTGACCCGCTCCCGCGCCCTGCGCACGAATGGCCGCTTTCAAACGGCCGCGCGAATCACTACATTTGCCTTTCAGGCAATCATAAGGAGAAGCCCTATACGTCCCCCGATGCGGCGCCCGATGGCGCCCCCGCCGATGAACGGCCCCCGCTATAACGAATTCATCCAGTCGCCCAAGGTGCGCGTGATCGACCATGAGGGCGAGAACCTCGGCGTCATGTACACGCGCGAGGCGATGGAGCAAGCCGCCGAGCACGGGCTTGACCTCGTGGAAGTGTCGCCCAACGCCGACCCGCCGGTCGCCAAGTTCCTCGATGTGGGCAAGTACAAGTACGAAGCCCAGAAAAAGGCCAATCAGGCACGCAAGACCCAGAAGACGCAGGAGATCAAGGAGATCAAGATGCGTCCGAACATCGATGACCATGACTACGAGACGAAGATGAAGAACGTCCGCAAGTTCATCGGTGAAGGCGACAAGGTGAAGCTCACCCTGCGGTTCCGCGGCCGCGAACTCTCGCACGGCCAGCTCGGCATGCAGCTCCTCCAGCGCGTTGCCGAGGATGTGCAGGAAGAAGCCAAGGTGGAAAGCTATCCGCGCATGGAAGGCCGCCAGATGCTGATGGTGCTCGCACCGAAGTAATCCGCCGCGCAGCGCTGAATCCAGGAAGCCCCTGCGGGAAACCGCGGGGGCTTTTTTTGTGCCGCGCCGCCTTGTTTGGCGGACCGCGGAGCCTGCCGCGAATTGGCGCTTGCGCCATGCCGCGGCGGAGGCTAGACACTGAACCATATGGTTCATTATTCATCCCCTCGCCTCGACCTCTCCTTTGCGGCGCTCGCCGATGCGACTCGCCGCGGGATCATCGAACGGCTCGGCCGCGGCGAGGCATCGATCACGGCGCTGGCGAACATGTTTCAGATGACGCTCACCGGCATGAAGAAGCATGTCCAGATCCTCGAGCGCGCAGGGCTGGTCGTCACTCGGAAGGTCGGCCGCGTGCGAACCTGCGCGCTCGGAACTCGGGGTCTCGAGGCCGAGGCGGCATGGATCGAGGCACACCGCAAGCTCTTCGAGGAACGCTTCGATGCGCTGGACGGCATCATCAGCGAATTGCAACAGGAGGAAGGCGATGGATCAGCAGGCTAGCAACGCAGATGCCGTGCGCAACCGCACGTCGATCGAACGGAAAGGAGATCGCGAACTCGTCGTGAAGCGGACGTTGGATGCGCCGCCGCACATCGTCTATACCGCGTGGAGCCGGGCCGACCTGTTCCAGCGCTGGTGGATGCCGCGATCGGCGGCCGGCATTTCGCTCGTCGCGTGCGAGATGGACGTGCGCACCGGCGGCACATATCGGCTCGAATTCAGCACCGGCGGCTCCGAAACCGTCGCCTTCTTCGGCAAATATCTCGACGTGGTGCCCAACGAGCGCATCGTCTGGACCAATGACGAGGGCGAGCAGGGAGCAGTCACCACCGTCACCTTCGAGGAGCGGGACGGGAAGACCCTGCTGACCTTCCACGAAGCCTATCCCTCCAGCGATGCGCTGGAGGAGGCGCTGCAAGGCTCGGCGACCGCACTGCCCGAGCAGCTCGACCAGCTCGACGACGTGCTCGCTACTCTCGGCGAATAGCGCACCGCCAGCCGCCACGGCGCACCTGCCCGTCAGCAGAACCGCCTCCGACGTGGGCGGGAGGCCGAGGCAGGTGCCGCCAGGCTGCCCCACGCGAACAGCCCGCCTGCGCTTCCGCGCCGAGCCGCGGCCTCCGGTGACCGTCCGGGACGCCCTGCGGTCAGCACTCCGCCGGCGGCTCCCACAATTCGATCGGATTGCCCTCGGGGTCGTGGATCCGCGCGAAGCGGCCGGTTTCCGGAGTATCCCATTCGTCACGCGTCTCGATCGCGATGCCGCTGGCGTTCAGCTGCTCGAGCAGGCCGTCGAGGTCGCTCACGCGGAAATTCAGCATATAGGCCTTGTCCGCCGCGAAATAATCCGTGCCGGCACTGAAGGGTTCGAATACCACCGGCCCTGCCTGGATATTCCAGAACCACTCGCTCGTTGCACCTTCTCCCTCGGCGCTGCATCCGCCGCCGACGTTCAGATGTTCCTGATACCAGGCCTTCAATCCTTCCGGATCGCGTGCCCGGAAGAAGAAACCGCCGAAGCCAAGGACACCCATGCCGACTCTCCCCCTGCGTTGCCGAGTGAATTCTAGCGTGGATCGCAATTCGCGCCCAACGGTTTCGCTTGCGGGGTACATGCAGGCATGATCGATTCGCTTCTCGTCAAAATCGCGCTGATCGGCGTGATCGGCATCGCCGCCCAGTGGGTCGCGTGGCGCACCGGGCGCCCGGCGATCGCGCTGATGCTGCTGGCGGGCGTGCTCGCCGGTCCGGTGCTCGGCATCATCGTCCCCGACCGCGATCTCGGGCCGCTGCAGGAGCCGATCATCAAGCTCGCGGTGGCGGTGATCCTGTTCGAGGGCGGCCTCAGCCTGAATTTCCGTGACCTGCGCCACGCCGGCCAGCCGGTGCTGCGGCTCGTCATCATCGGGGTTCCGCTCGGCTGGCTGCTCGGGACGCTCGCAGCGCATTATGGCGCCGGGCTCAGCTGGGGCGTGGCCTCGCTGTTCGGCGGCATTCTGGTGGTCACCGGCCCGACGGTGATCGGGCCGATGCTGCGCACCTTGCGCGTGCCGCCGCGGGTCGCCGACACCCTCAAGTGGGAGGGCATCGTCAACGATCCGATCGGCGCGCTGCTGGCGGTCGCCATCTATGCCTACATCACCTTCGACGGGCCGAACGCGAGCGTCAGCGGCGTGATCGGCGACGTCGCGGTGGCCACGCTGCTGGCGGCGCTGCTCGGCGTCGCGCTGGGCTTCGCGATCACCTGGCTGTTCCCGCGCGGCTATGTGCCCGAATATCTCAAGGCTTCGGTGCTGCTGGCGACGGTGATCGGCGGCTTCGTGCTCGCCGATCTGGTGAAGCACGAAACCGGCCTGGTCACGGTGACGGTGATGGGGCTCGTCATGGCCAATCGCCCGGTGCATTCGAGCCGCGCGCTCCGCCGATTCAAGGAAGATCTGACGGTCATGCTGATCTCCGGCGTGTTCGTCATCCTGTCCGCCACGCTCGACTGGGAGACGCTGCAGGATTTCCAGCTGCGGTTCACGGCGTTCCTCGTGCTGCTTCTCTTCCTCGTACGGCCGCTCACCGTGCTGATCAGCCTCGCCTTCTCGTCGATGCCCTGGCGCGAGCGGCTGTTCATCGCGTGGATCGCCCCGCGCGGCATCGTCGCCGTCGCGATCACCGGGCTCTTCGCGCTGCGCCTGGTGGATTACGGCGTGCCCGATGCCGAGGCGCTGGTGCCGCTCAGTTTCGCGGTAGTGGTCGTCACGATCCTCGCGCACGGCTTCTCGGCGCCCTGGGTGGCGCAGCGGCTCGGGATCGACCGCGGCAAGGGCGAGAGCGTGCTGATCGTCGGCGCGAACGACTGGACCACTGCGTTCGGCGCCTATCTGAAGCAGCTCGGCTATCGGGTGACGGTCGCCGACAGCTCGACCTTCGCGCTGCGCTCGGCACGGCGGAAGGAACTCGACGTGTGGCGCGGCGACATCCTCGAGGAAGTCCACGAGGACCGGCTCGACCTGTCCGAATATCAGCAGCTGCTCGCCGCGACGGACAATGACGCGTACAATGCGCTGGTCTGCTCCGATCTCGGCCCCGAAATGGGGTTCGAGAAGCTCACCCAGACCGCGCCGCAGGACAAGCAGGGCGCCGTCCAGCCGCGCACGCATGTCCTGCTGGAAAGCAAGCGCAGCGTCGAGGAACTGCAGCGGCTGATCGCCGAGGGCTGGCAGTTCGGCCGGACTCGCATCACCGAAAAATTCAGCTTCGGCGATTACCGCCAGCGGCTGGCGCGCGGCGGAGAGCCGGTCGCGATCAAGCGCGAGGGCGGGCATCTCGAGTTCTTCTCGGCGACGGCGAAGCCCTATGTCGACGAAGGCGACGAAGTGATCAGCTTCATCCCGCCCGAGCAGCAGGCGGCGCAGCAGGCGGTGCGCGCCTCGCGGAAGGCAGAGGAGGCCGCCGCCAAGGAAGGACGGGCCGAGGATGCAGCCGGCCGTGCCGAGCGTGCCGAGCGTGCCGAGCGAACCAACGAAGCCGAGACCAAGCGCGACGAATAGCGGTCAGGCAGCCTGCGAGAGCTCGCCGTCGCCCGCGGCGGCCTCGAGCAGTCGGCGCTCGACAGCCTTCAGCCGCGGCCCGGCGACGATCTTGTCGCCGATCAGGTCGGTCACATAGAAAGTGTCGACCGCGCGTTCGCCATAGGTGGCGACATGCGCCGAACGGATCGTCACTTTCGACTGAAACAAAGCGCGCGCGAGGTGATAGAGCAGCGCCGGCCGGTCGCGCGCATTCACTTCGATCACCGTGAACCGGTTCGATGCCTTATTGTCGATCAGCACGTTCGGCTCGATCGTGAACGTGTGCTGGCGCGGATGCGGCAGCGGCTTCGTCATCAGCCGCTCGCTCAGCCGCGCCCGGTTGGCAAGCGCGTCGGCGATCCCCGCCTTCAGCCGCGCGAGCTGCGTCTCGTCGCCGAACGGTCTGCCGAAGGGGTCCTGCACCAGCAGATTGTCGAGCGCGAGCCCGTCGCGCGTCGTGTGGATGCGCGCATCGATGATGTTTCCGCCGGCGGCATGGATCGCCCCGGCGATGCGATAGAAGATGCCCGGATGGTCGGCGGCATAGACCGTCACCAGCGTCGCGCCGCGATCAGGATAGACCTGCGCCTCGACCGTCAGCTGCGCGTCGCCGGCGCCGTCGATCAGCCGCGCATTGCGCTCCAGAACATCCTCGGGCTCGGCGATCCAATAGGGTTCGGGCAGCCGCTCGACGATCCGCTCGATCCGCGGCGCTTCCCAGTTCAGCCGCTCCGCCAGCGCCCGCTGCTTCGCCGCAATCCGCTCGCTGCGACCCTTCTGTGCATGGCCAAGCCGCAGCACCTCCTCCG
Organism: Sphingosinithalassobacter sp. LHW66-3; assembly: GCF_050703275.1. Lineage (GTDB taxonomy): Bacteria > Pseudomonadota > Alphaproteobacteria > Sphingomonadales > Sphingomonadaceae > Sphingomonas. The sequence continues at coordinate 1,497,376 of NZ_CP193482.1, forward strand.
CCGCCTCGAACAAATTGGTGAGCAGCTGACGCTTCCAGCTATTCCACACCCCCGGGCCCACCGCGCGGATGTCCACCACCGTCAGCACCAGCAGCATGCTGAGCCGCTGCGGCGACTGGACCGCCGAGGCGAAGTCGAGGATCGTCTTGAAATCGGCAAGATCGCGCTTGAAGGCAGTCGCCGACATCAGCAGATGATAGCGCACCAGCCACGCGACCGTTTCGGTCTCCGCCTTGGTCAGTCCCAGCCGCGGGCACAGCCGCTGGGCCACTTCGGCGCCGAGCACCGAATGGTCGCCGCCGCGTCCCTTGGCGATATCGTGCAGCAGCACCGCGACATAGAGCGCGCGCCGCGAGACGATCTGCCCGAAGATCTCGGTTGCGACCGGATGGTCGTCCTTCAGCTCGCCGCGCTCGATCCTGCTGAGCAGCCCCACTGCCCGGATCGTATGCTCGTCCACCGTGAAATGATGGTACATGTCGAACTGCATCTGCGCGACGACACGGCCGAAATCGGGAACGAAGCGGCCGAACACGCCTGCTTCGTTCATCCAGCGCAGCACCGTCTCCGGATCGCGCGGGCTCGTCAGCACGTCGAGGAACAGCGCATTGGCGCGCGGGTCGTCGCGCGTGTCGTCGACCAGCTTGGCGTCACGGTTGGCGGCCCGCATCGCGAGCGGATGAATTTCCAGCCCGTGCAGGTCCGCAAGCTGGAAGATCTCGATCAGCCGCACCGGATCGGCTTGGAAGAACAAGTCGTCCGGCAGCGCCAGCCGCCCGCGATCGAGCACGAAGCCCTTCAGCTTGGCCGGGGCGCGTTTCAGTCGCGGCAGGCCGAAGCGGCGGCCGCGCGCCGCATATTTCTCGTCGAGATGCGCGAGGAACAGGCCGGTGAGGTCGCCCACCTTCTTCGCCTGCAGGAAATAGAAGTGCATGAACCGCTCGACCTTCGATTTCCCCGGGCGGTCGGCATAGTTCATCCGCTCGGCGATCTCGCGCTGCAGGTCGAAGGTCAGCCGGTCCTCGGCGCGGCCGGTGATCAGGTGGAGATGGCAACGCACCGCCCACAGGAAATTCTCGGCGCGCCGGAACTGGCGGTATTCCAGCTTGCTCAGAAGCCCCGCTTCGACCAGCTCGGCAGGCTCGCGCACGCCATTGGCATATTTGCCGATCCAGAAGAGCGTGTGCAGGTCGCGCAACCCGCCCTTGCCTTCCTTCACATTGGGCTCGACGACATAACGACTGTCGCCCATCCGCTTGTGCCGCTGGTCGCGCTCGGCGAGCTTCTGTGCGATGAAATCGCGGGCGCTGTCGGCCTGCACCTCCGCCTTGAAGCGCCGCGCGGCCTCGTCATAGAGCTCGGTATCGCCCCAGACGTAGCGCGCCTCGAGCAGCGCCGTGCGCACCGTCACGTCGCTCTTCGCCTGCCGCACCATCTCGTCGAGCGATCGAGTCGAATGGCCCAGCTTCAGCTGCATGTCCCACAGCGAATAGAGGATCGATTCGATCACCTGCTCGGACCAGCCGGTGACTTTCCACGGTGTCAGAAAGCCGATGTCGACGTCCGAGTGCGGCGCCATCTCGCCGCGGCCATAGCCGCCGACCGCGATCAGCGTCATCCGCTCGGCGGCGGTCGGGTTGCTGTTGGGATAGAGCCGCTCGACCGTGAAGTCCCACAGCAGCCGCAGGATCTGGTCGGTCAGGAACGCGCCCGCCGCCGCCGCGCGATGGCCCCGCGTGGGATGCTCCGCCAGCCGCCGCGCGATCTCGGCGCGGCCCGCATCCAGCGCCGTGCGCAGCCGTGCCGTCGCGGCCTGGCGCAGCGCCGCGGTGTCGCCCGCCTCGAGCGAAGCCAGCGACTCGCGCACGGCGCGCCGATCGATGATGGCGCGGCGGTTTGGCAGCGAATCGAAGCGTCCGGACATGTCCGGGACATAGGGGCGGTGGCGGCGCGGTGCCAGCCGCCCCCGGATGGCGGACCTCAGTCGGGCTTCTTCGCGACGCCCACCAGCGCCGGGCGCAGCAGCCGGTCGCGGATCATGTATCCGGACTGGATTTCCTGCACCACCGTCCCCGGCTCGGCATCATCGCTCGGCACTTCGAGCATCGCCTGGTGCCGGTTCGGATCGAGCGGCTCGCCCATCGCGGCGACTCGCGAAATGCCGTGGCGCCCGAACACCGCGTCGATCTCGCGGCCGGTGGCTTCCAGGCCCGAGACCAGCCCCTTCATCTTTTCGTTCTCGCGAAGGTCGGCGGGAATCGCCGAAAGCGCGCGGCTCAGATTGTCGGCGACCGAGAGGATGTCGCGCGCGAACTGAGTCACGGCATAGGCGCGCGCGTCCTCGGCTTCCTTCTCGGCGCGGCGGCGGACGTTCTGAGTCTCGGCGCGCGCATAGAGCACTGCCGAGCGCGCTTCGGCCAGCTCGGTCTCCAGCGCGCCGATCCGGTCGTGCTCGGCAACTTCGGGAGCCGCTTCGGCGGTCTCGTCGCGCAGCGTCTCGCTGTCGTTTACGTCGGTCGTGTCCGACTTTTCCTGATCGATCATGTGTTCCTGTTTTTCTGCGTCAGGCCAGCAATCTGGCCAGCGTTGATGCCGTGAAATCCACCATGGGGACGACGCGGGCATAGTTCAACCGAGTAGGCCCGATGACACCCACCACGCCCACGACGCGCCCGTCGAGCGCGCGCACGGGCTTGGCGATCACCGACGAACCGGACAACGCGAAGAGCTTGTTTTCCGATCCGATGAAGATGCGCGTCGCGTCGCCTTCGCGGGCGCTGTCGAGCAGCCGGGCGATCTCCTGCTTGCCTTCCAGCTCGTCGAGCAGCTGGCGGACGCGCTCGAGATCCTCGGCGGCGCCTTCGTCAAGCAGCCGGGCCTGGCCGCGCACGATCAGCACCGGGCGGCTGTCGCCGTCCTCGCTCCAGATCGCCAGTCCGCGTTCGACCAGCGTCCGCGCCGCGCTGTCCAGCGCCGCCCGCTCGTCGCGGATCTGGCGCTCGATCCGCGCGCGCGCCTGGCTGAGCGTCAGCCCGCCCAGCGTCGCCGAAAGATAATTGGCGGCTTCGTTCAACGCGTCGGGGCGCATCCCGGGCGGCAGATCGACGACCCGATTCTCGACCGAGCCGTCGTCGCCCACCAGCACCGCGAGCGCGCGATCCTCGCTCAGCGGCACGAAGCCGAACTGGCGCAGGATCGGCTCCTTCTTCGGCACCATGACGAGCCCCGCGCAGGCCGAGAGGCCCGACAGCGCGGCGGTCGTGTTCGCCAGCGCCTCTTCGATCGGCCCCGCCTCGCCCGCGCGCGACTCGATCGCGGCGCGCTCGTCGGCGGTCGGCTCGCTCGCCTGCATCATCCCGTCGACGAACAGCCGCAGCCCGCTTTCGGTGGGAAGCCGCCCCGCGCTGGTATGCGGCGCGGCGAGCAGCCCCAGCTCCTCGAGGTCCTGCATCACGTTGCGGATCGAGGCCGGCGACAGGTTGAGCCCGGAGATCTTCGAGATCGTGCGCGACCCCACCGGCGCGCCGCTGTCGAGATAGGATTCGACCACGATGCGAAAGACGTCGCGGGCACGGTCGGTCATCTCGTGGATCGGAGGCGTACTCATGGCCATGATGTAGGCGCGGCGAGCGGCGTCCGCCAAGGGCTGCCGCGCGCCGCGCCGGAGCGTTGCGCGCTGCGGACGTCAGGGCTGCTCGCCGATGAACCTCTCGATCGGCAGCAGCTCGGGCGCCTGGCCCAGCGCATCGGCGATGTCGCTGTTCTGCTCCGCGGTGCACCCGAAGTAGAAATAGAGGTTCTGGCTGTCGCCGATCGGGCGGGTCCAGGTCACTTCGGCGCTCGGCATGTCGGTCGCCACCTGCTCGCAGTTCGGCTCGCCATGGGCGTAGCGGACCGTGCCGGTCTCCGGGCGATAGGGCGCCAGCTTCGCCTTGAACGCGGCATATTGATCCGCGGTCAGCGTGAAATCGCGCTCGCCGGTCACTGCGGTGTTGCGGATGCCGTTGAAGGTGCCGGTCCCGTCGGGGCGTACCGTCACCGAATAGACGGGGCAGAGGCCGAAGCAGGGGCCGGTCTCGTAGGTGATCGATTCGCTCTCCACCGGGATCGGCGCGCCCACGGGTGCCTCGGGGGCCCGGCTCGTGGTGCAGCCCGCCAGCGCGAGCGCGGTCAAACCCACTGCAATCAAACGCATCATCATTCCTCCCTTTTCGCAGGATCGCCCGGCCGCACTGGCGCGTTCGCCCCATCGCCGCTAGGTCCCGCACCAAACCTTACAGGAGACTGAAGCATGCGCCCATCCGGCCGCGCCCCCGACGAAATGCGGGCGATCACGATCGAGCCTCATTTCACGCGCCACGCCGAGGGCTCGGTCCTGATCGGCTTCGGCGATACCCGGGTGCTGGTGACCGCCTCGGTAGAGGAGCGGCTGCCGCCCTGGCTGCGCGGCAAGGGCGAAGGCTGGGTCACCGCCGAATATGGCATGCTCCCGCGCGCGACTCACACGCGCGGCAATCGCGAGGCGGCAAAGGGCAAGCAATCGGGCCGCACCCAGGAAATCCAGCGTCTGATCGGCCGCTCGCTCCGCGCGGTCACCGATCTCAAGCTGCTCGGCGAGCGCCAGATCACGCTCGACTGCGACGTGATCCAGGCCGATGGCGGCACGCGCACCGCGGCGATTTCGGGCGCCTGGGTGGCGCTGCGGATCGCAGTCGACAAGTTGCTGGCGCAAGGCGCGCTGGCCGAGAACCCGATCCGCGACCAGGTCGCGGCGGTGAGCTGCGGCATCTATCAGGGCACGCCGGTGCTCGACCTCGATTACGACGAGGATTCGAACGCCGACGCCGACGCCAATTTCGTGCTGCTGGGCGACGGTCGCATCGCCGAGGCGCAGGCGACCGCCGAAGGCGCCTGCTACGACGAGGAAGGGCTGCTGCGCCTGCTCCGCCTCGCGCGCATCGGCTGCAACGACATCTTCGCCGCGCAGAAGAAGGCTGTCGGCGGATGACCGGTCCGAATGAAGGCATCGGCGGCGATGCGCCGCAGGCGATCCGCAAGCTCCAGCCCGGCAGGCTCGTCATCGCCAGCCACAATTCCGGCAAGGTGCGCGAGATCGCCGAGCTGCTTGGCCCCTATGGCATCGCGCCGGTGTCGGCGGCCGAACTCGACCTGCCCGAGCCGGAAGAGACCGGCACCAGCTTCGTCGCCAATGCCGAGCTGAAGGCGCTCCAGGCGGCCGACCTCTCGGGCCTTCCCGCACTGGCCGACGACAGCGGCCTGTGCGTCGAGGCGCTGGGCAACGAGCCCGGCATCTTCTCGGCGCGCTGGGCGGGTCCGGCACGCGACTTCAACGTCGCGATGAGCCGAGTCGAGCGTCGGCTCGAACAGCTCGGGCCGGAAACGCCGCGCGATGCGCACTTCATCTGCGCGCTCGCGCTCGCCTGGCCCGACGGCCATGTCGAATGGTTCGAGGGCCGCGTCGATGGAACGCTCGTCTGGCCGCCGCGCGGGACGCGGGGTTTCGGCTATGATCCGGTGTTCCTGCCGAACGGCGAGGAACGGACCTTCGGCGAAATGGACCCGGCGAAGAAGCACGGCATGAGCCACCGCGCCGATGCCTTCCGCCAGCTCGTGGCGGCGGTTCTCGACTGACCAGGCGCGTTATCCCCGGATTTCCGTGCGTTAACCCTCTTCGCTCGGGAACCTCGCACCCGCAGCTTCGCTGGCGCTTCAGCTATCCGGGCGAGGGAGAGGATCATGGGATCGATGCGACGCTTCGCGACACTGCTGGAGCATCTGGCGGAGGATGAGCGCGCGGCGGTGCCGGTCGCGCCGGTCGACTGCGACCCCGGGGATGCCAAGGCCGAACCCGCGTCCGCTCCGGTGGACCGCTCCGGCAGGAAGCCGCGCGGCGGCCCCGTGAGGGGCGCTGGAGGAGCCTGACCGCGGCTGCGGAAAATGGTGGACAGGGCTGGATTCGAACCAGCGTACGGGAAACCCGGGCAGATTTACAGTCTGCTGCCTTTAACCACTCGGCCACCTGTCCATGGGAGCCGCTTGTCGAGCGAGCGGCGTCCAATGCCGATGCGCGCGCCGCCTGTCAACGCCGCAGCGCGCACTTGCGCCGCCATCGGCTCGCGAATAGCGTCCGCGCCGATCGAACGCTTCACCTTCAAGGAGTTCCATGCGCGCTCTCGCACTCGTCCTCGCGGCCGCCGCCCTGGCCGCCCCGCTTTCCGCCACGGCCCAGCAGGTCGACCGCAGCCAGACCGCACGCATCCTCGCCGAAGGCACCAGCCAGTCCGAAGTGATGCGGATCGCGCAATATCTCACCGATGTGATCGGGCCGCGGCTTACCAACTCGCCCGGCATGCGCACGGCTGAGGACTGGACCGCCGCCAAGTTCCGCGAATGGGGGCTGTCGAACGTCCACAAGGAAGGATTCGAGTTCGGCCGCGGGTGGTGGGCGGAGCGCTACAACGGCCGCATGATCACGCCGCGGATCGACGAGCTCTCGGTCGTTCCGGTCACCTGGACGCCGGGCACCGGCACGCCCGTCGCCGGCGAGGCGGTCTATGCTCCGATCGACAGCGCCGGCGATTTCGACGCGTGGCGCGGCAAGCTGGCGGGCAAGATCGTGCTCCTCAGCGAGCCCGAGGAGCGCCCCGATCCGACCGAACCTGCCTTCCGCCGCTGGACCGACGAGCAGCTCGCCGAGTTCAACAGCTACGCAATCCCGAACTACAGCCCGAACCGTGGTTCGGCGCGGGTCGGCGCGAGGAGCTTCGCTGCGCAGCGCGACGCGTTCCTGAAGGAAGAGGGTGCGCTCGCGGTCGTCACCATATCCTATCGCGACGGCAATCTCCTCCACGGCAGCGGCTACACCTTCGGCACGGGTGAAACCCCGTCGATGCCGACCTTCGAAATGGGCGCGGAGGACTATCGCCGCACTGTCCGGCTGATCCGGATGGGCGCCGCGCCGCAGCTCGAGCTCAACAGCGTCGTCCATTTCGACGACAGCGACACCCAGGCGTACAATGTCATCGCCGACATCCCCGGCACCGACCGGAACGCCGGCTATGTCATGGCGGGCGCGCATCTCGACAGCTGGGCCGCGGGCGACGGCGCGGCGGACAATGCGGCCGGTTCGGCGATGGTGATGGAGGCCGCGCGGATCATCCGTTCGCTCGGCATCCGCCCGAAGCGCACGATCCGCTTCGCGCTGTGGAACGGCGAGGAGCAGGGCCTGCTCGGGTCGATGGATTATGTCGAGCGCCACATCGCCTCGCGCCCTGTGGACCCGAGCCTCACCGGCATCGCGCGCTACATGGGCTGGCGCAATGCCTGGCCGCTCGCCAAGCAGGCCGACTACGACCGGCTCGTCGCCTATTTTAATCTCGACAACGGCTCGGGCCGGATTCGCGGCATCAACGCCCAGGGCAATCCCGCCGTGGTGCCGATCTTCGAGGAATGGCTCCGCCCGTTCGAATCGCTGGGCGCCACGCAGGTGGCGATGCGCAGCGTCGGCGGCACCGATCACGTCTTCTTCGACGCGGTGGGCATCCCCGCCTTCCAGTTCATCCAGGATCCGCTCGATTACGGCAGCCGGCTGCATCACACCAACGTCGACACCTTCGATCATCTGAAGGCCGACGATCTGCGGCAGGGTGCGGTCATCCTCGCTGCCTTCCTGATCCAGGCCGCCAATGCCGATGCGCCGCTGCCGCGCGTCCCCTTCCCGCGCGAGCCAAATGCCTCCGACGGCTTTTATCCCTTCCCCGCGGCGGACGCAGGCCACTGATGGCGCGGCGCGGCCACCGTCCCTCGCAGGCGCCTGCCTCGCGCCCGCGCTTCTACGGGCGCCATGCCGTGCTCGCGGCGCTGGCGAATCCGGAGCGGCGCGTGCGCAAGATCTGGGGCACGCGGGAGGCGCTGGGCGCGCTCGATCTGCCGCCGGTGATTCCGATCACCTATGCCGATGCGGCCGACCTCGGCCGGCTGGTGCCCGGCGATGCGCCGCATCAGGGGCTAGTCGCCGAAGTCGATCCGCTCGAGGACATCTGGCTCGGTGATCTGCTCGAACAGGGCGCGCGCGATCGCCGCCCGCTGGTCGTGCTCGATCAGGTCACCGATCCGCACAATGTCGGCGCGGTGCTGCGCTCGGCTGCGGCGTTCGACGCGCTGGGCATCGTCACGCAGGATCGGCACGCGCCGCCCGAATCGGGGGCGCTTGCACGTTCGGCCTCGGGTGCGCTCGAAATCGTGCCCTGGGTGCGGGTGGTGAACCTGTCCCGCGCGCTCGGCGAGATCGCCGAGGCGGGGTTCTGGCGCGTCGGCCTGACGGGGCATGTCGAAGCGACGCTCGCCGAGGCGATCGGCCGCGAAGGACGCATCTGCCTGGTCTTGGGCGCCGAAGGCGAAGGCATGCGCCAGAACACCGAGGCGCATTGCGACCTGCTGGCGAAGCTCCCGATCTCGCCCCGAGTCGAAAGCCTCAACGTCTCGAACGCCGCGGCGATCGCGCTCTATGCCGTGGCGACTCGGCCCACGGTGCCGCAATGAACCGGCCGGACTGAAGCGCCTCAATCCTCTTCGGCGATCGTCACTTTCAGCCCGTCCAGCTCGTCGGTGAATGGGATCTGGCACGACAGCCGCGAGCGTTCGTCGCGGTCGGCCGAGCTGTCGAGCAGATCATTCTCGTCGTCGCTCATCGGCGGCAGTTTGGCCGCAAATTCCGGGTCGACATGGACGTGGCAGGTGGCGCACGAGCAGCAGCCGCCACACAGCGCGAGCAACTCGTCGAAGCCGTTGTCGCGGATCACTTCCATCACCGAAAGGCCCACGTCGCCCGTGACTTCGCGTTCTTCCCCATCCCGTGTCACGACGATAAGCTTCGGCATGCCAGTCTCCTTTGTCGTCGGCTCCCATGCCGCCGATCCCCTTGCATTTCAAGGATGGCGCCGATGGGCCTGACTGCCGAACAGCTGCGCGCATCGCTCGATTCGCTGGGCGGGATCGAGCCGGGTTTCGCCGCCGCGCTCGCCGCCGCGGGCTATCCCGAGCCGCGCATCCGCGAACCCGGCTATGCCACGCTGCTGCGCACGATCGTCGGCCAGCAGGTGAGTGTGGCCGCCGCCCGGTCGATCTGGGGCAGGGTGGAAGCCGCGGTGGGCGATGCCGAGGATCCGGCTGCGATCCTCGCGACTTCGGAAGAGGCATTGCGTGCCGCCGGTCTCAGTCGCCAGAAGATCGCCTATGCCCGCAGCCTCGCCGAGGAAGTGGCGAGCGGGCGGCTCGATTTCGCCGCGCTTCCGCGGGACGACGAGGAAGCGATCGCCGCGCTCACCCGGGTGAAGGGCATCGGCCGCTGGTCGGCGGAAATCTACCTGCTGTTCGCCGAGGGGCGGGCGGACATCTGGCCCGCCGGTGATCTCGCGGTGCAGATCGCGGTCGGCCGGATCCTCGGCCATGGCGCCCGCCCCACCGAACGGCAGGTTCGCGCGCTGGCCGAACCGTGGCGGCCGCATCGCGGCGCGGCGGCGATCTTCGCCTGGCACCATTACGGCTTCGAGAAGACGCGAGCGAAGGACGGGCCGGAGCTCAGCCCGCTCTGAGACCGTCGAGCCCCACCGCCACTGCCCCCAGCGGCCCTGCCATGCCTCCCAGACCCGGCGGCCCCAGCCGCGAATCGAGCTCGGCGGCATAGGCCGCAAGCGAGCCATAGCCGCCGATGCTTTCGGCCAGCCGCCGCCGCAGCGGCCCGAACAGATGCGGCCGCGCATTGAGCACACCGCCGCCGATCGCGATCCGCTGCGGCGCGAAGGTGACGACCAGATTGTGCACCAGCCCAGCGAGGTCGTGGACGAACAAATCCCAGTGCGGCCCCGCTGCGGGCAGTTCCTCGCCCGCGCATCCAAACCGCTCGGCCAGCGCCGGGCCCGAGATCAGCCCCTCGACGCAGTCGCCGTGAAAGCGGCACCAGCCGGGAAAGGAGTCGCCGGGCGCACGGGGCACGCGCATGTGGCCTGCCTCGGCATGGGCAACGCCCTGGACCGGCGCACCGCCGGTGACGATGCCGACGCCCACGCCGGTGCCGATGGTGATGTAGAGGTGGCTCGTCATCCCCCGCGCCGCGCCCCAGCGCCCCTCGGCCAGCGCGGCGCCGTTGACGTCGGTCTGGATCGCGACCGGCTTGCCGTACCGCCGCTCCAGCCGCCGCACGAGATCGGTGCCGGTCCAGCCCGGCTTGGTGGTCGCCGTCACCGATCCGAAATCGGGCCGGGCGGGATCGAGTTCGATCGGCCCGAAGGCGGCGACGCCGATCGCATCGAACTGCCAGCCGTCGAGCAGCGCCTCGATCGCGCCGAGCGTCGTCTCCGGGTCGCGAGTCGCGATCCGCTGCTGCGCACGCACATCCTCCGGCCCGCGCGCGAGCAGCGCGACGCATTTTGTCCCGCCCAGTTCGAGCCCGGCGATCAGCGGCGCGGCGCATTCCATCGCAACGCGCTACCCCGAGTCGCGCACACGACAAAGCGCGCAGCGGCGAAAACTTCGCCGCGGCGCTCAGGGGGAACCCGGGGGTCAGGCGTCGCCGTGCGGCCTGGGATCGCGATCGGTAATGCTGACCAGCGCCAGAACGGCCATGAAGGCGAGCATCGCCCCGGCCACGAGATAGAGGAAGTTGCTTCCGATCAGATCGAGCATCGCTTGGCTCCTGCTGTGTTTCAGCAGAAGTGCGACCGGCCGGCCGGCGGTTCGTTGATCGCGATCAAAGCCGCGCCGGGCCCGAAGGGCCATGCGCGTGGCCATGCATCGATATTTGCCCGATCTCGCCGCGCAGAGCGTCCCGCGCTATACCAGCTACCCCACCGCCGTCGCCTTCGCGCCCGGCATCGGCGCTGCCGAGCAAGTGGCGGCGCAACAGGCGATCGCCCCCGGAACGCCGGTCTCGCTCTATCTGCACATCCCCTATTGTCACGAGATCTGCTGGTATTGCGGGTGCAACACCGGCGCGACCGGTCGGCCGGACCGGGTCTCGGCCTATCGCGACGCGCTGCTGCGCGAGATTGAAACGGTGGGCGCGCGCGTGCGCGGCACCGCCGTCAGCGTTCACTTCGGCGGCGGCAGCCCCAATGCGCTGGCCCCGGCCGACTGGGCGGAGATCGCCGCGGGGCTGCGCAGCGCGTTCGACATCGCGCCGCACGCCGACTGGGCTGCCGAGCTCGATCCGCGCACGCTTTCCGCCACCGATGCCGAGGCGATCGCCGCCGCCGGCATCGGCCGCGCGAGCCTGGGCGCGCAGACCTTCGCGCCGCACATCCAGCACCGGATCAACCGCATCCAGCCGTTCCGCACCGTCGCCCAGGCCGCCGCCGATCTGCGTGCCGCCGGAGTGGCGCGGATCAACCTCGACCTGATGTACGGCCTGCCCGACCAGCGGCTCGACGACATCGCGGCCACCGTGGCTCAGGCGCTCACGCTGCGGCCCGATCGAGTCGCGATGTTCGGCTATGCGCATATGCCGCGCATGCTCCCGCGCCAGCGAATGATCGATTCGGCCCGCCTGCCCGATGCCGAGGCGCGCTTCTGGCAGAGCGCGCTGGCGCACGACCTGATGCTCGAGGCCGGCTATCGCGCGATCGGCTTCGATCACTTCGCGCTGCCCGGCGACAGCATCGCCCAAGCCGCGCGCGAAGGCCGGCTGCGGCGCAACTTTCAGGGCTTCACCGACGATCCGGCGACGACGGTGATCGGCCTCGGCGCCTCGGCGATCAGCCAGTTCGACACGCTGTTCGTGCAGAACGAGAAACACTCCGGCCGGTATCGCATGCTCGCCGGCAATGGCGCGCCCGCGGGCGCGCGCGCGCGCGCGCGCCGGCGATCGCCTGCGCGGTGCCGTGATCGAACGGCTGCTGTGCGACGGCACCGTCGATGTCGCCGCCGTCGCCGCCGCGCATCGCCAGCCGGTCGAGGCGCTGGCCGAGTCGCTTCCCGTGCTCGCACCGCTGGTCGAGGCCGGGCTCGTCGCAGTCGAAGGATGGCACGTCACCGTGCTGCCCGCCGGCCGCCCCTACGCCCGGCTCGCCGCCGCCGCGTTCGACGCCTATCGCGCGCCGGCTGCCGATCGGTTCAGCCGCGCGGTCTGAGCGATCCGTACACTTCCCGATATTCGGCTCGGCACGCGCCTCCTACCCCTCTCCTGAACCCAAGGAGGCGGACATGAAGAATGTGTTGCTGCTGATTCACGATGATCGCGGACAGGAGGCCCGGCTACAGGCGGCGCTCGATCTCACGCGTGCGCTGGGCGGCCATCTCAAGTGTCTCGACGTGTCGATCCTGCCGGTGATGATCGAGGACTATGTGCCGACCGGCGGCGCGGCGATGATCGTGGAGTCCGAGCGCGAGCGCGAAAGCGAAAATCGCATCCGCACCGAGGCACGGCTCGCCAACGAGGACGTGCCCTATGACTGGACCGACGTGACCGGCGACCCGGCCTTCGCGCTGCGCCAGGCGGGTGCGCTCGCCGATGTCATCGTCGTCAATCGCCATCTCGCCGGACTGCATTTCCCCGACATGCGCGAAATCGCGGGCGAATTGCTCGTCACTGCCGACACGCCCGTCCTCGCCGTGCCCGAGGAGGCGCGCGGGTTCGACGCCTGCGGCCATGCGCTGGTCGCCTGGGACGGATCGAAAGAGGCGGAGGAAGCACTGCAGGTGGCGGTGCCGCTGCTCGCCCTCGCCGAGAACGTCACGCTCGTCGAAGTCGACGACGGCTCGGTGCGCGTTCCCGCCGCCGAGGCGGCGCGCTATCTGGCGCGGCACGGAATCGAGCCGGTGGTTCGCCGGGTCGAAGCCGGCGGTCGCCGTGCCGGCGACGTGCTGCTTGGCGAAGTGGTCAATCAGCGCGCCGCCTATCTGGTGATGGGCGGCTATGGCCACAGCCGGATGGTCGAGGCGGTGTTCGGCGGCGTCACGCGCAAGATGCTGACCGAAAGCCCCGTGCCGCTGCTGCTCGCGCACTGACCGGCCGGAACGCGCGCCGTGACGCCTCCCACCGCTTCGCCCGAGCCGATTCGGCATCTGGTGGTGCTCGGCCACCCGTCGGAATCCAGCTTCAACCGTGCCGTCGCGGAAACCTATTGCGCGGCGGTACGCGAGGCGGGGCAGACGGCAACTCTGCGCGACCTGTATGCGCTGGGCTTCGATCCGCTGCTGAAGGCGTGGGAGAACCCCGGCGCGCCCGGAGTCGAATATGCGCCCGACGTTGCCACGGAAGTCGCGCTGCTGCGGGCGAGCGACGCCGTGGTCCTCGTCTATCCGATCTGGTTCGGCATGCCGCCCGCCATCGTCAAAGGCTATGTCGATCGCGTGTTCGGCGCCGGCTTCAGCGCAAAGGAAATCAAGAAGGGAGTCGCCAGCCCGCTGCTCGGCGGAAAGCGGCTGCTCAGCTTGTCCACCTCGGCGGCCACGCTGCCGTGGCTCGATGCGCGCGGCCAATGGCAGGCGCTGCGCCAGGCGTTCGACAGCTATCTGGTCGAGGCGTTCGGGATGCGCTCGGGCGAGCATGTGCATTTCGATGCGATCGTCGAGAATCTGCAGGAGCGCTACGTGTACGAGAACCTCGAGCGCGTGCGTGGCGCGGCGCAGACGCTGTGCGCCACGTTGCTCGACGACCGGCATCGCGCCACCGCGGCTGCGGCGCTGGCGCGAAGCGGCTCGCCCGGAGACGAGGGCGGCGACGCGTGATAGGCAGCGACGCATGATTCGCAGCCAGACATCGCAGCAGTGAACGACGCCGCCAGGCGACGCGCCGAGACGCTCGCCCGCTTCATCGAAGGCGCGACCGATCGGGCGCTGTTCCTGCTCGATCCGGACGGGACGATCGCCACCTGGAATCGCGGTGCCGAGCAGCTGACCGGCTGGACCGCGGAGGAAATCGGCGGTCAGCCGATCGCGCGGCTCTATCCCGATCCGGACCATGGCGGGGGCACGGCGGCGGAGGATCTGGCGGCGGCCGCGCGCGAGCGGCATACCCGCACCGAAGCGTGGCGGGTGCGCAAGGACGGCTCGGAATTTCTCGCCGATGTCTCGCTCACCGCGCTGTACGACGCCGATGGCGCGCTGCTCGGCTTCGGCCAGGTGCTGTACGACATCACCGACCGCAAGGCGGCCGAGCGCGCGCTCGAGCGCAATGCGCTGCACCTGCGCTCGATTCTCGCGACGGTTCCCGATGCGATGATCGTGATCGACGAACGCGGGATCATCCTGTCGTTCAGCGCCGCGGCCGAGCGGCTGTTCGGCTATGGCGAGGCCGACGTGATCGGGCAGAATGTCGCGATGCTGATGCCCTCGCCCGATCGCGAGCGGCACGATAATTACATCGCCCGCTATCTCGCTACCGGCGAGCGCCGGATCATCGGGATCGGGCGGATCGTCGTCGGCCAGCGCCGCGACGGCACCGATTTTCCGATGGAGCTGGCGGTCGGCGAAGCGAACACCGACGGACACCGCATCTTCACCGGCTTCATCCGCGACCTCACCGAGCAGCAGCGCGCCGAGCTGCGCGTCAAGGAGCTTCAGTCGGAGCTGATCCATGTCTCGCGCCTCTCGGCGATGGGCACCATGGCCTCCACGCTCGCGCACGAGCTCAATCAGCCGTTGACCGCCATCGCCAACTATCTCGAGGCGGGGCGCGACCTGCTCGGCGATCTCGCCGCCGAAGGCGAGACCGCGGCGATGCTGCGCGAGGCGATGGACGAATCCGCGCATGAGGCGCTGCGCGCCGGCAACATCGTCCGGCGCCTGCGCGATTTCGTCTCGCGCGGCGACGTCGAGAAGCGGGTCGAGGATCTGTCGCACCTGATCGACGAGGCCGGCCGCCTCGCGCTGATCGGCGCGAAGGAGCGCGGCGTGCGCGCCTTCTACGATCTCGATCTGGCGGCGGAGGCGGTGCTGGTCGACCGCGTGCAGATCCAACAGGTGCTGGTCAATCTGATCCGCAACGCGGTCGAGGCGCTTGCCGAATCGGAAACCCGCGACATCACGATCGCGACGGCTCCCGACGCGCGGGGCATGGTTCGCGTCTCGGTCGCCGATACCGGTCCAGGCCTCGCTCCCGGCATCGCGGCGACGCTGTTCCAGGCCTTCAACAGCACGAAGGATCGTGGCATGGGATTGGGCCTGTCGATCTGCCGAACGATCGTCGAGGCGCATGGGGGACGCATCTGGGCCGAAGCACGCCCCGGCGGCGGGACGATCTTTCACTTCACCGTCATGGGAGCGGAGGCCGATTAGCCGATGAGCGAAAAGCGAGTGATCCACCTCGTCGATGACGAGGACGCCATCCGGCGCTCGGCCGGCTTCATGCTGCGCACGTCGGGCTTCGAGGTGAAGACCTATCCGAGCGGAGTCGAGTTCCTCAAGGAAGCGAAGGCCGCCGATCCCGGCTGCATCCTGCTCGACGTGCGCATGCCCGAAATGGACGGGCTGGAGGTTCAGGCCGAGCTCAACGCGCGCGGAGTCGCGATGCCGGTGATCGTCCTCACCGGCCATGGCGACATCACCACCGCGGTGCAGGCGATGAAGGCCGGCGCAGTCGATTTCATCGAGAAGCCGTTCGAAAAGGCGACGCTGCTCGCCGCGATCGACATGGCGTTCCAGCGGCTCGAGCAGCGGCATGAGGCGTCGGCGTCCGAGCAGGAGGCGCAGGTGCGGATCGCCGGGCTCACCAACCGCGAGCAGGACGTGCTGCGCGGGCTGGTCCGCGGACATCCCAACAAGACGATCGCCTATGATCTGGGCATCAGCCCCCGCACGGTCGAAGTGCATCGCGCCAATGTGATGAGCAAGCTCGGCGTCCGCAGCCTCTCCGAAGCGCTGCGCATCGCCTTCGCGGCAGGTCTTCAGGGCGAGCCCGAGGAATAGCGCTCCCGCCGCGGCACCTTGGGAAGAACACGTAGCGACGCGCCGCCGTGCCGGGGGCAAGGTCGGCGCCTTCGGTACATGACAGGTCGCCATGCTTGCTCCCCAAACTGCCCGAACGCCGCACAGCGATGCGGAGCGCTGCCGCGTCCTGCTGGTCGAGGACGATGCCGGCGTCCGCCGCTCGATGCATCTGATGCTGCACGGCAGCGGCTATGAGGTGCGCTCCTATTCCGCCGCCGGGCCGCTGCTTTCCGATCCGGACATCCATGCCGCGCGCTGCCTGATCGCCGACTATCGCCTGCCGGACGGCGACGGGCTGGGCATCCGGCGCGCGCTGGCGCGGCTCGGCTGGCAGGGGCGCTCGATCCTCATCACGGCCTTTCCCTCGCTCACGCTGCGCGAGGCGGCACATGCCTGCGGCTATGACGTAGTGCTCGAAAAGCCGGTGCGGCAGCACGAGCTGATCGCGGCGATGCAGGGCGCCGCGCCCGCACCCGGCAACGCGGCCTGACGCCGGTGTATCTCCACACCGGCGACGCGGCGATCGCACCTCCCGCGGCTCCCTGTGCCGCCTGCCCGTCGCGCGATCGCTCGATCTGCGCCGGCCTCGACGCGCCGGTGCTGGGCGCGCTGTACCGCCTCGGCCGGACCGAAACGCTCCGCGCCGGCGAGACGCTGGTGTGGGAAAGCGACGAGACACTCGTCGTCGGCACTCTGCGCGAAGGGCTCATCAAGCTCACTGCCTCGCTCGGCGATGGCCGCGAGCAGATTCTCGGCCTCGCCTTTCCCGGCGATTTCGTCGGCCGTCCGTTCGGCGACCGCGCCGGACATTGCGTGACGGCGCTCACCGACGCAAAGCTCTGCGTCTTTCGCCGCACTGCGTTCGACGCCTTCGCGCGCGAGCATCCGCAGGTCGGGCACGCGCTCCTGGTCCGTACGCTCGACGAGCTCGACCGGGCGCGCCGCTGGATGCTGCTGCTCGGCCGCAAGAGCGCCGAGGAGCGAGTGGCCAGCCTCTTGCTCGAACTGGCGGAACGCAGCGGCACGTGCGACGGCGCGCGCGTCGCGCTGGAGATCACCCGCCAGCAGATGGCCGACCTGCTCGGCCTCACCATTGAGACTGTCAGCCGCAAGATCACGCGCCTCAAGTCCGATGGCGCGATCCGCCTGCACGGCCCGCGCGCCTTCGCGGTCGTCGATGCCGATGCGCTGTCCGCCCGCACCGGCGGCTGATTGGGCGCCGCCCGCACCGGCGGCTGAGCCCGCGCGCACCTAGAGCGTCTTGCGCAGCTTCAGGAAGAGCCACGGATCCCAGCGAGTCGCCCGCTCCTCGACGAACAGGATCGGCGTGGTGTCGCGTCGGCCGGCGTGCACTTCGCGGATGTTGCGCGTCAGCACGTCGTTGACGTTGCCCGCCTCCAGCCGGACGGTCAGCGTGCGCGACGGCTTCCACTGGACATACACCTCCAGCATCGGCTGCTGGATATAGCGGCGCAGCTCGCGCACACGATAGTTGCGCGTCCGCGCCACGTCGCAGCCATGCTCCACGCCCCAAGCCCAGCGGCCGTCGTCGATATCATGGTCGAAGCTGATCGAGCAGGCGAAGCCCAGCTGGCCCGAGATCCGCCGCTCCTCGCCGGTCAGCGGGTCGGTCGCGCGCGACCATTGCCAGCTCGTGCGTGCCTGCAGCAGCGCATCGTCGAGCCCCAGCCGGTCGAACGGCAGCGCGAGCGTGAGCTGAACGATCTCGCCGGTGCCCGATCCGATGTTCCCCACCGCGTCGAACCCGTCGACCAGCGGGATATAATCGATGATGTCCTCATAGATCAGCCGCTGCGCCAGCAGCGAGACCACGCCCTTCTGCCAGAAACGATATTCGTAGGCGGCATCGAACACCGTCGTTTGCTGCGGCACCAGATCGGCGTTGCCGCCCGCCACGGTGCCCAGATCGACATCGTTCGACGCGACGAAATCGTCGAAATCGAGCTGACTCACCACACGCTCGGCGCGCAGCCGCAGCTGGTGGCCGTCGCCGATCGCCCAGGTCGCCTGCACGCGCGGCTTCAGATAGAAGAAGGTTTCGGCGCTGTCGGTATCGCCGGTCTGCGCGATGCGCGACAGCTCGGCGCGCGTCCCCGCCTCCAGCGTCAGCCGCTCGGTGATGCGCCACGTCGCCTGCGCGAACCCTTCGCCGCGAAGCTCGCTCACGCGTACTGCGGCATTGGGCAGGTCCACCGCGATCGCGGCGCGGCGATAGCTCGTCACGCTGTCGAGGAAATTATAGGCGATCTCGCCTCCGCCCTCCAGCGCCCAGTCCTCCTCGGGCCGATAGCGCACGATTGCCCGGCCCGCGCTCTCCCCCGAATCCGATTCGAGCGCGAAATACGCGGCGCTGCCCGAGCTCAGCAGCGTATAGTCATAGGTGTAGCGGCCCAGCCGCTGGAGCGCCGTCAGCTCGATCTCGGCCTCGGTGCCGATCGGCTGTTCCCAGCGCGCGCCCAGCTCGCCGGTCCAGTCGCGCCCGAGTGAATCGGTGAATTCGTCGCTGCCGGCTCCGGCGAGCACGGTCACTGTCTGGCGGTTCTCCAGCGTGTTGAAATCGAACAGCCCGTTGATGCGCAGCTTGCCGCGCCCCACCGGGCGCTGGATCGATCCGCGCAGATTGATGTCGCGATAGCGATCCCACAGGTCGAGATCGGCCAGCTGGATCAGCCCCCCCGCCCCGTCGGTGCGCGTGCGCGTGCCGAAGCCGGTGCCGCCGGTGCGGTCGGTGGTGGCATAGAGCGCGAATTCGGTCTGGCGGTCGCCTTGCCGCCGCGAATAGGAAAGCCGCGCCTGCGGCCCGAATTCGGCACCGGGGTAGAGATAGCTGTTGAGTTCGATCGCCACTTCGCGCGTGACGGTCTGGCGCACCACCACATTCACCAGCACCGACTTGCCCTGCATGTCGATGCCCGGCGCGCCGCCGCGGATCAGCTCGATCCGCTCGACGCTCGCCGCCGGAATCCGGCTGAGCACTTCGTCGAGCCGGTCGCTCTTCGATGCCGGACGCGCGCCGTCGATCAGCACGTTGCCCGCGGCTCCCGCCAGTCCGCGCGTCGCCGTGTTGCCGAGGTCGAGCCCGAATCCGGGGACGCGGTTGACCATGTCGAGCGCCGTGTCGGGGCTCGAACTCGCGAAGAAATCGGGCTGATAGACGATCACGCCCTGGCGCTGCGGCGGCGACCCCTGCGCCGCTGCGCGCGCGGCTTCGCCCGGCGGAATGTCGGCATCCACAGGCACGCTGGGCGCATCCTGCGCGAACGCGGCGGACGGCGCCGCGATCAGCGCGGCCACCGCTGCCAAGGCGATACGCATCGACTCTGGTCTCCCCCTTGAAGACACCGCTTGGCACTTGGTGCACGCCTGCCGCCCCGAGCGCAGGCGCCGTGCGGCTCTGTCGGCCACGGCGTCTCCGGCGACGCTAGCCGATCGCGCGCTGCTTCGCCAGCACGGCGTGCGCCCGCGCCAACGCAAAAATCGCTGTCCTACATATAACCAGATGGGTTATCGCGAGTCGCTTTGCAGCATCAGGAGCGCAGCCATGACGATCGACCAGATCATCGACGATGTGATCGCCCGCGAAGGCGGCTATGTGAACCATCCCGCCGATCGCGGCGGCCCCACCTGCTGGGGGATTACCGAGGCGGTGGCGCGGCAGCACGGCTATGCCGGGCCGATGCGGAGCTTTCCGCGCGCCGAAGCCGCTGTCATCTACCGCCGGCTCTACTGGCTCCGGCCGGGGTTCGATCGCGTCGCCGAACGCGCGCCGCGTCTTGCCGCCGAGCTGTTCGACACCGGCGTCAACATGGGGCCTGCCGTCGCCGCGGGCTTTCTCCAGCGCGCGCTCAACGCGCTCAATCGCGGCGCCTCCGACTATTCCGACGTCGCGCTCGACGGCGTCGTCGGTCCCGCGACGCTCGCGGCGCTCGACGGCTATTTGCGCACGCGCGGCCGCAGCGGCGAGACGGTGCTGCTCAAGGCGGTCGAGGCGCTGCAGGGCGAACGCTACCTCCACCTCGCCGAGCGCCGCCCCGCCAACGAGGCCTTTCTCTACGGCTGGCTCGCCAACCGGCTGTCCGACCGCCTGGACTGAGTCACGCGCGCGGGCGCGCGCGCGCGTTGAGGTGCGACTTTAGTGCGACCTTCGGCGGAATCCCGCCATCTTTGAAAGGAGAACCAAATGGGTTTGCTTGACGGCATCATCGGCCCGATCGCCGGGCTGATCGACAGGATCATTCCCGATCCCGAGGCGCGCGATCGCGCCAAGCTCGAACTGCTCCGGCTCGAAAGCAGCCAGGAGCTCGAATCGATCCGCACCCAGCTTTCGGCGATCGTCGCCGAGGCGCAGTCGACCGATCCCTGGACCAGCCGCGCGCGGCCGAGCTTCCTCTATGTGATGTATGCGCTGCTGCTCTGGGCGATCCCGATGGGGCTGATCGCCGCGGTGCGGCCGGAGATGGCGCAGGGCATCGCCGCCGGCATGAACGCCTATCTCGCGGGCATTCCCGAGCCGCTCTACGCGCTCTTCGGCACCGGCTATCTCGGCTACACCGCCGCGCGCCAGTGGGGGAAGATCCGGGGCGTCGAACGCTAGCGGATCAGTGCGTGCGCCGCGCGGGGTCGCGGCGCCGCATTTCCAGCCAGGCGCGAAAGCCGCGCGGGCGCTGCGTCGCCGCTTCGTCCATCTCGTGCAACTGGGCCATGTCGCCGGCCATCGGCTGGGCCGGGACGTCGCGGACATCGATCCATTGACGCACCATTTCACCTCTCCCGCTCGCGGGCTTTTCGCCCACATCTTCCTTGTAGAGAGTTTGGATGAGCGAAGGATGAATCGCCGGGGGTTTGCGACGAACGCCACAAGGGCCATATCGCCGCCCATGAGCGACAAGTCAGCGGTGTGGCACGGCACCACGATTCTCTCCGTGCGCAAATCGGGCAAAGTGGTGATCGCCGGCGACGGCCAGGTGACGCAGGGCCATACGGTGATGAAACCCAATGCCCGCAAGGTGCGCCCGCTGGGCGACGGCAAGGTGATCGCCGGGTTCGCCGGCGCCACCGCCGACGCCTTCACGCTGTTCGAGCGGCTCGAGGCCAAGCTCGAGCGGCACCAGGGCCAGCTGCTGCGCGCGGCGGTCGAGCTCGCCAAGGAGTGGCGGACCGACAAATATCTGCGCAACCTCGAGGCGATGCTGATCGTCGCCGACAAGGACATCACGCTGATCGTCACCGGCAACGGCGACGTGCTCGAGCCCGAAGCAGGCATCGCCGCGATCGGATCGGGCGGCAACTATGCCCTGTCGGCCGCCCGCGCGCTGGTGGACTATGAGGCGGACGCCGAAAAGCTCGCGCGCAAGGCGATGGGCATCGCGGCGGAAGTGTGCGTCTACACCAATGACAATCTCACTGTGGAGCTGCTCGACAGCGAGAGCTGACCCGGCGGTTCGCTCCTGTGGCAGCGGAGGAGGCGGCATCCGTCACTCGGGCCTTGTGCCGCGGTCCATCGGGCAGCAAGCACCAGTGTGCCGCGGAACGGCGAATCCCGGAAGAGGTTCGGGAATGGCAGAGAGGCCGAGGAGGAGGGATCGTGCATCGCCCGCTTGACGCTGCTCCTGCCGCGACCGTCCCGATCGGCCGCAGGGCCTTCGCTGCCGGGCTCGGCGCGCTCGCCCTTCCCGGCTGCTCCGCCACGGCGGTCCGGCCGGGCACCGCATCGGCGCAGGCGGCCTGCCTGCGCCCGGTGAACGTCTCGCCCGATCGCGTCATCCGCACGGTCGCGGGGCTGCGCCCCTATCGCCGCTCAGGCTTCGTCGTCCGGCGCGAGGCGCTGGGCGACACCGCGCTGATCCATAATTATGGCCATGGCGGCTCTGGGATTACGCTCAGCTGGGGCACTTCGCGGCTTGCGGCCGATCTCGGCCTGCCCGGCCATCAGGGGCCGGTCGCGGTGCTCGGCTGCGGCATCGTCGGACTGACCACCGCGCGGCTGGTGCAGGAGGCCGGGTTTCCCGTCACCCTCTACGCGAGGGAGCTGCCACCCGAGACCACGTCGAACATCGCCGGCGGTCAGTTCGGCCCCTCCTCGCTGTTCGATCCCGAGTTCGTCGACGAAGCCTGGCGCGCCCAGTTCCTCGCGGCGCTTCACTATGGCTGGCGCCGCTTCCAGATCATGGTCGGCGACGACTATGGCATCCACTGGACGCCGACCTATGAGCATAGCGACGGCACCGCGCCGAATGCGGCGATGCGCCCCTTTCATCCCAATGGCCGCGTCCTCGGCCCGGGCGAGCACCCGTTCCCGAACACCCATATCTTCGCCTATGACACGATGTACGCCGAAACCGGGCGACTGCTGCGCCAGCTGATGCGCGACGTGCAGACCGCGGGCGGGCGGATCGAAGTCCGCGACTTCGCCAGCCGCGAGCAGGTGATGGCGCTGCCCGAAAAGCTGGTGTTCAACTGCACGGGGCTAGGCGCACATGCGCTGTTCGGTGACGAAGAGCTGATGCCGATCCGCGGCCAGCTCGCGATCCTGCTGCCGCAGCCCGAAGTGACCTACGCCTATCTCAGCGGGTCGCTCTACATGTTCCCCCGCGCCGACGGAATCGTGCTGGGCGGCACCTTCGAGCGCGGCCAATGGGACGCGACGCCGCAGCCCGACGCGATCGCCCGCATCCTCGATCGCCACGCCGCCGTGTTCGGCACCATGCCCTGCCCGGCTTGATCGGCGCAGGCGCGCCCCAATATCGGGCGCCATGACACACCCCGGCGTCGGTTTCCTGCCAGCGCCCTTTCAAGCGAAGCGAATGAACGACAACCTGACTCCCAAAGCCATCGTCGCCGCGCTCGACGCGCACATCATCGGACAGAAAGACGCCAAGCGCGCGGTCGCGGTCGCGCTGCGCAACCGCTGGCGTCGCCAGCGGCTCGGCGCCGACCTGCGCGACGAAGTGACGCCGAAGAACATCCTGATGATCGGCCCGACGGGCTGCGGCAAGACCGAGATCAGCCGCCGCCTCGCCAAGCTCGCCGATGCGCCGTTCGTGAAGGTGGAAGCCACCAAGTTCACCGAAGTCGGCTATGTCGGCCGCGACGTCGAGCAGATCGCCCGCGACCTGGTCGAAGAGGCGATCCGGCTCGAGAAGGACCGCCGCCGCTCGGCCGTGAAGGACAAGGCGGAGGAAGCGGCGATGAACCGCCTGCTCGACGCGCTGACCGGCAAGGACAGCTCGACCGCGACTCGCGAGGCGTTCAAGCAGCGCTTCGAGGAAGGCATGCTCGACGACAAGGAGATCGAGATCGAGCTGGAGCAGGCGCCGCAGATGCCGTTCGAGATTCCCGGCGGCGGCGCGCAGATGATCAATCTGGGTGAGATGATGGGCAAGGCGTTTGGCGGCCCGCCGCTCAAGCGCCGCAAGCTTTCGGTCCGCTCGGCCTGGGACAAGCTGGTCGACGAGGAATCGGAAAAGCGGCTCGATCAGGACGAAGTGAGCCGCATCGCCATCGCCGATGCGGAGGCGAACGGCATCGTCTTCCTCGATGAGATCGACAAGATCGCGGTCAGCGATGTGCGCGGCGGCTCGGTGAGCCGCGAAGGCGTGCAGCGCGACCTGCTGCCGCTGATCGAGGGCACCACCGTCGCCACCAAATACGGGCCGATGAAGACCGATCACATCCTCTTCATCGCCAGCGGTGCGTTCCATGTGGCCAAACCGAGCGACCTGCTGCCCGAGCTGCAGGGCCGCCTGCCGATTCGAGTCGAATTGCAGGCGCTGACCGAGGAGGATTTCGTCTCGATCCTCAGCGACACCAAGGCGTCGCTGCCCGAACAGTATAAGGCGCTGATCGGCACCGAAGGCGTGACGATCGAGTTCACCGAAGACGGCATCCGGGCGGTGGCGCGGATCGCCGCCGAAGTGAACGGCGAGGTCGAGAATATCGGCGCCCGCCGGCTCCAGACGGTGATGGAGAAGCTGCTCGAGGAAGTGAGCTTCGACGCCGAGGATCGCGGCGGGCAGACGCTGACGGTCGATGCCGCCTATGTCGAGCGCCAGCTCGAAAGCATCGCCCGCAACACCGACCTCAGCCGCTACGTCCTCTAGAGCTGCCGCTAGTCCGGGCGCCGGTAGGGGATGAACTGTCCCAGCCGGCAGCTGGCGGAGGGAATGCTCGCCCCTTGCTCCAGCACCCGGAAGCTGTCGTTTCGGCAGAGCTGCGATCCATGGAGTTCGACGATCAGCGTCGGACTGCCGCCGCGCAGCGGAGTGCAGCCGACGGGCAGCTCGTTCCGCCAGACGGTATCGCCGACCGGGCGGTAGAGGAGCGTGTCCCGGTCGATGATGCGCGGGGCCTCGAGCCCGCTGGCGCTGACGCAGTCGACAGGCTCTCCGCGAACCCGCCCTTCGAGCGCCGCCGCCAGCTCGCGATCGGCGCGCTCCTGCGCCGTCGCCTCCATCGCTGCATTCTGGGCGCAGCCGCCCAGCAGCATCGCGACCGCCGCTCCGGCAGCGGCGATCTGCCGGCGCACCGCGCTCATTCCGTCCCCGGCCGCGTATAGGGCACGAACTCGCCGAACGAGCAGGAGCCGGTGATCTGGCCACCGGTCGGCGCGCGGGTCCGGGCGATGTCGCCGGCGCAATATTGCCCGGCGATCGGGCTTTCGGTGACGAGGATATCGTTAAAGCGAAGCGCCGAACAACCGCCGGCGGTGTCGCTGCGCCAGATGCGGTTGCGTCCCTCGATGAACAAAATGGCGTCGCCCGCCCCTTCGATGCGGTTCACGCGATTGCTGTAGATGCAGCGCTGCGGCTCGCCGGGCACAAGGCCCGCAAGCGCCTGCTGCAACTCGGCCTCGGCGCGCTGGTCGGCGGCCGGATCGCTGGTCGCGGTGCAGCCGGCCAGCAGCAGCACGGCGGGTATGGCAAATCGGATCATGTCGCTCTCCTTCTCGCCCCCTGCTCGTTCAGTCTAACGCCTCATCCCCGAAATGCATCCTTCGCGGCGCGCAGCTCGGCCAGCCGCTCGGCCGAGGTCGCCCGCAGGAAGGGATTGGTCTCCAGTTCGCGGCCGATCGTGGTCGGCACCGTCGGCTCACCGGCGGCGCGCAGCCGATCGACTTCCTCCATCCGCTGCGCGATCGCGGCGTTGCCGGGCTCGGCGACGCGAGCGTAGCGCCCGTTCGACTGCGTATATTCATGGGCGCAATAGACCTGCGTTTCGTGCGGCAGTTCGCGCAGCCGCACCATGTTCGCGAACATCTGATCCGCCGTGCCTTCGAACAATCGGCCGCAGCCCATCGCGAACAGCGTGTCGCCGGCGAACAGGACCCGCTCGTCGGCGAAGTGAAAGGCGATATGCCCCGACGTATGCGCCGGCACTTCGAGTACCCGCGCCGCCTGCCCGCCCAGCCTTACGATATCCCCCTCGCCCACGCCGCGGTCGAGCGTCGGAATCCGGTCCGCCTCGGCTGCGGGGCCGGTCACGGTCGCTCCCGTCGCTTCCTTGATCGCGGCATTGCCGCCGGTGTGATCGGGATGCCAATGCGTGTTCCAGATCGCCGAGATGCGCCAGCCGCGCGCTTCGGCAGCCTCCAGTACCGGCTCGGCGACCGCCGGGTCGACGACCATCGTCTCGCCCGAACCGGGCTCGTGCACCAGCCAGACATAATTGTCGCTGAGCGCGGGAATACGGACGATTTCCATTGCCTCTCCTCCGAGCGCTTGAGTCTACCCGATCAAGCGATGCGGCGCGAGCACGGTTCCGCGAGCGGCGACGCGGTTAACCAATGGGAAAAGCCTGTGCGGTAGCGCAGGCGCCGTGGGGGAATTGCGCGTCATCGTCGCCGCCGTCTTGGCGGTCCTGCTGTTCATGGCGCCGGCCGCCCGTGCCGAGCTCGCGCTCGCGGACTCCGGTTGCGGCGCAGCCACCGGGCGCGACGGCGATGCCGACGCCGCACTCGCGCAGATCGATCGCAACGGCTGCTCCGGACTCGGCACCATGCCGGGGGAGCGGCAGTGGATGATCGTCAGCTTCCCCGATCCGATCGAACTGTCGCAATCGTCGCTGCTGCGCACCAAGATCGCGCATTTCACTCGGATCGGCGTCCGCATCGACACCGCCGACGGGCGCAGCGTCACCCGCAGCTGGGATCCTTCGATCACGCAGCACAACCGGCTGCCGACCAGCCTCTTTACACTTCCGCTCGACGTCACGGCGCCGATCCAGCGGATCGCGGTGTTCGTCGACGATACCCAATCGGCCGATGCGCTCAGCAATGTCGCCATCGTCCCCGCAGAAGACGCTGCGGCAAGGCGGACGACAGGGGCGCTCCTGTTCGCGCTGCTCTGCGGCCTGATCGCAGTTCCGATCCTCTACAATCTCGCCTTTCTAGCGGTGCTGCGCGAACGCTTTCTTGTCTGGCACATTGCGATGGCGGGCGCGATCCTGGTCTACGCCGCCACTGCCTCGGGGCTGATGCTCGAGCTGTTCCCGGCGCTGTCGCTCCGCGCCCGGATGGAAGTGCTGCACTGGAGCTTCGGCGCATCGATCTCCGCCGGAGCAGTGTTCCTCACCTGCTATGTCGAACGTTCCAGCCTTTCACCGCGGATGCTGTTTCTGCTGCGCGCTGCCGCCGCTTGGGCGATTTTGGTCAATGTCGCGCTCTCCTTCGCGCCGCTGTCGACACCCGCCGATTTCGATCTGCTGCATGATGCCGGCTTGGGTGTGGTGATGCTGGTGACGATCGCGGCGATCACACAGGCGCTGCGGCGCGGCAGCCGTGCCGCGATCTTCGTGGCCGCCGGCTGGAGCATCATCATTCTCTCGTTGCTCGATCGGCTGGCGCGCGCCTTCGGCTTCTACGACGCGCCCTTGTTCTTCAACGATGTGCTGTACTTTGGCCTCGCCTTCGAAACCGTCGTCACCGCGCTCGGCGTCGCCGGCCGCTTCCTCGCGATCCGACGCGAACGCGACCGCGCCTGCGAACATGCCGAGACGATGGAGCGCCTGGCCGAAACCGATCCGCTCACAGGCATTCTCAACCGGCGTGCGCTGCAGCGACACTATGAACAGGGTCCGCCGCCGATAGCGGTCGCGCTGGTCGACCTCGATCATTTCAAGGGCATCAACGACGCCCATGGCCATGACGTCGGCGATCGCGTGCTGCGCATCGCGGCACAGGCGCTGGACGGCAGCGGCGCGAACATTGCCGGCAGGATGGGGGGCGAAGAGTTCGTCCTGCTGCTCTACGGATCACGCCCCGAGCGCACCGCCGAGCAGCTTCGCCAGGCGATCACCGCTCGAGTCGCGCGCCACGTCCCCGGGCTGGACCGGCCGGTCACGGCCAGCATGGGCCTCGTCCGCCCGACGCCCGAGGCGGACTTCGAAGCGGTTTGCGCCGCCGCCGACCGGCTGCTCTATGCCGCCAAGGCGGACGGAAGGAATCGGCTCGTCGGCGCGCCGCCGTCAGCGCTTGGGGTCGCCGCCTGAAGCCGGCTTACCAGCTTCCGGTATTCGGCATCGATGCCCAGGGTTCCTGCGGCTCGAGCCGCCCGTCCTGCAACAATTCGATCGAGATCCCGTCGGGCGTGCGGACAAAGGCCATATGGCCGTCGCGCGGCGGCCGGTTGATCGTGACGCCGGCATCCATCAGCCGCTGGCAGCTCGCATAGATATCCTCTACTCGGAAGGCGAGGTGCCCGAAATTGCGCCCGCCGCTATATTCCTCCGGGTCCCAGTTATAGGTTAGCTCCACTTCGGCTCGGCCGGGCTCGCCCGGCGCGCCGCGATCCTCGTCGGCAGCGAGGTAGATCAGCGTGAAGCGCCCCTGCTCGCTTTCCATCCGCCGAGTCTCTTTCAGTCCCAGCAGCTCGAAGAAGCGGATCGTCGCGTCCGGATCGCTGACGCGAAGCATGGTGTGCAGATAGCGCATGGCCTGTCCTCCTGAAGATCGGCCCGCGACATAAGGTGCCGGCGGCTCAGCCGCCAGCCGCTCATTCGCCCCCGGCGAACTGCGCCAGCGCCTCGCGTGCCGCCGCGGCGGGCGCCGTCCCGGGGGCAAGCGCGATCACCTGTTCCCATGCGGCACGCGCGCTTTCGGCATCGCCCTCCAGCGCCGCGATATTGCCCGCCTCGAGCTGCACCGAAGCGTCATCGCCGGCGAGCCGCAGCGCCTGATCGATGTCGCGCCGCGCACGCATCGAATCCTCCTGCCGCCGCGCAAGAGTCGCCGAGAGCAGCCATGCCAGCGGGTCTTCGGGCGCGTGTCGCAGCGCATTGTCGAGGTCGCTTCGCGCGCTCGCCAGATCATTCGCCGCAACGAGCGCCCGCGCCCGATCGAGATGCGCCTCACCGCGCGCCAGACCGGAAAGCCCGCCGGCGGCGATCGCGGTATCGAGCGCAGCCCGCGCCTTGTCCGGATCGCCCGCCGCGAGCCAGGCATTGCCCGCCTGTGCCCAGAAGTCGGCGGCGCGGCTGTCCTGTCCCGCCTCCGCCTCGCGCGCGGCATCGGTGAAGGTGCCTGCCGCGGCCTCGTAGCGACGCTGGTTGGCATAAGCGATGCCCAGGCATTGTCGCGCCAGGAAACCGCCGCCTTGCAGCCGCCAGCGAGTCGCTTCCGTCTCGCCGCGCGCGGGGCTGCTCGCCGCCAATTCCATGCAGCGCGCGCCCCGATCCTGCGGATCGGGCACCGAACCCGGCGCGGCCTGGGCGATCAGGGCGAGGGATGGGACGAGGAGCATCGGGCGGTCACCTCTTCGACGGCGCGGATCAGAAGCGCGATGTCGCGCTCGCGCGACAGGCGGTGGTCGCCGTCCTTGACAAGCCAGGTCTGCACCTCGGCTGAACGGAGCCGTTCGGCGAGGCCCAGCGCGCGTTCCCACGGCACATCGGGGTCGCGCTGACCCTGGAGCAGCACCACCGGTCCATCGAACGCGATCGGACCGATCATCACGCGATTGGCTTCGCCCGAAGTCCAGAACGCGCGCGTGGTGACGGTCGGCTGGTCGGAATAGTCCGAAGGTTCCTCGAGCCTGCCCTTGGAGAGCATCTCCAGCTTCTGTTCCTGGGTGAAGCCCCAGTCCGTGAAATCGGGCGCGGCGGCGATGCCGACCAGCCCCGCCACGCGGTCGGGGCGCAGTGCGGCAGCGAGCAGCATCAGCCAGCCGCCCATCGAGGATCCGACCAGGATCACCGGCCCCGTCACCACGCGATCGATCATCGCCAATATGTCGTCGCGCCAGCGCTCCAGCGTCTGGTCCTCGAAAGCGCCTTCGCTCTCCCCGCATCCGGCATAGTCGAAACGGCAATATTCGCGCCCCTGCGCCTGCGCCCATTGCTCCAGCGCAAGGGCCTTGGTGCCGCTCATGTCGGAGGCATAGCCGGGCAGGAACAGCAGCGCCGGCCCGCTGCCGCGAGCGAGGCGATAGGCGAGCCGGAGGTCGCCGGCATCAAGGAAGGCGGGATTGGTCATCCCGCCGTTCTACGCTTCACGATCCTTCGCTGAAAGGGGAAGTGGCCCGGCCCAGGCGCTCAAAGTGCTCCGGTCGAAAACGTGTCGCACGCGCCCGGATCGCCCGTCTCGAGACCA
Organism: Sphingosinithalassobacter sp. LHW66-3; assembly: GCF_050703275.1. GTDB lineage: Bacteria > Pseudomonadota > Alphaproteobacteria > Sphingomonadales > Sphingomonadaceae > Sphingomonas. The sequence goes on from NZ_CP193482.1 coordinate 1,526,924, forward strand.
CGGCGCAGCCAGCGCATCCGCTGTTCCGACGTGCCATGGGTGAAGCTCTCGGGAGCGACATGCCCCTGGCTCTGCTCCTGAAGCCTGTCGTCGCCGATCGCGGCAGCGGCGGTCATGCCTTCCTCGATATCGCCCGCCTCCAGCCGGTCGCGGTTCTGCGCCGCCCACACGCCCGCGAAGCAATCCGCCTGCAACTCGAGCCGAACCGACAGTTCGTTGCCCGCGGTTTGCTCCAGCTGCTGCTGGCGGCGGCGCACTTCGTCCGACGTGCCGAGCAGGTTCTGGACATGGTGGCCGATCTCGTGCGCGATCACATAGGCCTGCGCGAAATCCCCGCGCGCGCCGAAGCGCTGCGCCAGCTCGCGGAAGAAAGACGTGTCGAGATAAACGCCCTGATCGGGCGGGCAATAATAGGGGCCGACCGCCGACGACGCATAGCCGCAGGCCGATGTCGCTCCGCCTTCGTAGAAGTTGATCGTCGCCGGGCGGTAGTTCAGCCCCGCCTCGCGGAAGAGCGCGTCCCACGTCTGTTCGGTGCTGGTCATCACGCGGCAGGCGAACTGGCGCTCGGGGGTGTTGCAGGCCGCGGCGCCCGTCGCGCCGCCACCGGCCCCGATCGTTCCGCCGCCGCTGCCGCCCAGGATCCCACCGCCGCCGCTCAGAAACAGATAGCCGAGCGCCAGGATGCCCAGGATCGCGATCCCGCCGCAGCCGAGCCCGCGTCCGAGCAGCAACGGCAGGAATCCCAGCAGCCCGAACCCGCCGCCACCGCCGCCGCCGCTGCCCAGATCGCGTGCATGGGAAGTGGGGTCGAAATCGTCGAGCCGCATGCCTGTGAACCCCTTGATCGTTTTCTCGCCGCAACAATGCGCCATCGCGGCAAAGCGTTGCACGAAAATTCACGCCGGCCACGCGTGCGGCCGTTGATGAAGCCGCGCGGCCGCGCCATGTGCAGCCGATGGCCGATGCCGAACCTTCCGCTCCGCCGCGCCGCACTCCGGCGATGCCGCTGCCCGATTGCGTGGCGCTGGTGCTCCAGGGCGGCGGCGCGCTCGGCAGTTTTCAGGCCGGCGTGATCGAGGCGCTCGACGAAGCGGCGATCGCGGTCGACTGGGTCGCCGGCATTTCGATCGGGGCGGTCAATGCGGCGATCATCGCGGGCAATCCGCCCGAACGCCGGATCGAGCGGCTGCGCGCCTTCTGGGACATGGTGACGAGCGCACTGCCCAGCCTGCCGGTCTCGCTTCACGATCCGGCGCGCGAGCTCGCGCACGAATGGTCGGCCGCCATGGTGATGTGGACTGGCGTTCCCGGCTTCTTCCGCCCGCGCCCGCTTCCGCCAATGCTCGCGTCGGCGGGCAGCCCCGGCGCGCTCAGCTTCTACGACAGCGCTCCTCTCGCGGCGACGCTGGAAACGCTGATCGACTGGGATCTGCTCAACGACGGGCCGGTCCGTCTGTCGGTCGGCGCGGTCAATGTCGAAACCGGCAACTTCCGCTATTTCGACACCGAGGATGAGCGCATCGACGTGCGCCACATCATGGCCTCCGGCGCGCTCCCGCCGGGGCTTCCGCCGGTCGAGATCGACGGAAGCTGGTATTGGGACGGGGGTCTGGTCTCGAACACGCCGCTCACTCATGTCCTCGATCGGCAGCAGGTGCCGATGCTGGTGTTCCAGGTCGACTTGTTCGCCGCGGCCGCCGATCGGCCGCAGACGATCATGGACGTGCTCGCGCGCGAGAAGGAGATCCGCTATTCGAGCCGCACCCGCCAGGTCTCGACCGAGCGGATGCGATTGCGTCTGGAGCGCGAGGCGATCCGCAAGGTGCTGGCCAAGCTGCCGCCGGAGCTGCACGACGATCCCGATGTCCGGGCGCTGGAGGCACAGGCGGCGGAGAAGCCGGTCAGTCTCGTCCATCTGATCTATCGCGCCAACGCCTGGGAAGGCGGCAGCCGCGACTTCGAGTTCTCACACCGCTCGATGGCCGAGCATTGGCACGCCGGGGGGCGCGCCGTCGCCCAAACGATGGCGAATGCGCGGCTGATCGCCCGCAATATCCAGGACGGCAGAACCGCCGCCTTCGACCTGACGGCGCGCTGAAGCCTCGTCGCCTCACTCCGCAGCAAAAGGAAGCCCCATGTTTCTCAAAGGCAAGACCGCGATCGTCACCGGCTCCACCTCCGGCATCGGCCTCGCCATCGCCCAGGCGCTCGCCGCCGAAGGTGCCGCGGTCATGATCAACGGCTTCGGCGACGCCGATGCGATCGAAAAGGAGCGCGCCGCCCTTGCCGAGCGCTCGGGTGCCGGCGCGCTCTACGATGGAGCGGACATGTCGAAGCCCGATCAGATCTACGCGATGGTCGAGCGCTGCGCCGCCGAACTGGGTGCGCCCGACATCGTGGTGAACAACGCCGGCATCCAGCATGTCGCGAAGATCGAGGAATTCCAGGTCGAGAAGTGGGACGCCATCCTGGCGATCAACCTTTCCTCCGCATGGCACATGATGCGCGCCGCCGTGCCGCACATGAAGGAAAAGGGCTGGGGCCGGATCATCTCGACCGCATCGGCGCATTCGCTCGTGGCGAGCCCAAACAAGTCGGCATATGTCGCGGCCAAGCACGGCCTTGCCGGGCTCACCAAGACGATCGCGCTCGAAACGGCGACCCATGGCGTCACCGTGAACTGCATCTCACCCGGCTATGTCTGGACGCCGCTCGTCGAGAACCAGATTCCCGACACGATGGCATCGCGCGGCCTGACGCGCGAGCAGGTGATGAACGACGTTCTGCTGGCGGCGCAGCCGACGAAGCAGTTCGTCCTGCCCGATCAGGTGGCGAGCCTCGCGCTCTATCTCTGCGGCGATGCGGCGGCGGGCATTACCGGCGCCAATCTCTCGCTCGACGGGGGATGGACGGCGCAATAGCGCCGCCCATCCGGCCGATTACTGGCTGGAGACTTCCGAGACGTGGAGCCGCGCCGGCTGAGTCGCACCCGACTCATAGGTCGCGACCCAGATCTCGTAGCGGCCGGTGCGCGGCGAATTGAAACGGACCGACGGATTGAGGCCGGTGTTGCCGCCGTCGTCGTTGCAATACCAGCGGCCATCGGGTGCGTTCACGACCAGCGCGGTGTCCGAAGAGGCCGCGACCGAGATGATCAGCGGCAGGTCGCCACCGGTGAAGTTCAGGCGCACGTCGGGCGCGTCGGTGATGAAGCCGGTGCAGGCGCCGCCCAGGCGGCTTGCATCGATGTCGCCGCCGGCGCGCAGCGAAACCACGCGCGGGTCGGGCTCGAAGCCCGAAGAAATCGTCATTTCCTCATAATTGGGATCGGCGCCGACATCCTGCGCGGCTGCCGGGAACGCGGCGACCATCGCCGCAACGAATACGAACTTCTTCAACATGAGCTCCCCCCCTTGGGATCGCGGCCGCGAAATGCCGCCGCCAGCCAGTGACTTGCCGCAATTCGGCACATTGGTCCATCATCTGTTTACAGGAAGCTCGGCAATGTGTTCGCGACGGGTTGCGATCCCGGCGCGCCGCCTGCACCATGGGCGCGTGCATCGTCTTCTTCTCTCCGCCGCGCTGCTGCTCACCCTTCCGGGCTGCAGCATCTATCGCCAGGCGCATCCCGGTCCCGCCGAACTTGGCGAGAACTGGCGGTCGGTGGCAACCGAGTCGGATCGACAGCGGCTGCGCGGCTGGCGATCGGCGTGGGACGAAGCGCTGCCCCTCGCCCGTGCCGCGGATGCGCCCGCAGTCGCCGCGGAAGACGTGCTGTTCGATCCCGACGTCGCAATGGCCGGCGCACTTCCCCCGCCCGGCACCTATCGCTGCCGGACCTTCAAGCTGGGGGCGGCTGAGCCCGCAGCGCAGGACTTCACTGCCTATCCCTGGTTTGAATGCAGCATCGCCGCCGAAGGGGCGCTACGCCGCTTTATCAAAAGCACCGGCTCGCAGCGCCCCGAGGGGCTGCTGTTCCCCGATCGCGAGACGCGGGCCATCTTCCTGGGCACTCTGGTGCTGGGGGATGAAGATCGGGCGCACCGCTACGGAATCGATCGCCAGCGCGACATGATCGGCTATGTCGAACGGATCGGTGAGGCACGCTGGCGGCTCGTCCTGCCCCGACCAAATTTCGAATCGATCGTGGACGTGATCGAGTTCGTCCCCGCCTGAGGGTTGCGCTCCGGGCGCGCGACGGCGAAGCTGCGCGACTTGCAACCGGGGGGACTGCCGCCATGATCCGCTCTCTTGTCGCCGCTGCCGCGCTGGCGCTGGTTTCGTCGACTGCCTTGGCCCAGCCGATCCCGGATGCGGCGCCCGCCGACATGGACGCGCTGATGGCGCTGTATCGCGACCTGCACGCCAACCCCGAACTCAGCCTTCACGAAACCGCCACCGCCGCCCGGCTGGCCGGCATCGCCCGCGAGGCGGGCTTAGACGTGACCCAGAATGTCGGCGGTACCGGAGTCGTCGCGGTGCTGCGCAATGGAGAGGGGCCGACGCTCCTGATCCGCGCCGATATGGACGGCCTTCCCGTAACCGAGCAGACCGGACTGCCCTTCGCCTCGCAGGTCCGCACCACGACAGAGGAGGGCGTGGAAACCGGCGTGATGCACGCCTGCGGCCATGACACGCATATGACCGCCTGGGTCGGCACGATGCGGCGGCTCGCAGCCCTCAAGGATCGCTGGTCGGGCACGTTGGTGATGATCGCCCAGCCCGCCGAGGAAGTCGGCAAGGGCGCGCGGATGATGCTCGAGGACGGGCTCTTCACGCGCTTCCCCAGGCCGACGCATGCAATCGCCTTTCACGACACCGCCTCGGCGCCGGCGGGGGTGATCGGCCTCACGCCCGGCTATGCGCTCGCAAATGTCGATTCAGTCGACATTCGCGTCCGCGGCGTGGGCGGCCATGGCGCCTATCCGCACACGACGCGCGATCCCGTGGTCCTGGGTTCGCGGATCGTGACGTCGCTGCAAACGCTGGTGAGCCGCGAGCTCGATCCGCAGACCCCGGCGGTGGTCACGGTCGGCAGCTTCCACGCCGGCTCGAAGCACAACATCATTTCGGACGAGGCGCTGCTGCAGTTGACAGTGCGCAGTTACGCGCCCGAAGTGCGCCAGCAACTGCTCGACGGTATTGCGCGGATCGCCCGCGGCGAGGCGATCGCGGCCGGCATGCCTGAAGATCTGATGCCCGAGGTCAGGGTGAAGGACGAATATACGCCGTCGACCTACAACACGCCCGAGCTCAGCGAGCGGCTGCTGAGTCTCTTCGGCGAACAATTTGGCGAAGAGCGCGTGGTGCAGGCCACGCCGGTGATGGGGGGCGAGGATTTCGGCCGCTATCGGCTCGCCGACGAATCGATCCAGAGCGTCATCTTCTGGGTCGGCGGCGTGCCGCTCGATCGCTGGCAGGCGGCGCAGGCGGGCGAGGCGACGCTCCCTTCGCTGCACAGCCCCTATTGGGCTCCCGATGCCGAGGCCGTGATCGCGACCGCCAGCGAAGCGCTGACCGCGGCGGCGCTCGACATTCTGGGAAGAAGCTGACGCTTTCGACGCTACTTGCGGTTCTTTTCCTTCTCGGCGTCATAGCCTGAGGAAGGCGCAGGTCCGTGGCTGTGGACCGGCTGAGTCGTCGCCGGCGGGTCGGATGCGTCCATCGATTCGTCCAGCGCGCGGTCCAGCCGTGCCTGTTTGCTCTCGGGATTGCGCTCGAGCCGCTCGCCGATCGATTCGTCGGCGCCCGCGTCCTTGTGCGCCGAAGTCATCCCGGCATCGGTTTCCTTCGCGCCGAGGCGATTGGCGGCGGCACGATCCTCCGCTGCATCCGACCGGGTTTCGCCCGGATCGGGTGGCGCCACCGGCATGTCCTTCGTGACGGCTTTCTCGACGGGATCGGACTCGCTCATTGCCTCTCTCTTTCGCTGGGCGTTACCCTTCTGAAACGGATGGACCCGGCGAGCGTTCCTTTGCGCCGCACCACTGCCGGGCCGCGCACATGGAAAGCGCCGCGCGCCGGGCACAAAGAAAAACGGCCCGGCAGGTTTCCCCGCCGGGCCGTTCCTCGATCCGTGCTCGCGCGGACGGCGTATCGCCTTACTCGCGTGCGCTGCCCATCAGATGGAGCAGGAACTGGAACATGTTGATGAAGTCGAGATACAGGCTCAGCGCGCCGAGAATGGCGACCTTACCCTGCATTTCGGTGCCCGCGACATGGGCGTACATGCTCTTGATCTTCTGCGTGTCATAAGCGGTGAGGCCGGCGAAGATCAGCACGCCCAGTGCGCTGATGACGAGGCCCATCACGCCCGACTGGAACACGAAGGCGTTGAGCAGCATCGCCACGAGCAGACCCACCACGCCGATGATCAGGAACGAGCCCCAGCCCGACAGATCCTTCTTCGTGGTGTAGCCATAGAGGCTCAGACCGGCGAAGCCCGCCGCCGTCGCGAAGAACGCCTGGGCGATCGACGTGCCGGTGTAGCGCAGGAACAGCGTCGAGAGCGACAGTCCCATCAGCACCGCGAAGCCCCAGTAGAGCGCCTGCAGCGTCCCCTGGCTCATGCGGTTCTGGCCAAAGCTCATCGCGAAGACGATCGCCAGCGGCGACAGGATGATGATCCACGCGAGCGGCCCGCCCTGCGAGAACACCTGATACGCCGGCGACGCCGTGATCGGGTCGCCCCAGGCGAACAGCATCGCCACGATGCCGGTCAGCAGGATGCCCGACGTCATGTAATTGTACACGGACAGCATATAGGAACGCAGCCCCGCATCATACGCGGCACCGCGCGTAGCTGCGCCCGTCGCATAGGGGGCGGCGGCCGTCCGGGGATCCGACCAATTTGCCATTCTAAAACTCCTTTGCCCGGCGTTGCTGCCGGATGATGCGAATATCAGAGCTTTGGGGTCGCTTTTCAAGCAAAACCGGTTCGCACCCCGCGTTGTGATTGGTTAAGGCGAATGCCGCTATGCATCGTCTTTTCGTAGGTCTGCGGCCGCCGCCCGCGATCCGCCGGCAGCTTCTCGACGCAATGGGCGGCGTGCCGGGCGCGCGCTGGCAGGACGAGCATCAGCTCCACCTCACGCTGCGCTTCATCGGCGAAGTCGAGCGGCCGATGGCGGAGGATGTCGCGCTGATGCTCGGCAGTGTCCATTTTCCGCCGATCGACGTCGCGCTCGCCGGCGTGGGCCAGTTCGACACCCGCGGCCGCCCCAACGCGCTCTGGGCGGGGGTGCGGCGCCACGACGCGCTGCTGCGCCTCCACAAGAAGGTCGATCAGGCGATCACCCGCGCCGGGCGCGCTTCCGAAGCCCGTGCCTATCTGCCGCATATCACGCTGGCGCGGCTCGGCGCGGGCGCGGGCACCACCGATCGCTGGCTCGCCGAGCATGCCGGTCTTGCCAGCGCCCCGTTCCGCTTCGAACATTTCACGCTGTTCCAGAGCCACCTCGGCAGCGAGGGCGCGGTCTATGAAGCAGTGGAGCGCTACCCGCTGGACGGCTAGCCTCGCCTGCCGCTCTCTTTTCGTGAGCAGCAGCTGGAGGCGGGGAGTCGCATCGGCTGGTCAGGCGCACCCGTGCGGCGATACCCGCCACTCCGAAACGCTACGCGGAGCGGCGGGCCGGGCGGCGGGAGCTATGCCGCCTCGAACACACCGCATGCGACGCGATCGCCGCTGTCGCCTGCCGGATCGGTCTGCTGGTCGTCGCGGCCGGCATGGATCATCATCGCGGCGCCGTCGGCGTCCATCAGCCCTTCATAGGTGCCCGCCGGCAAGGTGAAGGTAATCGAGCCGGTGCCATCCTGAGCGACGTCCATATTCGGCATGTCGCCGGCATGGGGACCCTGCGGATTCTCCAGCCCGTGCTGCATGTCGGTCGGGTTCCAGTGGCCGCCGGCGCTCTGGAAGTCGGGCGCATCGCACTGCCCGGTCGTGTGGACGTGAACGCCATGCGGTCCCGGCGAAACGTTGCGGGCGTAGACCGTCACCTCGAGGCCTTCCTCCACTTGCCGCACCATCGCCTGGCCGGCTTCTGCGCCCTCGGCGGTCCGCAGCTGGGCAACAGCCTGATAGGCGCCGTCCATCATCCGATTGCCGTCGATCATCACATTCATCGGCTCGGCCGCCATATTGGCCTCGGTGTCGTTCACCACCACGGTGGTCTCTTCGGCGCAACCGCCGGCAGTGGCGGCGAGCGCCACCATCCCGGCAAGCGCCGTCGCCATCTTCAACCCCTGCATCACCGGTCTCCTCCGTTCATTCTTGCTGTGGAATGAACGGAGGCAGCACAGGTTCCGACCCTGTGGCGCGTTTTGCTCGGCGGGAGGGTGGCGCGGCGCACCGCGCGGCGAATGTGCGCTGTTGCGACGTCAGCCGGGAACGAACCGCTGCACCACGCTGCGCGCCAGCCGCGCCGGCCGCTTCGTTTCGGCGTCCAGGCAGCACCAGCTCGACTGCACCTCGGCAAGCACGTCCTCGCCGCGCTTGATGATCGTCGAGAAAAAGGTCCGTGCGCCCTGCACGCCTTCAGCCACCACATGTGCGACGACATTGTCGTTCAGGAATGCGGGCTTACGATAGGTGATCTCGTGCTTCAGCGCGACCCACAGGTGCTGCGCGACTGCTTCGGCGGGCGCCACGCGCCGCCAGTAATCGATCACCGCATCCTGCACCCAGGTGAGATACACGGCGTTGTTGACGTGCCCCATGAAGTCGATGTCCTCGGGGCGGACGTCGATCGGATGTTCGTGGACATGGGGCGTTTCGGCGGACATGGACAGGCTACTCTACCCGAATTGCGGTTCTGGCGGACTGGAGGTCGCTGCACCCTAGCAATGTTGCACCGCCGCGTCGACCGCCGTGCGCCCCGCAGGGGGCGTTGCGGCGGCGCGCTTCGGCCGCTTCCTCCGGCGCGACACGGCATGCGATCGCATCCTCGAAACGCGCTTCCCGGCAACGTGATCCCTCCCGAGGTTCGTGCACTGGCTCGAGTGAGCCCCCGGCTCCGCACCGCTCGCATCTTCCCCTGTCCCCACCCCCTTGCTAAGGCCCGCGCGACTCTCGCGTCACACACGCCCCGGCAGCGCGATCGTGCGGAACCTTCCGCCTCCCCGCCGCGCTAGGGGAGATAAACAGGAAGGGCCCATACCCATGACCGCAATCGGCCAGGACAGCCTCGGCACCCGCGACACGCTCGACGTGGGCGGCAAGCGCTACGGCTATTATTCGCTGCAAAAGGCAGCCGCGAAGCTGGGCGACATCAGCCGCCTGCCCTTCTCGATGAAGGTGCTGCTCGAAAACATGCTGCGCTTCGAGGACGGCACGACCGTCACTCCCGAAGATGCGCAGGCGATCGTCGACTGGCAGAAGGATGCCCGCTCGAACCGCGAAATCCAGTATCGCCCCGCGCGCGTGCTGATGCAGGATTTCACCGGCGTTCCCTGCGTGGTCGATCTTGCGGCGATGCGCGATGCGATTACGAAGCTGGGCGGCGACGCGCAGAAGATCAATCCGCAGGTGCCGGTCCACCTCGTGATCGACCATTCGGTGATGGTCGACGAGTTCGGCACGCCCCAGGCCTTCGAGGCGAATGTCGAGCATGAATATGCCCGCAACGGCGAGCGCTACGAGTTTCTGAAGTGGGGCTCCAAGGCGCTCGACAATTTCCAGGTGGTGCCGCCGGGCACCGGCATCTGCCACCAGGTGAATCTCGAATATATCGGCCGCGGCGTCTGGTCGTCCAAGGCTCCCGACGGCGATGAAGTCGCCTATCCGGATACGCTGGTCGGCACCGACAGCCACACCACCATGATCAACGGCCTGGGCGTGCTCGGCTGGGGCGTCGGCGGGATCGAGGCGGAGGCCGCGATGCTCGGCCAGCCGGTGTCGATGCTGATCCCCGAAGTCGTCGGCTTCAAGCTCACCGGCGCGCTGCGCGAAGGCATCACCGCCACCGATCTGGTGCTCACCGTCACGCAGATGCTGCGCGCGCGCGGCGTGGTCGGCCGCTTCGTCGAATTCTACGGCCCGGGCCTGTCGAGCATGACGCTCGCCGATCGCGCGACGATCGCCAACATGGCGCCCGAATATGGTGCGACCTGCGGCTTCTTCCCGATCGACGACAAGACGCTCGATTACATGCGCCTCACCGGCCGCCCCGAGGAAGAGGTCGCGCTCACCGAGGCCTATTGCCGCGCGCAGGGCATGTGGCACGACGAGACCAGCCCCGATCCGATCTTCACCGACACGCTCGAGCTCGACATGAGCAGCGTCCAGGCCTCGCTCGCCGGTCCCAAGCGTCCGCAGGATCGCGTCGCGCTCACCGAGGTCGACGAACTGTTCAACACCGATCTCACCAAGGTGTACAAGAAGGGCAATCCGAAGCGCGTGCCGGTCACGGGCCTCGATCATGACATCGGCGACGGCGACGTGGTGATTGCCGCGATCACCAGCTGCACCAATACCTCCAACCCCTCGGTGCTGATCGCCGCGGGTCTCGTCGCCAAGAAGGCGCGCGAGAAGGGGCTGACGCGCAAGCCTTGGGTCAAGACCAGCCTCGCGCCCGGCTCGCAGGTCGTCACCGACTATCTCGCCAAGGCGGGGCTGCAGGACGATCTCGACGCGCTCGGCTTCAATCTCGTCGGCTATGGCTGCACGACCTGCATCGGCAACTCGGGGCCGCTCGCGCCGCCGATTTCCGAAGCGATCAACGGCAACGACATCGTCGCCGCCTCGGTCCTCTCGGGCAACCGCAACTTCGAAGGCCGCGTGTCGCCGGACGTGCGCGCCAACTTCCTGGCCTCGCCGCCGCTGGTGGTCGCCTATGCGGTGAAGGGCACGGTGACCGAGGACATCACGACGACGCCGATCGGGCAGGACCAGAACGGCGAGGACGTGTTCCTCAAGGATATCTGGCCCTCGAACCAGGAGGTCCAGGATCTGATCCTTTCCAGCGTCCGCGAAGACATGTTCAAGGAACGCTACGGCAACGTCTATGCCGGCGACGAGCATTGGCGGAAGATCAGCGTCGAGGGATCGGACACCTTCCAGTGGAACCCGACGTCGACCTACATCGCCAACCCGCCCTATTTCGACGGGATGGAGATGACGCCGGCGCCGGTGCGCGACATCGTCGATGCCAAGCCGCTCGCGGTGCTCGGCGATTCGATCACCACCGATCACATCTCGCCGGCCGGCAGCATCAAGGCGGATTCGCCCGCGGGCACCTATCTGCAGGAGCGCCAGGTCTCGAAGGCCGAGTTCAACAGCTATGGCGCGCGTCGCGGCAACCATGACGTGATGATGCGCGGCACTTTCGCCAACATCCGCATCCGCAACGAAATGGTGCCGGGCGTCGAAGGCGGCATGACGAAGTATGACGGCGAAACCATGCCGATCTACGACGCCGCGATGCGCCACAAGGCGGACGGAACGCCGCTCGTCGTGATCGCGGGCAAGGAATATGGCACCGGATCGTCGCGTGACTGGGCGGCGAAGGGCACGATCCTGCTCGGCGTCCGCGCCGTCATCGCCGAGAGCTTCGAGCGCATCCACCGCTCCAACCTCGTCGGCATGGGCGTGCTGCCGCTCCAGTTCGCCGAGGGCGTGAGCCGCGAGACTTTGGGCCTCACCGGCGACGAAAGCTTCACGATCACAGGCGTCGCGGACCTCCGCCCGCGTCAGGACGTCGAAGTCGAAGTCACGCGCGCCGACGGCTCGAAGGAGACGTTCCAGACCCGCTGCCGGATCGATACCGTCAACGAGCTGGAGTATTTCCTCAACGGCGGCATCCTCCAATACGTGCTGCGCAAGCTCGCCGCCTGAAGCACGTTGCGGGAGTGCGAAAGAAGGGGATCGGCGCCACTCGGCGTCGGTCCCTTCTTCGCTTCAGGCGATCGTCGCCACGGCGCGCCCGATCTCGCTCCAGATCGCGTCCAGATCGTCCTCGCCGATGCAATAGGGCGGCATGACGTAGAGCGTGTTGCCCAGCGGACGCAGCAGCACCCCCGCCTCGCGAAAGTGCGCGAGCAGCCGCGGCGCCAGATCCGAGAGATAGCCCGCGTCGGGCACCGCGATGTCGAACGCGGCGATCGTCCCCAGCGCGCGCGGGTTCGCCACGTTCGGCAGCGTCGCCGCCGCCGCGAGCCGCTCGGCCTGCCGCGCCGCCAGGGTCGCGACTCGCTCGCCCACCGGCTCGTCGCGCCAGATCGCCAGGTTCGCCGCCGCCGCCGCGCAGGCGATCGGATTGGCGGTGTAGCTCGACGAGTGGAAGAACATCCTGGCCCGGTCGGCGCTCCAATGCGCCGCATAGATCGGCTCGCGCGCCATCGTCACGGCGAGCGGCACCGCGCCGCCGGTCAGCCCTTTCGACAGGCACAGGATGTCGGGCACGACGCCTGCCTGCTCGCACGCCAGCAGCGTTCCGGTGCGTCCCCAGCCGGTCATCACTTCGTCGGCGATGAACAGCACGCCGTGGCGGGCGCAGATCGCCGCCATCTCCACGAGCACTTCGGCGGAATAAACCAGCATTCCCCCCGCGCCGAGGACCAGCGGCTCGACGATGAACGCCGCCACGACGCCGGCCGCGCACTCTGCCTCCAGCGCGTCGAGGCACGCCTGCTCGGCACTCTCGGCTGGAAACGGAATCGTGCCGACGTCGAACAGCAGCGGCGCATAGGCTGCGTTGAACACGCCGCGCGCACCCACCGACATCGCGCCGATCGTGTCGCCGTGATAGCTGTGTTCGAGCACCAGGATGCGGTGCCGCGGCTCGCCCCGGTTCGCCCAGAAGCCGAGCGCCATCTTCAGCGCCACTTCGACGCTGGTCGACCCGGAATCGGAAAAGAAAACGCGCGTCAGCTCCGGCGGCATCACCGCGCGCAGCCCTTGCGCCACTGCCTCGGCGGGTTCGTGAGTCCAGCCCGCGAAGATGATCTGGTCGAGCCGCCCCGCCTGCTCGGCGACCGCCGCCATGATGCGCGGATGGCAATGGCCGTGCGTCGTCACCCACCAGGACGAGATCGCGTCGATGATCCGCCGCCCGTCGGCGGTGTAGAGCGCCGCGCCCTCGGCACGCGCCACCTGCGGGATCGGCTCGCCCAACCCGTGCTGGGTGAAGGGATGCCAGATCGGCGAGTCGCTCATGCGAAGTCCGCCAGATCGAACTGCGCGGCGAACGCCGCCGCCAGCGTATCGGGCGTCAACGGGTCGAGCCGCGGCAGCCGGCCCAGCCGCCGCACGCCGCCAATCGCCGCGATCGTCGCCTCGCTGTCCTCGACCGCCTCGCCGACGAATGCGACCCCGTGGATCGCCACGCCGCGCGCGCGCAGCGCCTCGATCGACAACAGGCTGTGGTTGATCGTCCCCAACCCGGTGCGCGCCACCAGCACCACCGGCAGCCGCCAGCGCGCGAACATGTTGGCGTAGAGCAGGGTGCGCGTCAGCGGCACCAGCGCGCCGCCCGCGCCCTCCACCACCAGCGGGCGGACGTGCGGCAGCGCCAGCCGCGCCGGATCGATCTCCACGCCATCGATCTCCGCCGCGCGATGCGGCGAACAGGGCGTCGCCAGCCGATAGGCCTCGGGCAGCACCCGCTCGGGCGGCAGCCCCGCCAGCGCGGCCACCCGCGCGGCGTCGCTGCCGTCCTCCAGCCCCGCCTGCACGGGCTTCCAATAGGATGCGCCCAGCGCACCCGCCAGCGCGGCGGCGAACACGGTCTTGCCGATTTCGGTATCGGTACCGGTGACGACGAAGCCGCTCATCCCAGCGCCTCACGCAGCGCCTCCGCCAGCGCCGCGACCTGGCCGCGATCGACGTTCAGCGTCAGCGAAATGCGCAGCCGCGCGGTTCCTTCGGGCACGGTCGGCGGCCGGATACCGCGCACGTCGAACCCGCGCACCTGCAGCGCCTGCGCCACTTCCATCGTGCGGCGGTCCTCGCCCAGGACCAGCGGCAGGATCTGCGATCCGGTCGCCCGCACGCCCAGCGGCGCGAGCAGCACCTCCGCGTCACGCACCAGCTGCGAAAGTGCCGTCCGCCGCTCGGGCGCATCGGCCAAGATCTTCAGGCTCGCGCGCACCGCGGCCGCCATCAGCGGCGACGGCGCGGTCGAGAAAATGAAGCCGCGCCCGCGATTGACCAGATGGTCGATAACGACCTGCGGCCCACAGACCAGCGCACCCTCGCATCCCAGCGCCTTGCCGCAGGTGCGCAGGGTGACGACATTCGCCTGCCCCTCCAGCCCCGCCCCGAGTCCGCGCCCATCGGGACCGAACACTCCCGTCGCATGCGCCTCGTCGATCAGCAGCACCGCGTCATGCCGCGCAGCGACATCGGCCAGGTCGTCGAGCGGCGCGCGATCGCCGTCCATGCTGTACAGGCTCTCGACCGCGATCCAGGCCGTGCCGCGCCCGCCCGCGCGCCGCCAGCGCGCGATCGCCTCGTCCACCGCCTGCGCGTCCTTGTGTGCCACGCCCACACTCTCCGCGCGCGCCAGCCGCATCCCCTCGTGCGCGCTGGCGTGGATCAGCGCATCGTGCACGATCAGGTCGCCGCGCTGCGGCAGCGTCGCCAGCAGCGTGGCATTCGCGGCAAAGCCGCTGGAAAAATACAGCGCGGCCTCGCTGCCGAGGAACGCCGCCGCCTCGGTCTCCAGCGCTTCATGCTCGGCATGGTTGCCGCGCAACAGCCGCGATCCGCCCGACCCCACCGGCACGCCACGCGCCAGCGCATCCGCCACCGCCTCGCGCAGCCGTGCGCTCTCCGCCAGCCCCAGATAGTCGTTCGAGGCAAAGTCCGCGCCCGCACGCGGGTGCAGCGCGCGCCGCCGCCCGATCCGGCCGAGCCGTTCGAGATCCTTGCTCTGCGCGTCGAACACGGGGCTATTCCGCCGGGTTCACCGCGAACAGCTCGATCGTGAACAGCAGCACCGCGCCGCCGGGGATCGGGCCCTTGCCCAACGGTCCATAGCCCGCGTCGGGCGGCACCGCGATTTCGATCGTATCGCCCACCCCCATCTGCGGCACCGCTATCTGCCAGCCGGGAATCAGCCGCCCCAGCGGAAAGGTCGCCGGTTCGCCGCGTGCCCAGCTGCTGTCGAACTCGGTGCCGTCGATCAGCCGCCCGGCATAGTGGATCCGCACACGGTCGGTGATGCTCGGATGCTGGCCCGAACCGTCGCCCTTCACGCGCCGCCACAGCACGCCGCGCTCCAGCGGGCGCCACCCCTCGGCAGGATCGAGCGCGGCGAGCGCGGCGAACTGGCGGTTGTGCCATGCGGCATCCTGCGACCGCTCGGGCGCTTCCTGCGCGGCTGCGGGGGTCGCGAGAAGCATCGCGAAAAGCACGGGCCACATCACAGCACCCGCCCCGCGACCGCATCGAGCTTGGCGAGCAGCGCCGGGTCGCGAACGTGCGGCGCCGTGATCAGCGCGGTGTCGAGGCAAGTGTCGATCGGGCTGGGCTCGCGCTCCTGCGGCAGCGCGCGCAGCAGGTTCAGCACCATCGCCCGCGCCTTTTCGGCATTGCCCGAAAGCTGCGCGATCACCTGCGCCACGTCGACCGCTTCCTCCTCCTCGCGCCAGCAGTCGTAGTCGGTCACCATTCCCACCAGCGCATAGGGCAGCTCGGCCTCGCGGCACAGCTTGGCCTCGGGCATCGCGGTCATGCCGATGATGTGACAGCCCCAGCTGCGATAGAGATGGCTTTCGGCACGAGTCGAGAATTGCGGGCCCTCCATCACCAGACAGGTGCCGCCGGCATCGACCTGAACCCCGGTTTCGCGCGCCGCCGCCGCCGCCAGGCCGGACAGCCGCGGGCACACCGGATCGGCCATCGAGACATGCGCGACCATGCCGGTGCCGAAGAAGCTGGACGGCCGCCCCTTGGTCCGGTCGATGAACTGGTCGGCCAGGGTGAAGCTGCCCGGCGGCCGATCCTCGACCAGCGAGCCGACCGACGAAACCGAAAGCACGTCGGTCACGCCCAGCCGCTTCAGCACGTCGATATTGGCGCGCGCGTTGAGCTCGGACGGGCTGATCCGGTGACCGCGGCCGTGGCGCGGCAGGAACACCACCTGCGCATGGCCCACCCGGCCGCGGAATACCGCGTCCGAAGGGGCGCCCCAGGGGCTTTCCACCTCCACCCACTCGCCGCCTTCGATGCCTTCGACGTCGTAGAGCCCCGATCCGCCGATGATCCCGATCGTCCAGCCGCCCATGCGTGCCTCCCTGCCGCTTTGCGCGCGCCGCCCGACGCGCATAGAGTGGCGCTGATGCCGTCCGGCGTCGCATGTGTCGAGTTTCGTCTTCCAGGAGCCTCCATGAAGTTTCCCCTGATCGCCGCCGCCGCGCTCGCTGCACTGACCACCGCCCCCGCCCAGGCGCAGGATGGCGGCATCGCCGGCACCTGGCGCACCGAAGACGGCTCGGCGCTGGTGCAGATCGCTCCCTGCGGCAACCAGATGTGCGGCCGGATCACGCGGGTGCTGCGCTCCGACCGCGGGCCCAACCCGCTCGACGTGAACAATCCCGACGAATCGCTGCGCTCCCGGCCGATCCGCGGCCTCACCATCCTCAGCGGCTTCACGCGCGACGGCGCGGTCTGGCGCGGGCGCATCTACGATCCCAAATCGGGCAAGACCTATCGCTCGGTGCTCGAGCGAACCGATCCCTCGCGCCTCAGCGTGAAGGGTTGCATCGCGGTCTTCTGTCGCGAGCAGAACTGGAGCCGCGCGAGCTGATCGCCCCCTCCGCGCTTTCTCTCCGCGCTGTGCGTTGCAGTGCAGCAGAGACTCGTCACACGGATGGAACGATGTCGTCTCCGCTGCTTTCCTTCGCGGGGACCATTGCACAGGAGGGGTGCTTGCCGACCAGCTCGACGATAGATCTTCCCGCGCCGCCGGCGGACTTGCTGCGGAACGCCAGCCTGTTCCTCGATTTCGACGGAACGCTCGTCGAAATCGCCGAGCGGCCCGATGCGGTCGCGGTCGACGCGCGGCTGCTCGCGCTCGTGGCACGGCTGATCGATCGGCTCGACGGGCGCGTTGCCGTGGTCAGCGGCCGTCCGGTCGCGCAGGTGCTCGACTATCTCGGCGATGCGACTCCCGCGGTCGCCGGCAGCCACGGCATGGAGTTCCGCTTTTCCGACGGCCATATCGAAATGGTCGATCGCCCTGCCGCATTGCAGCAGGTCCAGGCGGAGATGGAGGCGCTCGCCGCGCGCCACCCCGGCGTTCTGGTCGAGGAAAAGCCGCTCGGCGCCGCGCTGCACTTCCGCCAGGCGCCCGAGGCCGAGGCCGCGTGCGGCGATCTGGCGACACGGCTCGCCGAAACCCACGGCCTCCATCTTCAGACCGGGAAGATGCTCTACGAAGTACGCACCTCGGGCGGCGACAAGGGCAAGGCGATCGCCACTTTCATGGCCGCGCCCGAACATGCCGGCATGCGCCCGATCTTCCTCGGCGACGACACGACCGACGAACCTGGGTTCGAATCGGCGCGCGCGCTGGGTGGCGCCGGGGTGCTGGTCGGCGATCCCCGCGCGACGGCAGCATCCTATCGGCTGGCGGACGTGTCCGCCACGCTCGCCTGGCTCGATCGCGCGGCGGAGGCGCTCGGAGCGTGAACGAGCCGACACTCGATCTCTGGCCGATCGGCAATTGCCAGGTCAGCGCGCTTGTCGACCGCGCCGGCAATTTCGTGTGGGGGTGCGTTCCCCGAGTGGATGGCGATCCGCTCTTCTCCTCGCTGATGCGCGGCGAGGATCCCGCGAGCGAAAGCGCGATGGGTCTCTGGTCGATCACGCTCGAAGACTGTGTCGCGGTCGAGCAGAGCTATCTGCGCAACACGCCGATCCTGATCAGCCGCCACATCGACGCGCACGGCAACGCGATCGAAGTCACCGATTTCTGTCCGCGCTTTCAGCGGATGGGGCGCACCTACCGGCCGGTCGCCTATGCCCGCATCGTCCGGCCGGTTGCGGGTAGCCCGCGCGTCCGGATGCGCCTGCGGCCGACCTGCCATCACGGCAGCGGCTGCCGCCAGCGGATCGGCGGATCGAACCACATCCGCTACACGATGGACGAACTCACGCTGCGGCTCACCACCGATGCGCCGGTCGGGCTGCTGCAGGAGGAACGCACCTTTCGCGTCGAGCGCCCGCTCCATTTCTTCCTCGGCCCGGACGAAAGCTTCGTCGGCAACATCGCCGCCACGATCCAGGACATGCTCTCGAACACCACGCTCGAGTGGCAGGAGTGGGTGCGCGGCCTCGCCGTCCCGCTCGAATGGCAGGAAGTGGTGATCCGCTCGGCGATCACGCTCAAGCTGTGCCAGCACGAGGAGACCGGCGCGATCGTCGCAGCACTCACCACCTCGATCCCCGAGCACGCGGGGTCGGAGCGGAACTGGGACTATCGCTACTGCTGGATCCGCGACGCCTATTACACCGTTCAGGCGCTGAACCGCCTCGGCGCGCTTGACGTGCTCGAAGCCTATCTCGGCTATTTGCGCAACATCGTCGATACGGCGCGCGGCGGGCATATCCAGCCGCTCTACGGCGTGCTCGGCGAATCGGCGCTGCCCGAGCGGATCGCACCCGATCTCGCCGGCTATCGCGGCATGGGGCCGGTGCGCATCGGCAACCAGGCGTATGAGCAGATCCAGCACGACGCCTATGGCCAGATCGTCCTCTCCAACGCCCAGGCCTTTTTCGATCATCGCCTCTTCCGCATGGCCGGGGCCGAGGATTTCGAGGCGCTGGAGCGCGTCGGCGAGCGCGCGTGGCAATTCCACGATCAGCCCGACGCCGGCCTCTGGGAACTGCGCACCCGGCAGAGCGTCCACACCTATTCCGCCGCGATGTGCTGGGCGGCGTGCGACCGGCTCGCCAACGTCGCCGAGCGGCTCGGGCTTAGCGAGCGCCAGGCCTTCTGGGTGGAGCGCGCGCGCAGCATCCGCGAACGCATCGAGCACGCCGCCTGGCGCGAGGGCCCGCGCTTCTTCTCGGCCACCTTCTCGGGCGAGGATCTCGACGCGAGCCTGATCCAGCTTCTCGACCTGCGCTTTCTGCCGCCCGATGATCCGCGCTTCCAGGGCACGCTGGCTGCCGTCGAGCAAGGGTTGCGGCGCGGCTCGCACATGCTGCGCTACGCCACCGAAGATGATTTCGGCCTGCCCGAAACCGCCTTCAACGTCTGCACCTTCTGGCTGATCGAGGCGCTGCATTTCACCGGCCGCAGCGACGACGCGCGCGCATTGTTCGAGGAAATGCTCTCGCGCCGCACCGCAGCGGGCCTATTGTCCGAAGACATCGATCCGGTCAGCGGCGAGCTATGGGGGAACTATCCCCAGACCTACTCGCTGGTCGGAATGATCAACTGCGCCGTTCTGTTGAGCAAACCCTGGAGCGCTATTCGATGACCCGACTGATCGTCATTTCCAATCGAGTGTCCGCGCCCACCGGCTCGCATTCGGGCGCGCAGGGCGGGCTGGCCGTGGCGCTGTCTGCGGCGCTGCGCGAATATAGCGGCATGTGGTTCGGATGGTCGGGAGAGATCACCGACCAGTTCACCGGCCATATCAATTTCCAGCGGCATCAGGGCGTCACGTCGGCGACGATCGACCTCGAGGAGCAGGACATCGAGGAATATTACAACGGCTACGCCAATCGCACGCTGTGGCCGCTGTTCCATTACCGCATCGACCTTGCCGAATATGAGCGCGATTTCGCCGGCGGCTATCAGCGCACCAACGAACGCTTCGCCGAGACGGTCCGGCCGCTGATCGAGCCCGAGGACGCGATCTGGGTCCAGGATTACCACATGTTCCCGCTCGGCAACGAGCTGCGCAAGCGCGGGTGCAACAATCGCCTCGGTTTCTTTCTCCACATTCCCTGGCCGCCGCGGCGCCTGCTCAACACGCTTCCCGAAGCCTCGGAGCTGGTGGAGACGCTGTTCGCCTATGACGTGATCGGCTTCCACACGCAGGAATGGCTCGAAAGCTTCGTCGATTTCGCGGTCCACGATCTCGGCGCCACGGCGTCGGACGACGACATCGTCTCGCTCAACGGCCGCTCGGTGAAGCTGCTCAACTGCCCGATTGGGATCGACGCGTCCGAATTCATGGCGATGGCCGACAGCGAGGCCGCCAAGGCCGCGTTCGAGAAGATGCGGCGCAGCGCCAACGGCCGGGCGATGATCGTCGGAGTCGACCGGCTCGACTATTCCAAGGGGCTCGAGGAACGGTTCCTCGGCTATGAGCGCTTCCTTCGCGAGCACAGCGAGGAACGCAAGGAAGTCTTCCTGCTCCAGATCGCCCCGCCCTCGCGCGCCGCGGTGGAAAGCTACCAGCGCATCCGCACCACGCTCGAAAGCCTGTCGGGGCACATCAACGGCGAGTTCGCCGATCTCGACTGGGTGCCGATCCGCTATGTGAACCAGGGCTATCCGCGCGACGAGCTGTTCGGCGTCTATCGCGCGGCCCGCATCGGCCTCGTCACTCCGCTGCGCGACGGCATGAATCTGGTCGCCAAGGAATATGTCGCCGCGCAGGATCCCGAGGATCCCG